>CAZVLE010000096.1:0-8611 GCA_964627855.1 uncultured Syntrophomonadaceae bacterium | reverse complement strand
CTCGACCTCCATCTCCAATAAAAAATCCGCCCGGTCAAGGGACGGATTTATACCCGCGGTACCACCCTTCTTGGTAAACCAGTTGGTGGAGCTGGCGGGAGTCGAACCCGCGACCTCTTCCATGCCAAGGAAGCGCGCTCCCACTGCGCCACAGCCCCCCGTTATGTTACCCACTTTAGCACCGTTAACGCCGGTCGGACGGCAGCGGTTTCATAAATTCACCGCCACATCTCCGGGACGAGTTCAGCAGCTTTGCCAGCCGGCTCACACCTGGCACCGGCTCTCTGTCATAGCATTCCTGCTTACTGCTTCCCATCATCAAAAAGTATTGGGCACCTCGAGTACACCTTACATTATAAGCACGCCATATAGCCTTGTCAATAGCAGTAAAAGTTTTAGCAACCTTAAAAAGATCAGCCGGAAACTTCAATCTGGTACGTTTCTCCCGACTGCATGTCGATGACCAGCATTATATCAGCCGCCAAAACTCCCTCCAGTCCGGCCAGGATCTTAACTGCTTCGCTGACTTGCCAGGAAGCAACCATGGCCGGGGTGGCAGCAGGGTTACCTAACTGTACTTCAATACCCTTGTCGAAACCATTGGGGCCAAGTTTTCCATATATGGCCTCCAGAAGGGGCCGATCGGGCCTGATCACAGCCAGTTGTCCTAAGAATCCGCCGATAGCACCATGGACCATTGTGATGCCAAGCTTTGAACAGGCTTTTTCCAGGGCAAAACGGGAAGAAAGATTGTCGAGACAATCAAGAACAAGATCACAGGGGGCAAAAATGTCGGGAAGGTTTTCTTCGGTTCCCCGGCATTTAATCGCTTCTACCTCCACGGAACTGTTCACGGCAGCAATGTGTTCAGCAGCAGTTTTCACTTTTACCTGACCAAGGCTTTTTTCAGTGGCCAGCAGCTGCCGGTTTAAATTGCTATCGGAAAAAATGTCGTCGTCAACCACAACCAGCCTGCCCACTCCCATGCGAGCCAATAATTCCAGGGCAAATCCACCAAGGCCACCGGCACCAATTACCCCTACGGTCGACTGGAGGAGCTTTTTCTGACCTTTCAACCCAACTGTACCAATACTTCGTTCGTAACGTTCGGGAATTATCTCAAGATCTATCGCTGCCACTTCAACCTGCCGGGGTGGAAGATCATGAATGGCGGCCAGTTTTGCTGTTGCTGCAACGGTCAGATACCGATAAGGAGAACCAGCCGGATTAGTGCCGTCTTTTGCCTGATCAGCAATGGCCTGTTTAAGTGTTCCCTTTTCCATTTTTCTCTCTCCTGAAGTATTTATACCTTAGCAGGTCATAGCAAGCTTTCTTCAGCTGCTTCAATTTTGACAGGTGGTGCTTCAGACCATAGCCTTTCCAGGTCATAAAATGTTCTTGCTTCCGGTTGGAAAAGATGGACAACCAGCCCGCCATAATCTAAAACTATCCACCAGCCTTCCCGGTAACCTTCGATACGCAGGGCATAGTAGCTCTTCTTTTTCATGTTTTCGACCAGGTGGTCACAGATTGCGTGTACCTGAACAGCTGTTGTTCCGGTAGCCAGTAAAAAATAGTCGGCAACTATAGAAACCCGGCCGACTTCCAATAAGCGCACATCATGCCCTTTCTTGTCAAGTACCAGTTGCGCGGCAAATAAGGCCAACTCCCTGGAATCAGTGGCCGTTTTCCGTGCCAAATAGCATCACCTCCTTGATGATCATTATTTTTCAGGCTTCACCAGCTAATTCTGCCAGCAGGCTGTTGCGAAAAGCAACCGATCGCTGGTGAAGTATAAAACCTCTGTCTAAAACAGAGCGGATCGAATTGTCGACAGCGCTCAACAAGGCCCGGTTAAGATCAGTTCGGGCCAGGATTCTAACTGTTTCAACCCCGGTAAAGTCTCGGCCAGGCTCGATATAATCGGCCAGGTAAACTACCTTTTGTAATAGCGTCATACTCCTGCAACCGGTTGTGTGACAGGCTACAGCCCTAGTTATGTCAGGGTCAGCAATACCAAACTCAGCTTTGATTAAAGCAGCTCCTACAGGGGCATGCAATAAACGCTTTTGCTTTCTGGAAACCTTATCCAGTGAGAGCCCCATAAGCTTTGCCTTCTGGAGAAGCTCATCCTTTGTATAGCATTTGCCATAATCATGGACCAGGCCGGCCAGATAAGCCTTCCCGCTATCAGCACCGTAAAGCTCAGCCAGTTCTGCCGCGGTCTTAGCCGTTCCCAGTGAGTGCCGGTATATTTCTGCATCGAGCTTTTCCTTGATTATTCTTCGACACTGATCTGCATTCATCCGCTTATCCCGACTAATTCAGTTTAAGTTTTTAGTAATTAAGACGACCACATTAGAAATAATAAATACCTTATTACTGTTCGCGCGGTTTAGCCTCATTAACTACCAGTTTGCGCCCCTCGAGTTCCACCCCGTTTGTTTTTTCCAGGATATCTTCAATTTGGTCTTCGTTGACTTCAACAAATCCGTACCCGCGGGAACGCCCTGTAGCTCTTTCGGTGATGATACGACATTCGAATACTTCACCATACTGGGCAAAGAATTCCTGCAAATCACTCTCCTTGGTGCTCCAGGGAATATTTCCCACATATAAAGTTTTTGCCATTAAAAATCCACCTCCACTTATATTATAACCTGTTTCCAGGTTATCAAAACCGATTTAACCTTTACTGCTATACAAACCATGTTTCTTAATATATTGTTCGACCGGTTCAGGCGTTAAGTACTTGATCGTTTTGCTCAAAGCCACCCGTTCACGGATAAAAGTTGAAGATACGGCCAATGCTGGAATCTCCAAGAGGTGCACTTTCTGCTTGAGAGCAGGGCAGGACCGATCAAGGGTTTCATGAAAATGGTCAAGTGAATACCCTGGCCTGGATACAGCAATGAACGTGCAGAGCTCAAGCAGTTCTTCGTAATCCTTCCAGGTAAATATTTCTAGTATAGCATCGGCGCCGGTAATGAAAAAAACTTCCAGACCCGGATCTTTGCTAAAAGAAAAATGCCTGACCGTATCGATGGTATAAGTTGGTGTTTTTTGATCTATTTCGATTCGAGAAACGAAAAAAGAGGGGTTTGACATAACAGCCAGCGAAGTCATCAGGTAACGATGCTCGGGAAGTGAAACCGCTTCTTTTTCCTTGTGCGGTGGTATACCGGTAGGCACAAAAATTACATAATCAAGATCAAACTGCTGCCTCGCTTCTTCAGCAGTAACCAGGTGACCCATGTGGATGGGGTCAAACGTTCCACCCATCAGACCGATGTTGAGACTACCAGCTTTGTTACGGTAAGCGTTGAAAAGCAATAAGGAACGACTCCTTCACTTAATCGTAATAGAAAAATTCTTCTTCCCCGATGCGTACAGTATCGCCTTCTTTTATACCCTTTTTTTTAAGTTCCTTTTCCAGGCCAATGCGCCGGCAGTAATTCTGAAAACGCAGTACTGCTTCTTCATTCTCAAAATCAGTTTTGGCGGCGGCCCTTTCTACTGCTGTTCCGGTCACTACATAGATAGCGTCAACCTTCTCAACTTGAAGCGGCAGGTGATCACTTTCGAACGGCCTGATTATTTCTTCCTCATCAAGTGGCGATTTTCCTTCAGAGAGTTCATTAACCCGGGTAAATAAAAAACGAATTAGGCTACTAACGCCTTCTTTCGTTGCCGCTGAGATGGCAAATACAGGAACAGTGCCTTCCTCTTCAGCTCTAATTTTCTCCTGAAGGGTCTGAAAACGCTCGGCACTGCCACTTAGATCGAGCTTATTACCAACTACTACACGCGGGAATTTGGAAAGCCGGGAGCTATAGAGAGTTAATTCTTTCTTGAGCTGTGAGTACGCTTCTTCAGGTTCAGGGTGAGCCTGGGGCGATAGATCGATTAAAAATAAGAGGAGTAAATTCCTTTCCACGTGGCGTAGGAATTGGTGTCCGAGACCTGCTCCCCCGTGGGCACCCTCAACTAGGCCGGGTAAGTCGGCAACTACAAAACTGCCCTCATCACCCACCCTGACCACTCCCAGATTGGGCGCAAGAGTAGTAAAAGGATAATCAGCTACTTTAGGTTTTGCCTCGGATATGGATCTGAGCAGAGTTGACTTACCAGCATTAGGAAAACCGACCAGTCCTACCTGGGCCAGAAGTTTTAACTCAAGATTAATCTGTTTTTCTTCTCCGGGCAGACCTCTCTCCGCCAGGCGGGGAGCACGTATACGGGAACCGGCAAAGCGGGCATTACCTTTACCCCCTTTTCCACCGGCAACGACGAGAGCTCTCTGGTTGGCCGAAGTTAAGTCGGCAATAATATTATTTTTATCATCACGGGCTATCGTGCCCAGTGGAACCTGGATGAAGAGATCGGTGCCCCTGGCACCATGTCTATTCTTGGTCCGCCCATGCCCGCCATCTGTCGCTTTAAAAATTCGCCGGTAACGTAAATCAAGGAAGCTGTGCTTCGATGGATCTGCCACCAGGTAAACACTGCCGCCGTCGCCGCCGTCGCCGCCATCAGGACCGCCCTTGGGAACATACTTTTCCCGACGGAAAGAAACCGCACCATTGCCACCGCGACCACCGCGTACTGAAAGGGCCAATTCATCTACAAACATTTAATTAGAATCACCTGCAGGGCTACTTGCCAGGATAAAAAACAAAGGTCCGGGCAAAACCCGGACCTCATTACTTTAATTTGCTGCCGCTACTTCTTCTGGGTAAACGCTAACCTGCTTTTTAGCGCGATTGTTATATTCAAAAACAACCCTGCCGTCTGCAGTGGCAAACAGGGTATCATCACTACCTTTTTTAACATTGAGTCCCGGATGAAAACGGGTTCCTCTCTGCCTGATCAAAATACTACCTGCTTTAACCTGCTGCCCACCGTAGCGCTTGACACCCAGTCTCTTTGCATTGCTGTCCCTGCCGTTACGGGAACTGCCAACCCCTTTTTTATGAGCCATCTAAAACACCTCTCTTTCATACCACTTTGCCTAAAAATAGTCGACTGTTAAACAGATATCTTATCGATAAGAACTTCCGTGTAAGGCTGCCTGTGACCCTGCTTGCGACTGTAATTCTTTTTTGGTTTGTACTTGAAAACAATGATTTTCTTATCTCGTCCGATCCTGACAACCTTGCCCTCTACCTCAGCCTTTTCCAGGTAGGGTTTACCAATTTTCATTTCCTGGCCATCGTTAAACATAAGGACCCGGTCAAATTTTACCTTCTCGCCTTTTTCCGCTGGAAGCTTTTCCACGCGGATAACTTTACCTTCTTCTGCGCGGTACTGTTTACCGCCGGTTTCAATGATTGCGTACATAAATAAACCCCCCGTAAGGACTCGCCGAAGCTGGTAGCCCAATATACAACGGGGCATTTTGGACCTTCTTCGTGCGGTTGTAAATCTAAAGCAAATTTTAACATGTCAAACAGGCTTTGTCAAACATAAACAGCCTTGTTTACAGGCTAAAACTGCATTTACTGGGCCTGGGAACAAAAGCGATTTAAGGCCAGCAGTTGTGCCGGACCGGCAATGGTCGTACCAAAAAATATTACCGGCTTTTTAAGCTCGAGAAACTGATCAATGCTACCATTAATGATAGTACTGCCGGTTACAATAAAAAGGTCACAACCTTTTTCAAGGTCAGCAACATCATAGGAACCTGTTTCGACCACTGTTTGGCTAAACTTTTTACCCCTATTGGCAGGATCGAGGTCATAAATGCTCAGGGGAAATGACCGGGCAAGCGCTTCAGCCATAGCCGGCTGCAGGCCAATCAGCACAACTTTCGGGCACCCATATTTTTGGCTTATATGGTCGACAAGTGCTTCCCCACAGAGGCGCGGCCCTTCATCCCGGCAATGAACGGTAGCCTCAATATCATTCCTTGATCTTAAAAGAGCATTCAAGGCAGCGATTATGGCTGCCCGGTTAAAGTTGTTTAGCGGTGGAAGCAGTAAAATTTCTTCCAGAGTGCCTTCCAGATTACCTGGCCGATCAGTGAAAGCCTGTCCCCTGTAAGGCCCTATTTCTGCCTGCATCAGTTTCTCTCTGCCTTTCTGCAGGGGAAAATCGTCCCGGCAGGGATTACCAAGGGCTTCTTCCGGGCTCAGGGTACGACAGGAAATACGCACCTGGCTCGTTGCCACAGAGCGATCCTTAAGCAATTTCATGATCTGCTTCCTCAGAGCTGTAAAAGAGTCAGGGGGACGGGGTACTTGACTCATTATTAAGCACACTTAAACTCACCGCGCCTCTCTATCAGACTTTTATTTAAATGTAAACGTCAATGTTCCCGAAGTTATTTCTCCGCCTGGAATATTCAATTGAGGTGAAATGTCATATTCCTCTCCGGCATTTACATCCATTGAAAAAGCTGTATTAGTAGATATACTTATTTCACCGCTTAAAAGATTTGGATTGTGCTCTGGTGTCACCCTGGTATTTAAGTTCAGGGTCAGTTCTAAGGTCCCGCTTTTTGCCGTGGAAAATTTGCTTATTAAGGTTCCATCACTTCTTATTATAGCACTTTGCACATCTACCTCTTCAGGTGCTGTTACAGATAGTTCAGTGCCACCAGCGCAGCCAATAATAAGCGTTGCTGCAACTATAAGAACAGCAACTACAATTTTACACTTTATATGCATATTAGCAACCACCTTTCGCTTGATTTACCTTCTTGCAACTATATTTATCAAACTCAAACTAATGTAGACATTCTATACTCTTCAAATCAAGATATTTTCATTATCCCGGAGAATTCTGCTTCCCGCTTTTGCCTATTGGATCATATAGCTACTACATTTATTGGTAATTCTTACTGCAGTTGAGTTGAAGTTAAAAGCTTCGTTGATGTTGAGATCGTAGTGTTAAAAATTGTCTTCTTCAATTAATAGCAAATTCCTTTATTTCCTTGTTTGTTTATATTCTTTTTATTAAAGGCAGTAGTTAAGCAATCTTGTCACGAGAAAATTTGATAAATGGATACCATCTGTCTGCCACAAAATGGGTCAAGTACTCCGTCCCCCTGGCACGGGGTTGACCTGAGGGGGGGACTTGTTATAAAATGCACATGTGAGATTGACAAAAGAATATTGCCTTCGATCCATTTTTTCTAAGACAAATGCTTAGCGTTATGAAAAATGGACGATAGGGTGCGGTTGGAAACGGCTACGCCTCCCGTTGTGGAAAGAAGGTTCGATAGTAACTGTATTATTATCGCATTTTCCGGCGGGAAATGCGTTTTTTATATGGAGGTATTAGTTTGGATCGATTACTTGAAGGAATTTTTGAAGCTTTTCGCCTCATTGTTGCCCTTGACCCCGAACTGCTGCAAATAGTCTTGCTGTCCCTGCGAGTCTCGATAACGGCCATTATGATCGCTGCCTTAATCGGCATTCCACTCGGCACCCTGCTGGGATCTAAAGAAGAGAAGAAAACTCGCATCTTTAACAAAATAATTTTTACCTTCATGGGTATGCCACCGGTAGTGGCAGGCCTGATTATCTACCTGATTCTTTCACGGCAGGGCCCCCTGGGAGTGCTTGGCCTGCTCTATTCGCCGGCGGCAATGATCATTGCCCAGGTATTTCTGGCCTCACCGATCGTGACCGGTCTGACCATGGTCGGTATCAGGGCGAGAGGCGGCGAAATCGCGGAAACGGCCCGTTCACTCGGGGCCGGTTCCATATTGACTTCCTGGACTGTGGTTAAGGAATCTCGTTTTGCCATCTTCGGGGCTATTATAACCGGGTTTAGCAGGGTCGTGGCAGAGGTGGGTGCAGTGATGATTGTCGGCGGTAATATCGCCGGACATACCAGGGTTATGACTACGGCCATCGTTCTCGAAACCCGTAAGGGAAATTTTGAACTGGCCATCGGCCTGGGCTTGATTTTGCTTATGATCTCCTTTGTAGTCAACTCCATCCTCTACAACATTCAGAAAGGAGGCGGTAAAAATTAGCAGCGCTACAGTTTTACTGGAAATGAAGGAAGTTAATAAGGCCTATGACAGGGAAGTTTTGCATATAAGAAAACTGGCCGTAAAAAAGGGCTGTATCTATGGTGTAATCGGTCCCAGCGGGGCTGGAAAAAGCACCTTACTGCGTATTATCAACCTGCTCACCCCGGCCGATAGTGGAAAAATCTACTACGGAGGCAAGCCGGCGCCGGCCAACGGTCAGGAAAAACTGGCCCTGCAACGCAGGATGGCCATGGTTTTTCAGAAAACTCTCCTCTTTAAAGGCAGCGTCTGGAGTAATATTGCCTACGGTCTCAAAGCCCGTAAGTATTCTAAAGCAGAGATTGCAACCAGGGTTAACAACCTCTTAAATCAACTTGGAATGGAAGAACTTGCCAATCAGCATGCCGACACCCTGTCGGGAGGTGAAGCCCAGAGGGTAGCCATCGCCAGGGCAATCGCCTTCGAGCCTGAACTGCTGCTTTTGGATGAACCAACGGCCAATCTCGATCCTGCCAATATCGAACTGATTGAAGATATGATCATTAACCTGGCCCAAAGCAGAGATATTACTGTAGTTATGGTTACTCATAATATCTTTCAGGCCCGCCGTATTGCCGACCAGGTTAT
>CAZVLE010000095.1:0-5623 GCA_964627855.1 uncultured Syntrophomonadaceae bacterium | reverse complement strand
GAAGATGATTTCAATGAAACTGAAATTTTTATAGCTGAAATAATTGAAAATGGATACAGGGGATACGAAGCAGTCATTAAAAATCCCGCTGCTGTTATTATTACCACCGACCGGGAATCAACACTTGACGCCTTTGAACGGAATAGCGGAAAATTTGCCGTTAACGGAGGTGGTTTTATCGGGCATATGCCTATCGGCAACACGGTAGTTGACGGAAAGCTAACCGGCCCTTTTAAACCTACTCAGCACCGGTGGGATATGTTCATCGGTTTTGATAAAAACAATAACCTTGTAGGCGGCCGGGTAAACAACTACCATGCCCTGATGGAAATGGCTCCGGCCTACGGAATATCTTTCGGTCCGGCCCTTATCATTGATGGCCAGCCTCAACATATTGAAGCCCCGGATCTCCATCCGAGAACTGCTGTAGGCCAACTTGCCTGCGGTTCGTTACTGTTTATTGTTATTGATGGCCGGCAGGCCGGGTGGAGCAGAGGAATTACTGTCAATGATCTCAGGGACATATTTATAGATCGCGGGGCGATAAATGCCTTTAACCTTGATGGAGGGGGCAGCGCCGCAATGGTTTATGAAGGCAAGGTGCTAAACAAGCCTTCTGATGGCAGACTAAGGGTTGTCGCCAATAATATTGTAGTATTGTAAAGAAAAACTTAAACGCGGCTTCTTTACGCAGACTCCG
Organism: uncultured Syntrophomonadaceae bacterium; assembly: GCA_964627855.1. GTDB lineage: Bacteria > Bacillota > Dethiobacteria > DTU022 > DTU022 > CAZVLE01. The sequence goes on along the minus strand of CAZVLE010000095.1, from coordinate 4,923 downwards.
ATTTGTTGGAATAATACCCATAGTAACAGACTATCTGCTTGCCCTTGCCTTGGATCCCCGCACTTTAAGTTAGCCCGGGCGGCGGAGCAGGTGAAGCATGAAAAAGAGCCAGAAGAGGTGAACCAGGATAGCCATGGCAACAGTAAAAGGGGTGGCCGCAACGGTTGCCAGACGCACAACCCAGTAAAAGGGGGTGAGGGCGGCAAACAGGCTCAGCCAGGGCAGATTGAACAGGTCGGCCAGGGCAAGGACATTAAGCAGACCCAGTCCTTTGGAGAAGGCAACCGCTTTTACTTTATCACCGGCATAGTTAAAGAGCAGCAGACCTACGGTTACCCCGGAGAGGGCATTGAGCATGGCGATCAGGGTAAGCAGGGCCGGAGCCAGGTAGAAGATGTCAATAATAAAGTAGCCGACAAAGGTGTAAATAACCGCCGCACTGAAGGGGATCAGCGAGCGCATCACGATGTAGCCAAGGTAGCCTATTGGAGTAATCGACATCAGTTCAAACATACGGGCATCACGGTCATCGATCATCAGGAATCCGCAGACGGTGCCAAGCATGAAGGGCGCCATCAGCAGGGCCATGATCAGGATGTAACCGAAATAGGGAGCAAGGTCGAAGTTGAGATAGCTGAATAAAAGGGGCACTCCGAAACTGATAAACAGCCTGGTGATCAGCATGATGAACAGGGGCAGGATCATAAATAGAATCAGGATCGGTTCCCTGGAGATCAATTTAAAATCAGCCCTAAAGGCAGTCTGGTTGATCATCTGTTCAGGCTCCTTCCGTCGCCATGCGGTCAAATATTTTTTCCACATAACGGGCAATAACCAGGTTGGCTGCCAGCAGGTAAGCTGCATAAGCTGCTGCACTGAGAAAATCAATGCCGTTAAAGGCTCCGTAAACCAGCTTCAAACCGGCCACGCTGGGGAAAATGTTGAACAGCCAGGCATAAGGAAAGCCGATCAGGCTGAAGCAGGGCAAAACAATGAGCAGCAGGTAAGGAATCATCCTGATAAAGTATTGATTAAGGGTTGTGCAACGAACGGCAACGATAAACCCGTAAAATACGAAGAAAGAAGAGGTCAGGATTACCGCGAGAATGAGCAAAAACCAGTTAAGCTGATAACCGTAGGTGGCCAGGGTGATCATGATCGTCGCCGCTATGGCCAGGATGGTCAGTGACACCACCTTGGCCAGCAGGTATTCCATGGAGCGCAGGGGGGTAACAACCACATACTGAATCACGCCCTGCACTTTTTCCAGCATTACCAGGGCCCCGATAAAGAAGAAACCGACCATGGAAGGGTCGGAAAAGAGCACCAGGGGAATAACAGTGCTTTTCCATTCCTGCGGCAGTTTACCGAGAATAACCATGTAGATAAGCGTTAGGAGGATATAGACCAGGTAGAAACCCTGCTTGAACTGAAAACGCACGTCTGCCTTGAGGGCATTAACGACTCTCACAGCAGTTCCCTCCCGGTGAGCTTGATAAAGATATCCTCCAGAGTTGCTTCCTGGGTGTGTATGGTTCTCACGGTGTCCCGGTTGAGGATTTCCAGAAACCTGCTGTTGCGGCCGATAGCGGTTAGCGGGAAAAATTCTTCCTCTGGTTTTCCATCACTATTAAAGGAGACCTTGACTGTCTTTTGGCCGTGTTTTATTTTCAGCTCCCCGGGATTGTCGATAACCGGAATGGTGCCCTCGACTATAAAAGCAACCCGGTCGCAAAGGTAGTCGGCCTCGTTCATGTTATGAGTTGTCAGAAAGATTGTTTTACCTCTTTTTTTGAAATTTAGAATCATGTCCCGGATAATCTTGGCGTTCACCGGATCAAGCCCCGAGGTGGGCTCATCAAAAAAGAGAATCTCCGGGTCATGCATAACTGAGCGGATAAAGTTTAGCCGCATTTTCATCCCCTTGGAAAATTTTTCGACCCTCTTGTCTCGATCGGCCAGCAAGCCGACACTACCTAAAAGCTCATCTTTATTGAGGCTATTATTTTTATAGTAAGAACCGAGCAGGTCGAGATTTTCGTAAGCCGTCAGCTTTTCATAGAGATTTGGAAAATCAAAGGCCACGCCGATCTTTTCAAAGATATCTTTACCCCACTTTCTTCTTTCCTTACCCATCACTTCAACACTGCCCCGGTAGCCCCGGAGCAGGCCGATGATAATCCGCTGGGTGGTAGTCTTTCCTGCACCGCTGGGTCCGAGAAAGCCGAATATTTCACCATCACCAATATCAAAAGAGATTCCTTTTAGCGCTTTTCCCGCTGCTTGGCGGTAAGCAAATTCCAAGCCGGTTACTTTGATCATTATTCTTTTCCCTCCGTGACCCTGCCACCCTTGATCTCTTTGCGCTGCGATTTAGCGATGATCATGATCTTCCCTGATCAGACCGTCGGCAATGAAGTCGATATACCTTTCCAAAACTGCCGGAAACAGCTCTTCACCGATTTCCCGGTAATGAAGGGGCAGCAAAAACAGGGCGCGTATTACCCCGGCGATCACTTCCGGCGAGCCTTGAACCATGGACCCGGCATCCTGCCAGTGCTTGATCAGCGGTTCCAAAACTGCGGTATCACGTGCGGTATGCTGCTCCATCAGTGATGATGGAAGCCTGCTTAACAGATCGTCTATCTCTCTTTCGAGCCAGAGTCTGCGCAGGAGCGGGTTTTCCTCAAACACCTGTACCGCCAACCGCAAAAACTCCCTGAACCTGCTGCGGTTCATAGAATCTTCTTCACTAAACCATTTTAGGAATCTTTCACGGATAGCCTGCTCCTCCTGCTCCAGAATGGCAAAATAAAGTTCTTCTTTTGAATCAAAAAAAAGATAAAATGCACCCTGCGATATCCCGGCTGATTTTGTCAGTTCAGCAATCCCGGTTTTTTTCAGCCCGAAACGGATAAACAGCTCTTTTCCTTCTGCAAAAAGCTTAGAGCGGATCTGCTTCTTTTCTTCTTCGCTAAAAGGGCGGGGCATAATTATCCTCCTTATATGATCCTGTGAATATTTTTATCATACATTCATATTGCAGTCAAGCATTTTTTTGCATTTATATATTGTAAGTGTTACAATATTAAAAATTTTTATGACAGTGATATTTTCTGTGACCAAAAAACTAAAAACTATACCTTTTCATTACCTCCTGAATTGTTGGACAGGCGAAATAACATACTTAAAAATTTACATTACTTTAGTAAATGCTGCAGGATAAGATGCGATCACATTCAAAGTATAGATATTAATGAAACCTTTTAACTGATCAAATAAATACACTTGAAAAATGGATTGGCTAATGCGGTGATGGGCACTGCTAAGAACTAATAAATAGACTATCTAAATTATCAGGAGGTGCGTTCTTTGGATGAAGCGCTGAAATCTGCCCCCAGAGACAATAAGACCGGACCCATAATAACCGGTATCAGTTTGACCCCTGTCTTTGTACCCTTTCATAGCCACGTCAGGGAGATCATGGAATCTTCGGGTGGACTGGGCATGGCTATCCCGGCTGAGGAGCCCTGGCCCGGTGTTGATGCGGTAATCTGTGAACTGCGAGCTGAAGAAGGCAGTATCGGCCTTGGCGAAGCGCTGGTCTGGCTTCCTGAAACAGGTGTATCAACGGCGCAGGTAATCGACGCTGTTCAATGTTGCCTCGGTAAATATTTGCTGGGTCAAAGTCCATTTAACATTGAATTGATCAGGCACCGCATGGATATAAACATAGCCCGCAGTGAGGTGGCCAAAGGTTTGCTCGATATGGCCTGTTACGACCTGATGGGAAGGATAACCGGGCGACCGGCCTGCGATTTCATGGGCGGGCACACTGTGGAAAGAATACCGCTGGCTGCCCTAATTCCCCTGACGGACCCGCCAAAAATGATCGAACTGGCTGTTTTCTTCCACGACGAAGGATATCGCAGCTTCCGCCTTAAACTGGGCCGTAGTATCGATGATGACGTCAAGACCATGGAGTTAATGCGTGAGACTTTGGGGCTTAAGATCAACATCAGGGTTGATTATAACCAGGCCTATACCCGGGCCGCTACAGCCATCAGGGCGATTAAGGCAATTGAACCATTTGGCCTTGATTATGCCGAGCAGCCTGTCCGCAACGGTGATTACCTCGGTATGGCTGCCGTTCAAAAGCGGGTTGACACCCCGCTGATGTCACATGAAGATTGCTTCTCCTTACAGGATATTGCCACTCTGATCGAACTTAAAGCGATCGGCGTTGTCGGTTTGAATCCTGAGAGACCCGGGGGCGTTACCGCCGCCCTGCGCGCTCTGGATTACGCGGAAATGCGCGGACTGGGAGCGGTGCTGCACAGCCAACCGCTGGGCATTGCTTCAGCCATGCTCATTCACCTTGCTGCGGCACGGCATAACCAGCTTGGCCACGCCACAGAGCTATTTGGCCAGGTGATGATCGAAGACGATCTAATCATGGAGCCGATCGATTACAGCGGCGGCAGCAGCGGCATACCTACAGGTCCGGGCTGGGGCGTAAAGCTTGACAGGGATGCGCTCGAAAAATATGCCACCGGTCCATCAACCGTCATCACCTGAATCAACGGGAGGTAAAGAATGGAAGATAAACGCGGATTTAAGAAGTTAACCCTATTTGAATCAGCTTCCATTGTAGCCGGCCTCGGTGTAGGCGGCGGTGTAATGGCTGTGCCTTACCTTGCCTCGCTGAACGGTTATTTCACATTTATCGCAGTAATGCTTCTCTCCTATTTGTTGAGCATCCTTCTGCACCTGATGATCGCTGAGATCGTAATTCGGGACGGCACGGCAAACCAGCTGGTTGAGATTCTCGGCAAATACCTCTTTCCCAGACTGATAAAACTGAGGTCTTTTTTTCTCTGGTTCTTTTTTGTCCTGATTTCTGTCAGCTTCTATGCCCTGCTG
>CAZVLE010000094.1:0-8862 GCA_964627855.1 uncultured Syntrophomonadaceae bacterium | reverse complement strand
ACTTTACTGTCAATTACTGTTTGTGCTTTTAAAGTATGAGCATACAGTCGCCAAAACTGTAAAAACGATATCTTCTTGTCACCGCCTCGCGATAAGCAGTCATGATCAATTCATGACCAGCCAGAGCACTGACCAGCATCAGGAGAGAAGAACGGGGCAGGTGAAAATTCGTCAGCAGGGCGTCAACTGCCCGGAACTGGAACCCGGGATAGATATATAAACCGGTCCATCCTTCCATCGGGGCAAAAGTTCCCTTCTTCTTTATAACTGTTTCGAGAACCCGACATGCCGTTGTGCCCACGGCAACAATTTTATTCCCTTTCTCCCTTGCCGTATTGAGCTGCCCTGCCGCCTCTTCGCTAAAGCGAAAAAACTCCTCATGCATAAGATGATCTCTAATATCTTCAGCTTTTACCGGTTGAAATGTCCCCGGCCCGATATGAAGGGTTATAAACTGAATCTTGATTCCTCTATCCTTTAAAACCCTGAAAACCTCTTCTGTAAAATGAAAGCCGGCGGTAGGTGCCGCAGCTGAACCGTTTTCTAAGGCATAAATTGTCTGGTAAAGCTCAGGATCCTTGACCGGCTTTTTGATATAGGGAGGAAGCGGGACCTTGCCAAGGGCAGGCAACAGTTCTTCGAAAGGTTTTGGCCCTTTAAAATCAACAATCCTCAGACCCTTCTCAGCATAGTCAATTATGTTCGCTTCAACTTCCCTGCCAAGCATGATTTTCTGGCCCGGTTTTAATTTACGGCCGGGCTTGGCCATGGCAACCCAGTGACCATCAGGCAGCCTGTTAAGCAATAATAACTCAACCGCTGTAGATTTACCGGCGATGGTGCCGATCAGGCGAGCCGGGATCACTTTCGTATTGTTCAAAACAAGGACATCTCCGGCTTCCAGGTAATCGGGAAGCTGATCAAATATGGTATGCTCCCTGCTCTTTGTTGATCGCTTTATAACGAGCATTTTCGACTTATCGCGTTGAAGCAGCGGTTCCTGAGCAATCAGTTCAGGGGGCAAATTATAATCGTAGTCAATGAGTTTGTTGTATTCCATCAAGTAACCTTATATTTATAGATTTTCAAAGGGGCTTTTTAACGCCTGATAAAATTGATCAGGATTGTCAGAATGATGCTGATTACCAGCATGGTTACCAGGGGGAAATAAAAGGTAAAATTACCCCTTTGGATAAAAATGTCCCCGGGTAAACGGCCAATGCCGAGACGGCTGACGAGAAGCAGCAACAAGCCCGTAGCGGCTAGCAATCCCCCTCCAATGATGAGGATCCGACCAAATGATTCCAGTGAGGGCAAGATAATACCTCCAGGCTAATTATATTCTGGGCTGATAATAAATCTCCTACCAAAGTTTTTGTTGATCTTCGGCCTTCTTTTCAATCTTCAGGTAGGAATATACTTCGCTGGTCACCATGCGCCCCCGGGCAGTTCTCTTCAATAAGCCGAGCTGCATTAAATAAGGCTCGTAGACATCTTCCAGAGTTTCCGGTTCTTCACTGATACAGGCGGCGAGGGTATCCAGTCCAACCGGGCCACCTTCAAATTTTTCCACCAGGGCTGTAAGCAGACGGCGATCGATCTCATCCAGTCCTTTTTGATCGAGCTGAAGCATATCCAGTGCTTCCCTGGCCACAGCTTCGGTAATGATATTGTCTGCTTTAACCTGGGCATAATCACGAACTCGCTTCAGAAGACGATTTGCTACCCGTGGTGTACCCCGTGAAGCAGTAGCAATAATGGTTGCGCCCTCTTCTTCAATCTCGACCTTAAGGATCCTGGCGGAGCGATTGAGGATTAACTTAAGCTCAGCAGGAGTATAAAAATCAAGCCTTTCCACTACGCCAAAACGATCTCGAAGCGGCGACGTAAGCAAGCCGGCTCTAACGGTTGCGCCGATCAGGGTAAACGGGGGCAGTTCGAGCCGCAGAGAGCGGGCACCCGGTCCCTTGCCGATAATAATGTCCAAGGCGTTATCTTCCATAGCCGGGTAGAGGATCTCTTCCACTGTACGACTGAGGCGATGTATTTCATCGATGAATAGCACATCACCATGGCCCAGGTTAGTAAGGATTGCTGCCAGATCTCCGGGACGTTCTATGGCCGGCCCGGCTGTTACACGAATATTAACACCCAGTTCTGCTGCAATGATATGGGCCAGTGTTGTTTTACCAAGCCCCGGAGGGCCATAAAGCAGAACGTGGTCTAAAGCTTCTTTTCTGTCCAGGGCAGCCTTAATATAAATGTGTAGTTTTTCTTTGATTTTTTCCTGACCCACGTACTCTTTTAAGCTTCGCGGTCTGAGACCCACCTCCAGCTGGAGGTCATCTTCTGCCTGACGCTGGGCCGAAACTATTCTCTCCTGCATCTGTTTCTCCTCTCAGAAGATCGTTCCTTACTGCCTGGTGGCCATATCCTTTAATACTAATTTTAATAGTTCTTCAGGTGAAGCATGATCATTGTTTTCCAAAGCCTTTACGACGGCAGCATTTGTTTCTACTGGAGAATAACCAAGAGCGCAAAGCGCTTCAGTGATATCAGCGGTAACTGAGTTTCCGAAACCTAAAACCGGGCCGGCCAGTAAATCTTCTCCTGAGATAACTTTTGGCAGTTTTTCTTTCAATTCCAGCACCAGGCGCTGAGCTGCTTTGCGCCCTACCCCGTGAGCACGGGTAAGCAGAGCAATATTTTCTTCCAGCACGGCCAGGTAAAGTTGCGAAACAGTTAAAACACCAAGCAGAGAAAGGGCAAGCCTGGGTCCGAAACCGCTGACACTGATGATCAGATTAAAAAGTTTGCGTTCTTCAACGGCCCGAAAACCATAAATTATGATGGCCTCATCTTTGATCAGCAAGCGGGTATAAAGTGTCACTTCCCGGCCAATTAATTTTTTGAAATCATCATCGGTGAAAGGCATTTCCAGGCAAATTCCGACTCCATTGATGTCGATGATCGCTTTTCCCGGCGCCAGGTCAACCAGAGAACCTTTAACATAATCTATCATCTCAGGACTTACCTCCCTTGATCGCTTCATGAAAACGCCGGTACTGGAGATGGCAGAGTGCAACCGCCATGGCATCTGCCTCATCGTCTACCTTCGGTGGCTCAGCTAGCTTTAGCAGCATCTGGACCATTTTCTGAACCTGGCCTTTTTCCGCCTTGCCGTAACCGGCAACTGCCTGCTTAACCTGCAGGGGAGTATACTCAAATATTTCAAGCTTTGAACTGGCTGCAGCGAGAATTATTACTCCGCGTGCTTCACCCACCTGAAAGGCCGTGCGAACATTTTTACTAAAAAAGAGTTTTTCAACAGCAATAGCACTGGGTTTATATTTTTTAACCAGCTCCTGTATTTCATAGAAGATAGTCTGGAGACGATCACCCGGCGGCAGCTCCTTTTTAGTCCTGATGCATCCGGAAGTAATATATGTATATTCACTTCCCCTTTCTTCCAGAAGAGCATAACCGGTTATGGCCACCCCCGGGTCAATCCCGATAATAATCATATATCTTTGCGGCACACCTGTTCTTTCATCAGATCTTGCTACTGTGCAGCAAGCAATTCGTCCGGAATATCAAAATTGGCATAGACATTTTGAACATCATCGTGATCGTCAAGAGCTTCCATCAGCCTGAGTATACGTGAAGCCATATCCGGTTCAGTTACAGCGATGGTGGTGCTGGGAAGCATGGTAACCTCAAAGGATGTTACGGGAACACCCAGCTGTTCGAGACTTTTTCTGACCGCTTCAAAATTATCCAGTTCAGTTGTGATGCTGTAAACTCCGTTACCGTCTGCTTCTACATCTTCAGCTCCAGATTCTAAGGCGGCCAGCATCAGGTCATCTTCGTCCATGGAGATATCGTTGATGTTGACAGTCAATAACCCCTTGCGGTTAAACATCCATGAAACGCAGCCTGACTCACCAAGGCTGCCGTCGTGACGGGAAAATATATGCCTCACTTCGGCCACAGTTCGATTACGGTTATCTGTCATCACCTCGAGCAGCACGGCAACACCGCCTACTGCATAACCTTCGTAGTTGCCCTGTTCATAAGTGTCACCTTCCTGGCCACCGGTTCCTTTTTGGATGGCACGCTGGATGTTGTCATTGGGCATATTGTTTTCGCGCGCTTTCTGCACCGCTAACCTGAGGCGAAAATTAGTATTGATATCTTCACCACCCTCCCGGGCAGCCACTGTTATTTCGCGGGCAATCTTGGTAAATATTTTCCCCCTTTGCGCGTCAACCCTGGCTTTCCGGTGCTTCGTATTCGCCCATTTAGAATGACCGGCCATTGGCATTCCTCCTTGCAGATTAAGTCTTTCCTAATCAAATATATGCCGCTGCTTTTCCAATAGTAAAAGCAATGGCAAACCCAAACCATAACAGGCAATCAGCTGACCAACACCAACCCAGGCAGCTGTCAGGTGAAATGGTAATTCTAAAACAACATGAAGCACAAAACCAACAATTATGGCATTAATGATAACCGGGGGTAATGGAACTAAATATTTATTGTTGATTTTTGCTACCAGCATAGCTGATAAAAGTGTTGCCATACTGCCAAAGACTATATCGAGAATACCGTAGCCGCCAAAAAGGTTGGCTAACAGGCACCCGACAAAGAGTCCGGGAATGGCTGCCGCAGTAAAGAAGGGTAAGACCATCAACATTTCAGAAATGCGCACCTGCACCATTCCATAACTGATCGGAGCAAAAACTATGGTAAGAGTGGCATAGATAGCCGCTATCATTGCCGCCCTGGCCCAAAACTTTATGCTGCTATTTTCTTTAAAAACCATCAAATAATCCCTTGTTTTTTATTAAGCAGGGTGTCCGCGACCTGCTTACTCTATTATAGATTGTTACTGCCTTTAAGTAAAATATTTGTCAATGAAATCCTTCATTTGTCTGCGGCCATGGAAATACTATGCATGATCGCAGTAAGTGGAAGCGTTTCAGCCGGGGCAGTTACTTTAATTATTTATAACCCCTCTTCACCGATTTGCTGTCAAATGATGCTTCATATCAACTGCTACCCTGAGCCCTCTGTTTAATATCAAAGTCACTTCGCCAAAGCTGAAAAGTTTCCACCACGGGCAATCTCTTTATTACTTTAAGCCAAAATGTAATAAACGATAGTTGTCATATTAAATATTTTTATTTAAGGTCGGAGGTAAATTCTTATATAATAGAAAAGCATCAATTAAATAGTATAATGGTTAAGATAATCTTAAAAACCTAAAAATAATTTTCAGGCAGGGTTGATATGTCCTTTAACTGTTACATTACCTTTCCAACAACATATTACGCAATCAGGGCGGAAAGTATTTTAAAAAAACTTTCATACCCTTTTAAGATGGTTCCGGTTCCCCGGGTAATCAGTTCAAGCTGCGGCACTGCTTTGTGCTGTCAATGTGATGACCTGAAAGAAATCAGGGATTACCTAAGGCAAGATACAGTTGAGCTTGAAAAGTATTACAGGATAGATGAAACAAGTCTAAAAATAAACTCTGTTGAGGAGTTAATACTTGATGACTGAAAAAAATGACTGTTTTAGCGGAGATTATAATTTATATTTCGATAATGCCGCTACATCCTGGCCAAAACCCGATACGGTTTACAGAGCAGCAGAAATCCAGATGCGCCAGTTTTGCGGCAACCCCGGCAGAAGCGGTCATACCCGCACCTTGGAAGCGGATCGCCTGATTTACCGGGCCAGGGAAACCCTGGCCGGACTATTTAATATTTCCGATCCAGCCAGAATTATCTTTACTTTAAATGCAACCGATGCCTTAAATATAGCGATGAAGGGGTTTCTTCAAACCGGCGATCATGTTCTCTACACAGCCATGGAGCATAATTCTGTATTACGCCCCCTCAATCATTTACAACAGGATTGCTTAATCACTGCCACAGCTATTCCCTGCGACTCAGAAGGGTCCCCAAATCTTGACTTTCTGGAAAAAGCATATCAAGTTAAGACAAAGCTGCTGGTGATCAACCATGCTTCTAATGTTACCGGAACTATTGCTCCGTTACAAAAAATGATTAAGTCTGCGCATAAGAATGGGGTAACGGTTCTTGTAGATGCCGCCCAGACAGCAGGAACGATTGCCATAGATGTCACATCATCAGGCATTGATATGCTTGCATTTACCGGCCACAAGGGTTTGCTTGGGCCTACCGGAACAGGTGGTCTTTATGTACGACCGGGTTTAGACCTGAAACCGCTGCGGGAGGGAGGCACGGGCAGCCAATCAGAGTCGGCCATTCATCCTGAGAGTATGCCTGAAAGGCTTGAAGCAGGTACTCTCAATAGCTCCGGACTGGCCGGCCTGCTGGAAGGAGTGCTATTTATTCAACAGCATGGTCTAGCTACCATAAGGGACCATGAAATGAAGATCCGTGCCAGGCTTTATGAACAACTGCAAGATATCAAGGGCGTTAAGCTTTATGGCCCTGCCGATGCCAAAAAGGCTTCTGCTATTGTGTCATTTACTATTGATCATACTGACTGCGGGGAAATTGGCTACATCCTGGAAAATAATTTTTCAGTGCTCTGTCGAACAGGGTTACATTGTGCCCCCCTGGCCCACAGGGCTATCGGCACATTTCCTGCCGGAACCATCCGTTTAAGCCCCGGCTACTTTACAGGCAGTCATGATATCGATTATCTTGTAGAAAAAATAAAAGAAATAGCTGCTTTTACCGGCGGATAAGTCCGGGAAACCAAAGCCTCGGAGGCAGTTCAATCGTCTTTGTAAGACATGATGGGAACAGACCTACTGCGGGGGTTATTTACTTCAGGCGCTTCGTTTCGGGAGGCAAAAACCGTTTCCACGTCGCCGCTTTTCCTTATCTTTCATAAGTAATGTAAGGAGGTTGAAAATGAAAACGTTGGACTGCCGGGGCCTTAATTGCCCCGAACCTGTCTTAAAGACAAAAACCGCTTTATCTGATAACCCGGGAGATGATTTAACCGTTTTCGTAGACAATGAAACAGCACGAGAAAATGTTATGCGGTTTATGCGCAGTAAAAACAGACTGGTCAAGTGGGAAAAAACAGCAGATTATTTCATCGTTAACAGTTCAGTCAAATCCTTAACAGAACAGGAAAATGAAGCTGAAGACCCGATGCCGGCATCGGAAAAACTTGCAAAAATAGACCCGGTACTATTTATTTCCTCTGATCAGCTTGGAAAGGGCAGTAGTGAGCTCGGTCACCTGTTGATGAGAAATTTCATTTATACCCTCACAAAAAGTGAAAGATTTCCACAAGCCATTATTCTGATGAATTCAGCTGTCAAATTAAGCATTGCTGGTTCTCCGGCCCTCGAAAGTTTGCTCGAACTACAGAAATGCGGTGTACCTATTTTAGTTTGCGGCACCTGTCTAGACTATTATCAGTTAAAGGATCAGCACCAGGCCGGTCAGGTCAGCAACATGTACGATATAGCAGATATTCTTATGGCTGCTGATAGCGTAATCAATCTCTAACGGTTTGATTTAACGGCTTTTTAATATTCCAGGAATAATTGTGGATCGATCGCTCCGGAGAGAAAGAGGTATAGGCTTACAGATACCAGAGTTAAAGATAAAACCAGACCCAGACTGTTTAAGAATATTCCTGCTTTAGCCAGACGTTGATCAGGTGGTTTGTAACTTGCAATAGCAATTGTCAACCCTATCAACGCAAGCATGGTCCCAAACAAGGGGACAATCCAGAACAACATCATCACGATACCGATGATTACAGAACTTCTTGCCACTGCTAAAGGTCCATCCTTAATTTAGTTTACTGTCTTTTTAGATGATATCACAACCTTCTTTAGTTTGCACTTTCTTTCCCAAACTGTTATAGTAGTCAAAGAATTTCTTCGACTCCTTTCCAATAATTTTGGAGGCTTTATTGTAGTGAAAGCTCCACTCACGACTGTTCAATTCAGCCGTAACAAAGCTCTATCCTATGTAGCTATATCAGCGATCCTCTGGAGTACCAGCGGTCTCTTTGTCAAGCTAATTGATCTTGGGCCCCTCACAATTGCCGGTGTAAGAAGTCTAATCGCTGCCGTAATTTTAATCGCTGTAATAAATAAGAAATTGCGCTTTAACTGGTCTTTTCCCCAGGTGGCCGGAGCTCTGGCTTACTCGGCAACAATGATCCTTTTTGTCTCGGCGACAAAATTTACTACGGCCGCTAATGCTATCCTGCTGCAATACACTCTTCCTGCCTTTACCGCCCTGCTTGGTTTATGGATTTTAAAAGAAAAAGTTAACCGTTTAGACTGGGGTATAATCACCTTTGTCTTTAGCGGGATGGCTCTTTTTTTCCTGGACGAATTGACGATCGGGGGGCTGTGGGGTAATATTATGGCTATCATTAGCGCAGTAACTTTTGCTTTAATGATTATTTTTATGCGCATGCAAAAGGAAAGATCCACCGTAGAATCAATAGTTCTCGGCAATATTATAACCGCCCTTGTCTGCCTGCCTTTCATCATACTCGAGCCGCCGGCGATTATGGATTGGCCACCTCTGCTCTACCTTGGCATATTCCAGCTGGGCTTACCATTTCTACTCTATTCAACAGCCATAAAATATATAACGGCATTGGATGTTGTTTTGATCCAGTCGATCGAACCATTGTTAAACCCGATCTGGGTTTTGCTGTTTATCGGTGAGGTTCCCGGCTCCTGGGCCATCGTTGGCGGTATTATTGTCTTAATATCTGTAACTGTCCGTAATATCTATTCCAATAGGATAATACCAAAACAAACCCCTTTAACGGGATAACTTGAGCGCAATCTTTTAAACTCAAGTCTAGCAAAAAAGTAGA
>CAZVLE010000093.1:0-56903 GCA_964627855.1 uncultured Syntrophomonadaceae bacterium | reverse complement strand
CTAAAAATACTCTTTAAACAGGGCACGGCCGATTAAAAGGCGCTGAATCTGGGCTGTACCTTCATAAATTTGAAAAACCTTGGCATCACGCATCATTTTTTCAACTGGATAGTCCTTGATATAACCATAACCACCAAGTATTTGTGCCGCATCGGTGGTGACGCGCATCACCATATCACCGCAAAAGACCTTGGCAAATGCAGCTTCCTTAGAATTGTCAAGACCCTGACTGCCTTTCCATGCAGCCTGCCAGGCCAGCAACCTTCCCGCTTCGATATCCTTGGCCATGTCGGCGAGCATAAACATCACTGCCTGGTGCATAAATATCGGCACACCAAACTGTTCCCTTTCAGCGGAATACTTCAAAGCATATTCCATAGCACCGCGGGCAACACCTACTGCCGAGGCCCCTACACCTGGTCTGGAGTGGTTAAAAGTGTTCATAATAATTTTAAAACCCTGGCCCTCTTCACCAATTCTATTTTCTGCAGGGACAACAACGTTATCGAAAATAACATCAGTAGTATTAGCAGCACGCTGGCCCATTTTATCTTCCTTTTTACCCACCGCTAACCCTTCGGTTTCACGGGAGACTATAAAGGCTGTTATTCCTTTGTGACCAATACTGCGATCTACCGTTGCAAAGACAACATAATAATCTGCAACTCCACCGTTGGTAATAAAGGTTTTAGTGCCATTAATGATATATTCCCCATTTTTCCTAGTAGCCGTTGCTGCTATTGATGAAACATCGGAACCTGCGCCCGGTTCCGTGACACAAAGGGCCATTAATTTTTCTTCAGTGCAAATCTTTTTCAGATATTTTTCCTTCTGTTCAGCGTTGCCAAAAAGTACGAGCGGTATAGCAGCCAGGCTGTTGATGGCAATACAGCTGCTGATGCCGGAGCAACCTGCTGAAAGCTCTTCTGCAATAATCAACTGGTCAAGTTCACTGAGGCCGTCTCCGCCATATTCTTCAGGTATCGCCCCGTAGACAAGCCCGGCCTGAAAGGCTTTTTTCATAATAGTTTCAGGGTATTCTGAGGTACGGTCATACTCAGCAGCAACGGGGACTATTTCAGCCTGCGCGAAATCACGAGCTGTTTTCTGGATAGCAAGTTGTTCTTCACTCAATGAAAAGTCGATCATTTTCTGCCTCCTCTGTTTTTTGGCTGGTAGCGATTTCCCTAATCTAAATTTGCATTGCTTTAAGATTCCTTCAATAATGTAATAGGAAATAATTCCCGATTGACCTGATTTATCCTCCTTCTGGTAGCGTTGAACCGCAAAATCTTTGGTTAGCCCCCGGGTTAAGTCTTCTCATCGTAGAAAAACTACCGGGTAATATAATAGGGAATTCCCGGTAGTCGTGATGCAATATTAGAATAGGCATATTTCATTTACTCGCAAATAGGGCCTGTAAAACAATGTAGCCCAACAGGTAAGGTATGGCGTCAATATATTCCGGCACCATTGCAGGCCAGCCCCAAAACAGGACCCTGGCTATAAGCAGGATTACAAAACCTACCGTAGCAGCTGTAAATATGTTTCTTATTTTAAATGTCTCTATAGCCAATATGCCGCCGCCAGTCACAATGATTGCGCCAAACCACCAGGTAAAGACCCATTCATCCATGTGATTAACACCTCCTCTGGTAAAAGTTTTCTGGATTAAAGCAATTGATCCTGCAGACCAATCTAATTATTTCTGAATTAATAATTAAATAATATTTTTTTAGGGTATATTGCATAACTATAATTAAAATTTTAAGATGTGCTTTGTTCTCAAATGTAGTAAAATGATGTGGTGAACGATGAACCAGTAATTTTTTTCCGGGGAGACTTATAATCTGAGCTACAATAAAAATCTGGCCATACTCTCATACCTCACGGTCTGCCTGGTCTGGGGCTCTACATACCTGGCAATCAGGATTGCTGTTACTGATATGCCTTTTCTAACTTTTGCCGGTGTTCGTTTTTTTACGGCCGGCGCCCTTATCTTGATCTTTTCAAAGTTAAGAGGGTGGGAATTTCCTCGTCAAATTAAGGATTTGAAGACAGTCATCATTGCTGGATTGATGCTCCTTTTTATCAGTAACGGTCTGATCTGCTGGGCTGAGCAGTGGCTGGAGTCAAGCCTGACAGCCTTATTAATTGCCTCTGTGCCCCTTTTTATGGCCCTGGTTGAAATTATTGTCCCCAAAGATCTACGCATAGGTTTCCTGGGATGGATTGGATTGGTAATCGGCTTTGCCGGAGTTGCTTTCCTGGTAAGCCCGCATTTAAACTTCGAAGGCATGACTCTTCCGGCCATGATCGCAGTGTTGGCTGCTTCGCTTAACTGGGCCATCGCTTCTGTTTACCTGAAAAGAAGAACGGTGGGAGGCTCAATGATGCCCAATGTAGGCATCCAGATGTTTGCCGCCGGAACAGCTTTTCTAATCACCGCCCACTTCACCGGGGGGATATCTCTGGCCGGGGCATCAGCTAGCGGCATTAGCGCCCTATTATATTTAATTTTCTTTGGATCAATTTTAGCTTACAGTGCCTTTAATTACATGCTTAAAGCACTGCCGGTGGCAAAAGCAGGTACGTATGCCTATATAAACCCGATCGTTGCAGTTATACTGGGTGCCTTAATTTTAAATGAAGCTATAACGGCGCAAAACGTAATAGCAGCAACTGTAATTCTCGGAGGAGTTGTTTTAGTTCAGGTGTCAAAATTAAAACCAGCCAAGGCAGCTGGTTTTGAAAAAGCGAGTAACGAGACTATAAAGAGCTGACAAACCGTATTGTTGCCCAATAATTTCCAATCAGTGTAGTTCTTCATCCCCGCCTTCGCGGGCAATTATATCCTGGTAGTCATAGGTAAACTCTACCATTTTGGTAGCCATGTAAATGGGTGCCTGAAAACGCAAAGCAAGGGCAATCGCATCGCTTGGTCTTGAATCTATGACAATAATGCTGTCATTTTGTTTTAAGTAAATTTCCGCGTAAAAAGTATTATCCCTTATGTCAGTAATAACTATTTTTTCCAGACCTCCCCCGAGGTTTTCACATACTGTTCTTAGAAGATCATGGGTTAATGGCCGTGGTGGTGTTTCTCCCTGCAGGACAATAGCAATAGCCTGGGCTTCAAGAGGACCGATCGATATGGGCAAAACTTTTTTTTCTTCATCATCCATCAACAATACCAGAAAGTTGCCACCCTGATCTGCTGTGACTGTCTTAATATCCATTTTTATCATCAGACTCATCCCCTCTAAGCTCTTTCTGCTATTTTAACACAGATCACTATTTCAATAAACCGTCATCACAGATGCAAACTCACTCTAAAATTTTAGGGAAGGTCGTAAATGTTAAGGTACATCCGGTTAAGATTGTGGTATTATTCTGCATAGTAATATTAAATCATATTTAAAGGAGCGATAATTTTGCACAAAATAAAAATCGTTACTGACAGCACAGCCGACTTATCTCGAGAGCAGGTTGAAAAATATGGCATAGAGGTTGTTCCAATTAGTGTCATCTTCGGGGAGGAGTCTTTTGCCGATGGTGTTGATTTAAGCGCTGAAGAGTTTTATGCACGTCTGACAACTAGCGAGGTTTTACCTAAAACTTCACAACCTTCACCGGAAGCATTTCGCCAGGTTTACGAAAAGATCGCCGGCAAAGATGATGTTATCCTGAGCATTCATGTTTCGGGAAAGTTAAGCGGCACTCTTAACTCTGCCGAACTGGCAGCAAAGATGGTTTCAAACAGGGTCATTCCTGTCGATAGCAAAACAGCCTCGCAGGGAATCGGCAGAACAGTCCTGATTGCCGCTGAAGCAGCTGCAAGAAAAATGCCCCTTGAGGAAATAATAAACATTGTTGAAAACTCGGTTGCGCAAACCTTTAGTGTTTTCGCCGTAGATACCCTTGAATTTTTGCAGCGCAACGGACGAATCGGCAAGGCTGCCTCACTGCTTGGTTCACTTTTACAGATCAGGCCAATTCTCTATGCAGATCCCGAAGGAATGGTAGCGCCATATGATAAAGTAAGAGGCCGTTCGCAGGTCATCCCCAGCCTGGTCGCCGCCTCACTAAAAAATGTTAGCCCCGAAAAACCGGTTGATCTATCCGTTGTTCACACCGGTGCTGAAGAAAATGCTCATAAGTTGCTCAGTGAACTGCAAAACAATTATGATATCGCAGACTTGCATATCGGCATGGTTGGTCCGGCAATTGGCGCTCACATTGGTCCCGGCGCCGTCGGTTTGATGATTCAGCCTTCCTTCGAAACCCTTGCCTCAGAAATAAAAGGTTAAATATTTGCAATATTGACATGTGCTCAAATAATATGTAAAATAGAGGTGGCAAAACATATAAATCGAAAGGAGGAGCGCTGTGGAAAGCGTATACAAGGTAGTAGAAATTATCGGAACCAGTAATAAGTCATGGGAAGAAGCAGCAAGGGTGGCCGTAAACACTGCTTCAAAGACAATTCGCGACCTCAGGGTTGCAGAGGTCCAGGAAATGGATCTGAAAATTGAAGATGGTGAAATTGTTTTCAGGGTAAAATTAAATGTATCCTTTAAGTATGAAGACTCTTAAGCAATAAGTGCTAAAATGCAGTCACTAATCACAAAGACGGTATCTTTTATGATACCGTCTTTAACTTTACCGCTGGGAAAACTATCAGGCTTTTTTGATCTACTCTTTGACAAACGGCATGCATTAAGGTTAGAATACTTAGGGTATTTATTATAATTGTTATCGATATTATATGTATTCTCTAAAAGGGGAGGTTCGGACCATGCAATTTTCAACAAAAGTTCGTTACGCAGCCAGGGCAATGATTGAGTTAACGCTTAAATACGATCGTGAACCTGTTCAACTTAACGACATTGCCTCCAGTCAGGGCATTTCGGTCAAATACCTGGAACAAATTATGGCGCCGTTGAGAACACATGGCTTTGTAAGAACACAGAAGGGCAGTCGCGGTGGTTACCACCTGGCTGTTCATCCTAAGCAGATCACTTTACTGGATATAGTTGAGAGTATTGAAGGCTCTATTTCTACAGTAGTATGCGTCAACGAAGTGCATACATGCGATAGGAAAAACCTTTGTGTAACCCGTGCAGTTTGGAAAAATGTTGGAGAAGCAATCAAGAAAGAGTTGAAGTCACACAATCTGGCTGAACTTGCAGCAGAACAGGAAAAACTTTACCTCATTAATCAGTAGAGTTTTAGCACCGTATATAAATCAAGCATTCTTTTCGTAGGCCTGGTATCCATTATCACCCAGCAAAGCCAGGGCCTTTTTCTGTACTTCTCTGCTCTTGAAGCCAAGACGAATGCTACCCCCGTCCAGCTCCCTGACATGAAGAATTTCTATGGCATCTATATTAATCCCGGCTTTGCCAAGCAAACCTGTAATGCAAGCCAGCACTCCAGGTTCATCCCTGACCAGGACAACAGCTTCAAATAATTCGGGCAGGATACCCCGACCCCGGTAAGGAATAGTGCTTCGATAATCACGGGCCTGTAAAAGAAATTCTTCTATTGCCTCTTTATCCGGTTCAGAAAGATATTTTTCAAGGGCGTCAAGGCTTTTTTTATACTGCTTTAATGCCGCCAGCAGAGCCCAGCGGTTACTGATGCAAATATCACGCCACACCTCCGGATCGCCCAGGGCAATCCTGGTACTGTCACGAAAACCTCCTGCGGCCAGCGTGCGCACCAGCTCGGTATCACTAACGCCTGCCACGCTTTGAACCAGCGCAGCAGCGATGACATGGGGCAAATGACTGACCATGGCCACAGCACGATCATGGAGCAAGGGATCAAGTATTAGTGGTTGAGCTCCGATTAGCCTGAGAACTAAAGACAGCTTTTCAATAATGTCAGGCGGTGTACCAGGTCCCGGAGTAAGAACATAGATAGCGTTTTCCAAAAGGGCCGGATCGGCGCCATCAATGCCACTTACTTCAGAACCGGCCATCGGATGACCACCAATAAAAAAGATGGATGAAGGAATCATGCTTTCAACAGCTGCCATCAACGGGCCCTTGGTACTGCCCACATCGGTAATGATTGCTCCAGCTTTAAGATGGGGTATAACTTCCGGTAGCAGGTCGATAGTCGCCAGTACCGGAACAGCAAGAATAACCAGATCCGCTTCCTCAAGGGCTTCTTCCAGAGACCCTGCAGTTTCATCAATTGCCCCGGAAGCAGCGGCCCGGGCTAATATTTCTGCATTGCGGTCAAAACCACATAAATGTTTTACAAGACCTTTTTCACGCAGTGCAATGCCAATACTGCCACCGATCATGCCGGTGCCAATTAAAGCAGCCCGGTGAAAAACTGCAGCCCCGTCAGATGAGTTTACCGACACTTAAAGCCACCCCCTTGAGTTCCCTGACCAGGCCATTAAACTGCTCAGGGGTTAAAGACTGAGGCCCGTCAGAGAGCGCTTCCTGCGGATTAGGATGCACTTCAATCATCAAACCATCTGCACCGGCAGCTACTGCCGCCCTGCTCATGGCCGGAACCAGGGCAGACAAACCCGTTCCATGGCTGGGATCAACAATTACCGGCAAGTGACTTAACATCTTAATCAATGGCACCGCACTTAAATCCAATGTATTGCGAGTATAGGGCTCGTAGGTTCTTATGCCTCTTTCGCAAAGCATTACTTCGTAGTTGCCACCGCTAAGGATATATTCAGCAGCCATCAACCATTCTTCGATCGTAGCCGACAAGCCTCTCTTGAGCAAAACCGGTTTGCGTATTTTCCCCAGTTCCCTTAAGAGAAAGTAGTTTTGCATGTTACGCGCCCCAACCTGAATAATATCAGCGCACTCGGCAACTTTTTCAACGGTGAATTGATCCATAACCTCTGTCACAATAAGCAGGCCGGTTTTAGCCCTGACTTCGTTGAGGAATTGCAGACCCTGCTCTTCCAGGCCCTGAAAGCTATACGGCGATGTTCGTGGTTTGAACGCCCCTGCCCTTAAAACCTTAGCCCCAGCCCCATTGATCGCTTTTGCAGCTTCCATCAACTGTTCTTCGCCTTCAATGGCACAGGGCCCGGCCATGATAACCAGTTCGGATCCTCCAATTGTAACATTGCCAATACTGATCACCGTATCTTCAGGGTGAAACTCCCGACCGGCCAATTTAAAGGGCCTGGAAATAAAAACAACCTTTTCAACTTCGGGCATTGCTTCCATGGCCTGGGCTACTTCTTCACGACGTTGACCAATCACTCCGATTACAGTCCGGTTTTCACCGGTTGAAAGGTGGACACCATAGCCCATTTTTTTCAGCTTATCGGTAATTTTAGTGATCTCTTTTTCGTTAACTCCGGGATTCATGACAACAATCATTGAAAACTTCCTTTCGGGTCAGGTTATGGTTCAAATTTCCCTTAATCTAAAACCAACAAACACAATCAAAACAGATCAATCATTTTTTGCCAGTCAACAATTCTGCAATCTGGATTGAATTGGTGGCTGCTCCTTTGCGTATATTATCAGAAACAACCCAAAGATTGAGGCCGTAAGCAACGGTAGAATCAGGACGGATCCGCCCGACAAATACAGCATCATCACCCGCGGCATCAAGAGGCATCGGGTAGGCTAATTTATCAGGATCATCAATCACCCTGATTCCAGGTGCATGTTCAAGGATTTCTCGTGCCTGTGAAGGTGGAAGCGGATTGAGAAATTCTACATTCAAAGCGATGGAATGACCGGTTACAACCGGTAAACGAACGGTTGTCGCTGTCACCGCCAGATCAGGCAACCCCATGATCTTCCTCGTCTCCCGCACCATTTTCAGTTCTTCCTTGCAGTAACCATCTTCAACAAAAATATCAATTTGCGGTACGCAGTTGAAGGCAATCTGGTAATTGCGCAGGGCCCCCTTGAGGGGAATTCTTTCAGCCCTGATAGCTTCACCGGCTAAAACAGCCCGGCACTGTTCATGTAACTCATCAACGGCTTCCTTGCCGGCACCGGAAACAGCCTGATAGGTAGCGGCAACTATACGTTTTATAGGTGCTGCCTCCTGAAGGGGCTTCAGGGCAACTACCATCTGAATTGTCGAGCAGTTGGGGTTGGCAATAATGCCCTTGTGGTCAAAAGCGCTGTCAGGATTAACCTCCGGAACAACCAGAGGAATTCCATCATCCATGCGGAAGGCATTACTGTTATCAATTACTACCGCTCCTTCTCTAACTGCAAAGGGAGCAAATTCTCTGCTGATGCTTTCTCCGGCGCTGAAAAAAGCATAGTCAACGCCTTTAAAAGAGCCGGCCTGCAGTTCTTCAACTGTATGCTCCGTGCCTCCAATGTCAATCCTTGTGTCCGCCGAACGGGCTGAAGCTAAAAGCTTAAATGATTTCACTGGAAATTTTCGTTCCATTAAAACCTCGATCATCTTCTGTCCGACCATACCGGTTGCGCCAACTACTGCTACATTATATTCACCCGACACCTTTTCTACCTCCCCGGCAAGCTATCTTTAACAAAGTGGCCAATCCTTAAAAATTAACTAACACGGATCCATAACCATTAATCACTATCGTCATTGCTACATTCTTCGGTTCCTGCTTCGATCAAAGCGGTTATGACCGGCTTATACTGCGGATTATCTTTTACCCTGCGATCCCAAATCCGAATCAGTAAAAATATCATTGCCATGAGGGCAAACCCGACCACTGCCGCCCCTAATTCCTGGCTTCCGGCGAGCCCCATCAGATCGGCAATACGCAACCACAAAATGATCCCACCCAGAAGACCGGCCAATGGAACAAGATAAAGCATGAAAGAGATAAATATGATTTGACGATCGTCAGATTCAAGGAGCACCCTCTGTCCTACTTCGGCATTGATGGGATTCAAGGCCTCGACAGTTATCCGGCGCTTGTTTGAACCACTTAAGATGCCGCACTTGCCACAACTAGCGCAGGCCAGGTGCCGCTGCAGATCTACTGATGCAGTTTCACCCTTCTTCTCAATAACCTGTCCATACTGCTCCATTTATGAAGCTCCTTCCTTAAAACTAAATAAATCTTAGCACAACCGAGCAGCCCTCACAAGGGAACAGTTTGAGATGCTTCTTTAGTGGCCAGGGCAACTATAATGCCAAACACACTCAAAAGAAGCGCACCCTTTGCCGCAGGGTGCGCTTCAGTTTTTTTAATCACCATACAACGGCTAGATGCCTTTTAGGCAAAAGCTTCCGGGATGTCCTTCAAAACAGAATAACTGAAAACAGGGCCATCTTTACATACATACATGTTTCCGGCATTACAACGGCCACATTTTCCAATACCGCACTTCATCCTGTTCTCCAGCGTGGTATAGATCTGGTCGTCTGAAAACCCAAGTTTTTTTAGATTTTCAAGGACAAAACGAATCATTATCGGCGGACCGCAGGTAATGGCAATGGTATTATCGGGCGAAGGGTTCAGGTCAAGCAGCATTTGCGGTACAAAGCCAACATTATGGTCCCAGCCTTCTTCCTCCACGTCAATGGTCAGGTGACAGGCAAGATCACTGTTTTTGCTCATCTCATCAAATTCACCTTTAAAGCAAAGATCTCCCGACGTGCGGGCCCCATAAATCATGGTCAACCCGGCATATTTGTCACGGTTTGCCTTGACATACTCGACGATCGGCCGCAGAGGAGCCTGGCCAATACCGCCACCAATGGTCAGGATCTGCTTACCCTGCCATTCATCGACAGGAAAATTATTACCATAAGGGCCGCGAACCGTCATCTTGTCACCCGGATCCAACTGATGCAAAGCCTGGGTAACTTTGCCCATGCGCATGACCGAAAAGCGCAGGAATTTTCCCTCGGTGGGAGAACACGATATTGATATCATGCTCTCACCTTCACCCAAAACCCCGATCATTGCACACTGTCCAGGCAGGTGGCTCCATTTTTCACGCAACTCCTGATCGTCAAAAACCACCTTAAAGGTTTTAATGGCGCGATCTCCGCCGGTTTCGTGCCAGGTTTCCTCTACAGTTGCCATATAGGGCATATAGGGGTTATGTTCCGTCATCATAGCGCCTCCTTCACCTGCCCCAGAATATCAATGATATCTATATTGACAGGGCAGAGGTTGGTACAACGACCGCAACCAACACAGGCGATCACATCAAACTTGTCCACATAATAGCTGTACTTGTGATTGATCCGGTTACGGGTTCGCTCCCTGCGAGCGGGACGGGGATTATGCCCTGACGTGTGCAGGGTATATTCTTCGAACATGCAGGAGTCCCACATGCGGCAACGTCTTGCTTCGAACCCTTCTGTCTCATCCTGAATATCAAAACAGTGGCAGGTCGGGCAAAGATAGGTACAGGTGCCGCAACCCAGACAGGCAGCTGAGACTCTTTTCCAGAGCGGATCTTCCCATAAGCCTGGCAACCCTTCAGGCACTCCTTCTGTATCAATAGCGCGCTTGATTTTCTTCTCGGCGGCAGCAACAACCTCTCCCTTAGCCTTCAGGGCTTCGTCATTTGCTTCATCAAGGATATCCTTAGCTTCAGCTATAATGGCTTCACCTTTGGCTGTAACAGCTTCCAGGAGGTAACGGTCCCCAAGGTCAACCATCAGCAAATCCAGGCCTTCGGTTGAAGCTGGGCCGCCTCCGACTGAGGGGCAGAAACAATTCAAACCAGGTTCATTGCAGGCCAGTCCTACCAGCGTCACCAGTTCCTGTCTCTTCAGGTAATAAGGGTCGTCGACATCCCAGCGGAAAAGTTTTTCCACTATGGTCATAGCCCTGGCATCGCAGGGACGAATGCCAAATACCACGACTTCCTCTTCCAATTTTGGCTCAGTCAGCTCTTCAGTACCCAGTTGAAAGCTGTACATGGTTTCAGTCTGGGGAAACAGAGCTCCCTTTGGTGGTACTCTTGTATTTCTAAACTCTAGGACGGGTACTTCACCTTCAGCAAGTGGAGCAAAAGATAGCGTTTCGCCCTCTGCCTGAGGAGCCCATAGAGTTTTTCCGGCCAGTTTTCCGATAAAATCAGGCAACTTTTCTTTATTCAACAGCATCGCTGACATATCACCCACCTCTACAGTATGAAGTCCTCGGGATCATCAGGCTTAAAACTGGCCTGGAACGGATCGGCTTCGGGATCAACCCCGGCTTCAAATCCGTACTTCTCCCGCACTTCCCGGGCCAGCTTGCGATTTAACCTGCCCAGGGGAATATTAGCCGGGCAAACCCTTTCACACTCACCGCACTCGATGCAGCGGCCGGCCAGGTGAAAAGCCCGGGTAATATTGAAAGCCGTATTCTCAGAAAAGTTAACAGAACGGTTAACCCAGGTCGGGCTGAGACGATCAAGAATACAATCCTGGCAGTAACAGAGCGGACAAACATTACGGCAGCTATAACAGCGCACACAGCGGTCAAACTGCTTTTTCCAGTAGTCCCAGCGACTGTCATAATCTTGCTCTTCAATTTCTGCTACCGCGCTATCTTCAGCCGGTTCCCAGGTTTCTACAGCTTCTCCGATCAAGACATCGCTGATCACCGGGTTTGGATAACGACAAAGCCGGCATTTCTCGGCAAGAAGTTCATCTCTGGCTACTTTTTCTTCCTTGCCATCCCGGATGATCAGAAAACCGTCACCATTCCATTTCAATTCAACCCGGTCTTCGGTCTCCGGGTATTTTTCCGCCAGTAAAACCGGATCAACCACTCCGGGACAGGGACAGCCAATAATTACCACCTGATCGCGGTGGATACCATGTTCAACCAGGAGTTGGGTCACAGCCCGGCTGTCACATCCTTTAACCATCAGGGCAACCTTTCTTTCGTCGGCCTTCTCTCCGCGAGGCACCGGCAACTTTTCCACCAGGGTCAGGTAAGTAGCAAGATTGGCGGTGCAGAGGGGTGAAAAGGTCAGTTCTGCAGCGCCGGCAGCATCTTCAACAAAGCTCGGGGCAATGCGATAACCATATGAGCCCTGTTTCCAACCGATCAGATACTTGACATCGTCACGGGCTACAACCTCAGCCGCTGTTTTACGTAATTGTTCAAGATCCATAGTATAAAACCCCTCCTACCAGTCGATCTGCTGACGCCGGAAACCTTCAAAAGGTCCGGCTTCTCGAGCATCTTCGACGGTTTTTTCCACTACTTCTTTCCACTTTTGACCTTCTGAAGCCGATACCCAGCTCATATGAAAGCGCCTCGGGTCTACACCGACAAATTCCAGCAAATCTTTCAGCATCCCAAGGCGGCGCCTGGCATAATAATTACCTTCCATGTAATGGCAGTCTCCGGGATGGCAACCCGATACGAGAACTCCATCAGCACCCTGCTGCAACGCATTCATCACATAGAGCGGGTTGACCCGGCCTGAACACATTACCCTGATTACCTGGATATTAGCCGGGTAATGCACCCGGCTCGTTCCGGCCAGGTCAGCACCGGCATAGGAGCACCAGTTACAGAGAAATGCTACAATGTTCGGTTCATAGTCTTTGCTCATTTCATGACCCCCAATGCCGCTATTTGTGGTAGTATCTGGCGATCGCGGAACGACTTTGGTTGAATCGAATCAGAGAGGCAGGCTGCCGAGCATGAGCCGCAGCCCTTGCAGAGAGCCTCGTTAACCCTGGCCACTTCAACGTCGTGACCAAAACGGTTGATCGTAACCAGCTCAATGGCCGTATAGGGGCAGATATTCACGCAAAATCCGCAACCGCGGCAGGTTGCTTCGTCTACCGCCGCTACCTGGGCACTGATTACAACCGTACCCCTGGCCAGCGGTATCATCGCTGAAGCTGCAGCGGCTTTGGCCTGGGCGACAGTATCGGGAATATCTTTTGGTCCCTGGCAGCAACCGGCCAGGAAGACTCCGTCAGTCGCCGTATCGACAGGTCTTAATTTTGGGTGAGCCTCCAGGAAAAAGCGATCTGGCGATTGGGAAAGCCTGAGCAGTTCCATGATCTGACGCATATCGGCTCGTGGTTCCAGGCCGACTCCCAGGACAACCATGTCGACCTCATCTTCCAGGGGAGTTGAGGTCAGGGTATCTTCCGCTTTTACAACAAGCTTATTGCCACGCTTAAATATCTCCGAAGGGTTGCCCCTGATATAACGAACATTTTCCCTGCGGACCCGGTCATAGAACTCTTCGAAGCCTTTACCGAAAGCCCTGACATCCATGTAATAGATCCTGATATTGGCATCGGGCAGCTTATCCCTGAGCAGGTGGGCCTGCTTGGCCAGGTACATGCAGCAGACGCGTGAACAATATTCATTACCAACGCTCTGATCTCTTGATCCAACACACTTGATTAAGGCAACTTCTTTTGGCTCTATTTCTTCCTCGCCATTAAAGATCTTTATCTTGCCCCCGGTCGGACCAGAAGCAGAAACCAGCCTTTCCATTTCCATGCCGGTGATTACATTGGGGTAATCGTCATACCCGTATTCCGGCTTTCGGGAAGGATCAAAAGGATCAAAACCGGTGGCCACGATAATGGCTCCGACTTTAAACTCGACCATTTCATCTTCCTGATCAAAGTTTATCGCTTCAGCACGGCAGACTTCCTGGCACTTAGGGCTCTTGCCGCACTTTCCTTTTGTCAGGTAAAGGCAGTTCTCGGGATCAATGGTAAACTTGGCCGGAACCGCCTGGGGAAAGGGCAGGTAAATAGCTGAACGCTTACCCATACCCTGATCGAACTCGCTGGGAATGCGATTCTTAACCCGGCATTCAGCGGCGCAGTCACCACAACCGGTACATTTCTCAAAATCTACATATCGGGCTTTTTTACGCACCTTGACATCAAAATTACCGATATAACCCCCGATCTCTTCTACTTCAGAATAGCTAAGCAGCTCTATGTTTGGATGGCTTGCCGCATCGACCATCTTCGGTGTAAGGATGCAGGCCGAGCAGTCAAGCGTAGGAAATGTCTTGTCAAGCTGGGCCATGCGCCCACCCACAGAAGGGGTTTTTTCGACAAGATACACCTGAAAGCCGGCGTCGGCAATGTCTAGAGCGGCTTGGATACCGGCAATACCAGCCCCGATAACCAGGGCGGCAGGCTCGGCATCTACCTCCTTTGATTCAAGGGGTTCAAGCAGCCGCACTTTTGCTACCGAGGCCTTGACCAGCTTCTCTGCTTTGGCAGTGGACTCTTCCATGTCCTCATGGACCCATGAACACTGTTCCCGAATATTGGCCATCTCGAGGAAATAGGGGTTAATTCCTGCTTCCTGGATTGCTTTTCTGAAGGTTGTTTCATGCATACGGGGGGAGCAGGAAGCCACTACAACCCGGTTTAAGCCCAGCTCCTTGATGTCCTTTTTAATCAGAGACTGGCCGGGATCGGAACACATATATGAATAGGTGCGCGCCACCTCGACATTGGGCAGCTTTTGCGCATATTCAGCAACAGCGTCTACATCAACAGTTGCGGATATGTTAATACCGCAATGGCAGACGTAAACACCTACTTTTGGTTTTTCCGTCATCTGGTTTATCATCCTCCCGCAAAGATTGACCCTTCGGGTATTGCTAGCCCTTGAGCTCGGAAAGCTTTTCGGTCAGCTTGGGCACAATCTTAAACAAATCATCGACAATAGCATAGTCGGCTACAGTAAAGATTGGGGCTTCCGGGTCTTTGTTGATTGCCACTACTGTCTTGGAACCTTTCATCCCGGCCAGGTGCTGGAAGGCACCTGAGATACCCATCGCTATATAAAGCTTGGGCTTGACTGATTTTCCGGAAGTGCCTACCTGACGATCGTGGGGAATCCAACCGGCATCGGTTGCCGCCCTTGAACCGGCGATATCTGCCTTGATCGCTTTAGCCAGTTCTTCAATCAACGGTAGATTCTTATCTTCTTTCAAACCGCGACCAATGGCCACGAGAATATCAGACTGGGTAATATCAACATCGCCCACTTCGGCCTCAATATATTCCAGGAACTTGCGATAAGTAACATCCTCTTTCAGAGGTGCATCGATTTTCTCTACCGAACCGGCTGCACCGGGTGCAGGGGCCTCAACAGCACCCTCCCTGAAAGTAACCAGGTAAGTATCCGCTGGTTTAAAAGCCAGAGTGGCGTTTACTTTTCCGGAATAGAGCTGGCGGGTAGCTTTCAGGGTCCCATCAACATATTCCAGAGCAATGGAATCGGCCACCATGGGCAGTTTTTTCTCCACGGCCAGGGCCGGCATAAAGTCAACACCCTGGGCTGTATGTCCTGTCATTACCAGGGCCGGCTTCAGGTCATCAATCAGGGCCGACATGACTTTCTGATATTTTTCAGCATTGAAGTTTTCGAAGAGGGGATCATCGACGACCAATACCTTGACGCCAAAATCGGCCATTTTCTTGGCCAGATCGTCCATGCCGCTGCCGATTAATAAGACCATGACTTCGCCACCCATGCCTTCGGCAAGCTTGGGGGCAACTGCCATCATTTCAAAAGACACATCTCTTAATGCTCCCTGACGGTGTTCAGCTAAGACTAAAACGTTACCCATTATACTAAGCCTCCTTTAACCAGGATGGAAGCCAGTTTTTCGGCTTTTTCATCCGGCTCGCCCTCAATGAATTCAGCAGAGGATTCAATTTCAGGAATATAAAGCTGTTCCAGCACTACCTGTGAGGCATCAGCCCCTACGGTGGCCGGATCAACGCCCAGATCGTCAAGCTTAACTACTTTGAGTTCTTTTTTCTGAGCTTCACGAATCCCGCGAATCGGGGCATAGCGGGGCTCGTTAATACCGGTTTGAATGGTCAGTACTGCCGGCAGTTCAACTTCAAGAGCTTC
Source organism: uncultured Syntrophomonadaceae bacterium (assembly GCA_964627855.1). GTDB lineage: Bacteria > Bacillota > Dethiobacteria > DTU022 > DTU022 > CAZVLE01. The sequence goes on along the minus strand of CAZVLE010000093.1, from coordinate 41,083 downwards.
CAGCAATCCGCCCTCCAGCTCGCGGTGCACGACAACCTTACCGTCTTCAATGCTAACCTTGTTAACCATCGAGGCATGGTTTACTCCAAGTTCTTCAGCAAGAGCCACGCCTGTGGACATGTGCCAGTCATCACTGGCCATACAACCGGTCAATACGAGGTCAAATTCCTGTCCTTTTATCGCTCCGGCCAGAACTTTGGCCACCATGAAAGGATCATACCCGGCAATGCGATCATCCTCAATACGCACAGCCCGGTCACATCCCTTGGCCATGGCCATCCGAATCATCACATCAGATTGTTTCGGCCCGATCGAAACAACACCGACTTCTCCACCCTTGGCTTCCTTGATTAAGACCGACTCTTCAACAGCATAGTTGTCGGCATCGTTAATATCGAAGGAAAAACGGCTGCTATCAACGGTAACGCCATCGGGATTAACTTTTACTTCCGCTTCGGAAGTATCGGGCACATACTTGATACAAACAAAAGTTTTCATCCTTCTTTCCACCTCCTACCAAAATTGAGCTAGCTATGCTTCAATAAATTCACCCAGAAGCTCCATTATTTCAGCTACGCGCATTTCTTCTTCATAGCCAAGTCCTTTCATGGCATCTTCCAGGGTCAAAACACAGAAGGGACAGGCTACGGCGACAACTTCTGCACCAAGAGCCTTGGCATCTTTAATCCGCGTATCTGCCAGCCTTTCCTTCTTTGAAAGCGATTCAACCCACATCTTCCCTCCGCCGCCTTCACAGCAGAGACTGCGTTCACGACAACGATCAAATTCAAGCAGTTCCGAACCGGGAATGCTACGCAGCAAATTACGCGGTTCATCGTATACATCACCCTGTTTGCCCAGATAGCAGGGGTCGTGAAAAACAATTTTCTTCCCCAGTTCTCCTTTCCAGGATAACTTGCCATCCTTGAGCAGTTCGTCAAGAAGCTGAGTGTAATGCAAGATGGGTTTTTTTAAATCAGGGTAATGGGTATTATAAGTCGTGAAGCAATGCGGTGAGAGGGTGACCATCCTTTTATAATCGTACTCGTTTAGCATCTCAGTGTTGTCCTCAACGAGCATTTCAAAGAGGCCTTCCTCGCCAAGGGTAAAAACCTCGCTTCCGCAACAGGTTTCACTTTCGTCTAGAAAGGCATAGTCGACACCGGCTTTGTTTAGCAGGCGTACAAGATTTTTTGCAATCATTTGCACGCGAGGATCGTAGGCGATAGTACAGCAAACATAGAAAAGATTTTCCACAGGCACACCGGGTTCGGCTATTTTCACATCAAGGCCTTCCATCCAGTCGCTACGGGTAGCCCTGGACTTTTCCCAGGGGTTGCCTTCAAGGAGAACACTTTGTAAGGCATCGCGAACTGTCGGTTCAACTTTTCCGCTCTCAACAATCATCGTGCGCAGACCAAGTAAAACTTCAAGCGGCTTTAAACCCTTGGGGCAGCGGACAGCACAGGTGTGACAGGCAGTGCAATCCCAGATCTCTGCCAATTTGGCCAATTCATCCAGTTTTTCTTCATAGTAAGCATCATTGACAAAGCGGCGCACGTTCAGATCAGCCCGCACAGTAACCGGGCATCCACCGGTGCATCGACCGCACTGGATACAACCAAGCAGATCATATTTTTCAGTAAATGTCTGGACATCGGTACTCATTAGCATACCCCGCATCATTAAGTAATAGTTGTTTCAAAATTTCCGGCAACTTTCATCATGCCGGTAAAAGCTACAATCGTTATCCCCTATCCTCACCCCCCCACTTATTCTCGATAAATAGTTAGACAATTGCGATATAAATGGCTCGACTTATATAAATTCGACATTCTCATTTATTATCCTTCTACATTTTTAAATTCTTAAATAATTTACATGGGAAACTATTGATCCTGTTAAGCGATAATTATTTTGCCGGGTTTTTCTCTTAAAATCTGGCCGACAACTTCGCCTGTGACCCCTTTTTCCTTCAGCAGTGAGAGGTACTGGTCAGTTTTATCACTGGCCACTGCAGTCAATAGTCCCCCTGAAGTCTGGGGATCGGCCAAAATAATCAGGGCATCTTCTTTATCTTTAGGGTCACCCTGCCACTCAAGGTAAGGACGCATGTAATCTAGATTACGGTATGCTCCCCCGGGGATCATTCCCATCGCTGCCATCTCCTTAACAGCCGGATAAAGAGGAACCTGCCCAAATTGAATAACGGCACCAAGGCCACTTGAAAGCAGCATTTCATGCAGGTGCCCCAGCAAGCTGAAACCGGTAATGTCTGTACAGGCAGATACGCCTACCTCTATCATGGCCCTTGAAGCAGCAGCGTTTAAAGCAGCCATGCCACTTGTGAAGGCTTCAGCTTCCTTTTCGCCAATCATCTCGCCCTTTATTGCCGTAGCGATGATGCCGGTACCAATGGGCTTGCTCAGCACCAGGTTATCCCCAGCCCGGGCACCTTCGGAAGTGATTAATTTTTCGATCTCCACAAGCCCTGTTACAGCGAGACCGTATTTCGGCTCAGCATCTTCTATGCTGTGACCACCAACAACAGCAGCTCCGGCTTCACTGACCTTGTCATAACCGCCGCGTAAAATAGCTTCCATAATTTTAAGCGGCTGACATGACACCGGAAAGCAAATTATGTTGAGAGCGGTAAGCGGCCTGCCCCCCATAGCATAAACATCACTTAAAGCATTGGCAGCAGCAATTTGTCCAAAAGCATAGGGATCGTCAACAATAGGAGTAAAAAAGTCTACAGTCTGCACCAGGGCTTCGGTCTCAGAAAGGCGGTAGATACCGGCATCTGAAAAATGCTGCTCTCTGTTCAGGTAGTTGGGATCATCTACAACAGGCATTTGGCGCAGAACCTGCGCCAGGTCTGCAGGACCAATTTTAGCCGCTCACCCCGCACTGGCAGTCATTGCCGTCAGGCGAATCTTCTCACTACTCATCCTCTATCACCTACCTCCCATCAAAACCGTGCCCTTGTCACGGTTTCAGTTTGAATGGTACCCGGTGGTCTTCGATGCGGCGGGGGTATTTAGCCTGATCAAAATGTTCAAGCAACGCCTGGACAAATTTGCGTGAACTACCGGTAATGTCTCTAAACTCGGCCAGGGTCATTTTTTCATGTGAGGCAAAATGCCGGCGCAGCATATCCAGGGCTTCCTGGTATGCTTCCCTTGAAAAATAGAGCTCTTCGCTTACTTTTACCAGTAGACCGGCATTTTGCAAAAAATTGTAGTATTCATCTTTACGGGTCAGCGGTACTTTTGTTTTTTCCAGGACATCTTTAACTGAAGGTGGCTGCAGAAAACTATCCCGGTAAATTTTTAAGAGACTATCAAGCTGTTTTTGCTCTGCCGGGGACGGCTGAGCTTCAAAGTTAAAGAGCGTCACAAAGTTATTGCTGACCAGGATCTTCTTTGCTGACTGTAAATTTTCCAACAGGGAATCGTAATCGCGCTGGCCGAATTCAGTTGGCAGATAACCTTTCAGACGGGCACGTGGGATGCCCGGTGAGAGGGGCTTCTGGCGGTGATGATCTTCAAGAGCGGCCAGAAGATCTGCTTCACATTTATGCAAGACAGTTGCCACAACATAAGAGTCGCCAAGTTTATTCACGATGCCAGCTTCAATTAGTTCTGAGAGGACATCGTTTACCCTGGCTGGAGCAAGCCGGGTTTCCTTGGCCAGAGCTTCAGTGCCGGCTGAAATCATTTCTAATAGCTTACTGCGGATAAAAGCTGAATCACCACCGGCTGAAGGAGCCTGTTTCAATTCATCGAGACGTTCGACAACCTCTTGCCGATAGCGGCGATGGCGATTAGGGTAGGGATCGAGAATCCTTCCGCCACCGATAGTCGTCATTGGTGAATATGATCTGATCACAAATGGGTCGCCGCGTTCTGCAACGAGGGGTCTGTCGAGACGACACTGCACTGGTGCACTCTCCCCGGGTTTTAATTCGTCCCGATCGAGAAGCAGTAATTTGGCTACACTGCGAGAAGTGCCTAAAAAGAAATGAACAGGATCGAGATTCTTGATCCTGCGTGGTGCCGAAGCAAGTAGTGTTACGGAAGCGTCAATCAGATCTGTCTGACGGTAATATCCCGGTGTACTGACCACGCTACCTCGTAAAACCTGATCTTTTTCTAAACCGGAAAGGTTCAGGGCAACCCTTGTACCGGCACAAGCCTCCCTGACATCGTTATCATGAACCTGAATATTACGGACTCTCGCTTCGACCCCGGGGGGAACCACGGCAACTGTATCACCGGTCTTAACAGACCCCTGAATCAGGGTCCCGGTAACAACAGTGCCAAATCCGGCGATAATAAATGAACGATCAACCGGCAGACGCAGCGGGCCTGCTGCATTACGAGTTTCCAGGCCTGTAGTCATCTCTTCAATAAGAATTTTTAATTCATCAATACCCTGGTTCTGCAGGGCTGAAACTGCCCTGATCGGGGCCTGCTCCAAAAAAGTGCCTTTTAACTCTTCCCTTATCTCTTCCTGAACAAGCTCTTGCCATTCTTCTTCGACAAGATCGATTTTTGTAATAACCACAATGCCGTTTTGAAGACCGAGCAATTCAAGGATGGCCAGATGCTCCCGGGTTTGGGGCATCACACCCTCCGATGCATCTACAACGAGCATAACGAGGTCCATACCCGCCGCTCCAGCCAGCATATTGTGTATAAAACGTTCATGACCCGGCACATCTACGACACCGGCTAATCTGCCACCGGGCAGTCTGAAAGGGGCAAACCCGAGATCAATTGAAATGCCCCGTTCTTTTTCTTCCTGCAGCCGATCTGTATCTACTCCGGTAAGCGCCTTGATTAAAACTGTTTTACCGTGGTCAACGTGCCCGGCAGTACCAATGATCAATTGTTCCAAAGATATTTCTCCTTCAGATTCCGCTCACCAAGACATGAACTGGCAATCAGATCGAATAAGCTTTCTTTATTGCATCAATGAGCATTTCTTCCTGATCTTCAAAGATTGTGCGCGGGTCAAAAAGCAGGCTTTCATGCTGGAGGCGCAGAATAACCGGGGGATCGCCACTGCGTAACTTTTCAACCAGTTTATCAGGTTTTTCCCGTTCAGGATCCGGCTTAAAAACAACCAGGTAGGTCTGAAGTTCCGCAGTCGGTAAAGCACCGCCGCCAACTTTCGAGATACCCGGTTCAACCGAAACTGTATTGCCTCCGAAAAGATCGTTTAAACGATCGGCCAGCTTTTCAGCTCTTTGCCTGATCAATTCCGGTTTGGCTGTGAGCATTCTCCATACCGGTATTTCACTAATAGCCTGTTCTTCATCAAGGTAAAGCTTTAAGGTGGCTTCAAGAGCGGTTATGGCAAACTTGTCAATCCGCAGTGTCCTGGCCAGCTGATTGGTGCGGATGGAGGCAACGAGATCCTTTCTACCGACAATAATACCGGCCTGGGGACCACCCAACATTTTATCTCCACTAAAAGTTACCAGGTCGGCTCCGGCCGCAATACTGTCCTGTACTTTAGGTTCGGGAGGCAGATGATACTTTTCCAGGTCAAGGAAAACCCCGCTGCCCAGATCCTCAATCATAACCAGATTGTGTTTGTGAGCGAGAGCAGCCAGATCAGCCGTGTTTACTTCAGACGTAAAACCTATCATATGATAATTGCTGGTGTGCACTTTTAAAAATACTGCCGTATCTTCCCCGATAACAGATTCGTAATCACGCAGGTAGGTCTTATTGGTTGTGCCAACTTCAACCAGAATCGCTCCGCTGGCGGCCATTATTTCCGGGATACGAAAAGAACCGCCAATTTCGACCAGTTGACCGCGCGATACAACCACTTCCCGGCCCATAGCAGTGCTATTGAGAGCCAGGAAAACAGCGGCCGCATTGTTGTTAACTACAACAGCCGCTTCGGCACCGCTTAAAGTACAGATTAACTCCTCCAGGTGTTCCTGGCGTGAACCGCGTCTACCGCTTTTCAGGGATAGTTCAAGATTATTATAATTGCGGGCAATAGCAGATAATGCCTTCACAGCTGATGGTGCCAGGGGCGCACGCCCTAAGTTGGTATGAATGATTACACCGGTAGCGTTGATCAGTGCCTTGAGATTTAGTTCGGCATATTCTTCAGCTAGCTTTGCTGCTTCACGGGCAAGCATAGATAAGGAAAGATCCGGTAATTCAGCGATACCATTTTCTTCGGCAAGCGTAATTCTATTCCTGTAAATGGAAATAACTTCCTGAACGGCCTGCAGAATAGTGGCCCGGGGGAAGCGCTGCTGTAGCTCCACCAGGATTGATTCACGCATCAGTCGATCAACCGCCGGTAGTTCCCTTAACAAAGATTGATGTTTATTATCCACTGCTTAACCTCATTTTCTGTCAAACCAACCTGTATCGTCTAGATTATATCAATTGCCTCTGTAATCTTGCAAACATAGCGTCTATGACTAATCAGTAGGCTTAAAGCCTTATTTTTGTGTATAACCGATTGTCGTCCCCAGTGGTTTTGTCTCCAGGTAACTTCCAGCACAGAATCCCAGTAAGGGGCAGCGGGCAAAGTCGATCCGCCCCCTTTCGTCGAGCACTTCCTCTGCCACGTAGACAGCAACTACTTCACCGATAAAAAGACTATGACTACCCAGTTCCAGGGTCTTTCTGAGCCGGCATTCCATGCTAATGGGGCATTCTTCAATCATCGGGGCAACGGCAAGGGTTCCTGTAACAGCTGTCAGGCTAAAATGAGAAAATTTATCTAGATCCCTGCCGCTTAAATTTCCGCAGGCATCAGCAATATCTACCTGATCTGCGCCTGGAATGTTTATTGTAAATTCACCGCTGCTTTTGATTAACCCGTGGGAATAACGGTTAGGACGAACAGCAGCTGAGATCAGCGGTGGGGAAGAATTGACCACTCCCACCCAGGCCAGGGTAATAATATTCATTTTGTCTGCACTCCCGCAACCAATAAGGGCTGAGGGGACTGGTCCCAATAACAGTTGGGCGGGCATTTTTTTCTTGGTCATCTTTTCTCCTCCTTAGAACATTAGCATCGTAACAGCACGGCTATAAACTTAAGGTCGCCAGAATGATGGCGCTATTGCCACCCACATCTGATTGCCTAGAAAAACCAGATTATTTGCTGCTGCCTGAAATATCGTAAGTAAATCCTTCTCTGGCTGTCTTGACCGAGGGGTAATATTTCTTCGCTTCATCCAGTGAAGCTGCAATTCTGCGTTCGGGATGCTGGTGCGTCAGCAACAACCGGTCTACCCCTGCTGCGGCAGCAATTTGAGCAGCCTGGGCAGAACTGAGGTGATTTTGCAACCCTTCTGCAATATCCTTTTCAAGATAATTTGCTTCACAGAGAAACAAGTTGGCTCCGGCTGCAAACTCCTCCAGGCCATTATAATATTCGGTGTCACCGGAGTAAACCAGGGTTCCTGATTCTGTCTCTATTCGCATAGCAAGCGATGGAACGGCGTGCACACCAAACCGAAAGCTGATCTTGAATGGTCCAATCAGCAGTTCATCTTCACATGAAAGCGCTTTTACAGTGTAAGCATTTTTATAGGGCAGTCGTTCAAATTCAGCGACCGGCTCAGCCGGAGTATAAAGTGGCAATGGCTCATTGCGTAAACCTTGTTCATAAGCTATCTCGAGTCCATAGCGCATGATCATTAAATCTGAATAATGGTCGGCATGAAGGTGCGAGAGTACAACAGCGCTAAGCTGCCAGAGCTCCATATGTTCCTGCAAACGACTCAACACACCATTTCCGCAGTCAATTAGAAGTTTGAAACCACTATCCCTAATCAGGTAACCTGAGCAGGCTCCGCCTGCCGGAGGATAAGGTCCATAACAGCCCATTACAGTTAATTGCATTGTTACACCTCCAGCTATAATCATACCGCATCTAATGCTCCGTATCTATAGTAAACTGCTTAACCTCACCGGCAGCAACTTTCTTGCTGAGGGCATCTCGAACCTCACCCTTAGCGCTGAAATAGAGGACTTGCCAGCCCGTGGCAACCAGATCGAAAAGCATATTAAAAAGTGTTTCCAGACGGTTCGGATCCGCCTTGATGAAAGGATCGTCAAGAATAAAAAAACCTTTCTCGCCCCGCAGGTATTTCTCGCCCAGGACCAGCCTGATCGAAAAATAGAGCTGGTCATAGGCTCCACCTGACAGCTTGCCTGCTTCAAGTTCCATTCCGTCATGACGCACAACCCTGATTGGTTGATCACTACCTACAAATATCACCTGCCGGTAATGACCACCGGAAATAATCTTGAAATAAGAGCTGACAGCGCTTTCTTCACCGAATAAAGCACTTATCTTTTCTTCCTCCGCCGCCTCAAGATCTGCAAACAAAGACAGGGCAACCAGAGCTGCTTCTTTGTACTTCTCCCGGGTAGATACCCAGCTGTCGAGCTTTTGACGAATCATTTTGAGGTCGAGAATAGTCTGGCAGGGCAAGTAGTTATTTTCGTCATGCTGTAAAATAAGGTTCGCTTCTCTTCCAATCTCACGCAACCTGTCAAGGTATTCTTTCATTTTTTCCTGCAGTTCTTCCAGGGTATTTTCGATTTGTTCCAGCTCAGCATTTAATTTTTTCACGGCCAGGTGATCATACACCAGGTCTTCCTCAAAAGATGCATAATCACTCAATTCTGCAACTTTCGCTTTCCAGAAGCTAATTATTTCATGCTCAGGCAGATGGTCTTCCGGCTTACCAAAATGGCTCTCCAGTAAACTTTTTTGTTTTTCCACTTCAACTCTCAGCTCTTCTTTGCGTTTTAACTGCCCGGAAAAATGTTCAAGACTCTTAATGCCCAGGTTTTGCTTTGCTACAGCAATCCTCTGCTCTAATTTTTCGATGTCATGGCGATTTCGTTCAAGTCTTTCCTTTGTGGCCGTTAATGTACGCTTACACCACTCCATTTCTCTGTCAGCTGTCTTGTAGTCTTCCCTTTTCTGGTTAAGTTCATTTTTCAACCTGGCGATGTTTATCCGAACAACAGAAATGGTATCGGCCGGCAAACCGAATTCTTCAGCCTTCGAACAGATCACTGCTTCAGTAACCCTTAATCTACTTTTCTTGTCAAGCAGGGAATAACGAGCCCAGGCCAGCAGCGATAGAAGGGGGGCCGATCCTATAAGCATGAAGACAAACCACCATCCAGGTCTGACAATCAAACCAATGCTTGATATTAATATAATTAAAACCAGGATAGCGAGGGCCGGGCTGAAAAAAGGGTTTGTAATCCGGGTTTCGTGCCTGAGATAGATTATCTTCATTTTTTCATATTCTGTAAGCAGGGGATCGATATTATCAGTAACTTTCTTCTCAAGTTCTTCACTATGTTTCAAGGCAATGCTGACAGACTGTAATGTTACCCTGGCTCCTTCTATGGCAATTTTTCCTTCTTGCTCTTCATCTGCCAGAATTTGCCGTTCCATGCTAAGCTGTTCCAGCTTATAATGATCACGCTGCATTTGCTCGTAGTCATCCTTTTGCAACAGATCGAGCTTTTGATAATCCTCCCTGGCTTTCTCCAATTCATTCAGGGCAGCCAAACCTTTCCTGTAACGATCCCTGGACTGGGCAACCCTGTAGCGGTTTATTTTTTTCTTTATTAGTTCAGAACTTTCCCTGCAGAGGGCCAGTTCTTCTTCGAATCGATCGAAACTTTCTTCCTGAAGCATCGTATAAAGTGGAGCAATTTTATTTAACAGCAGTTGTGCTTTTTTAAGGCGATCTTTTAATTTATATGGGGCCTGGTTGGTATAATCGCCTGTGGCGGTAATGCCGCCCTGTTCCTGTATTTGCAGTTTCAATTTGGCTATTTCATCCCCGCGCATACCGGTAAGGCGGGCTGTAACCCCGCTGTAAATATTATTTTCACCTGTTATGGATAGATCACTATCGCGAATAATAAAAATATTTCCAAACTCGGCAGCGCTCATAGCAAACAATTCTGCTATGTTACCCTTTTCGGGCAACTTGATTTCTTCTCTCTCAGCTCCGGTTTCAAGAATAATATAACCTTCAGGCTTCTCTTCCACCCTTTTTACTGCTTCAAAGGAACGTCCGGCAGATTTGCCTAAGAGCATTTTCAAGAGAGCATCGATGGTAAGCGTTTTACCCTCTTCGTTTGGTCCGTAAAAAAGGTTGAAGCCTGTTAGCAGTTTTCGACCACTTTCCGGAAGAGGGCCATAGCGGCTTACGGCAAACTCTTTCAGGAACAAACTTTCACCACCCTGAAGGCTTCGATAACCATTCCTTCAACTGTCGTTTTAATGTCCGGGCTGCAATCGCTTTGCTCCAGCCTCAGCTTAAACTCTTTAAATAGATCGTCTTCAAGGACATGCCTGACATCATAAAATGATTCGACCGGATCTCCGGCCAGGCGATTACCCGCTATTTTTCTCAATGCTTCGGCAAGCTCAACCTCGCTTTTACCAAGAGCAACTCCATTGAAAAGACCCCTTATTGTTAGTTTAATAACAGCCTGAGCATCAATCTGACGCATTTTTTGCTCGAGCAGAACAAGCGGATCAACAGGGTCAAAAGGGTCAAGCGTGAGATTCAGCTCTTCAAAATGATAGGTATTAAGGGCAATTTCAACGGGAGCTTCGTTGATAGCAACCAGGTTGGCAACACGCCTGCCCGTCTCACGCCTGGTGATGGCAACAGGTGAACCTGGGTAAATAAAAAGCCCCTCATTTGGTAAGTTATAGGCTGCATAGCGTGAATGAAAATGCCCTGCCAGTACATAGCGAATGGGTAGGGTCTTGAAGTAAGTTAGGTTAACCGGCATGTAACGCTGATCACCTTCATCACCCATGTCACTCCTGGAATAATAAGCATCAAGCAGTTCACCATGAAAAAGCAATATATTGCAATCGTTCTTATCCATCATGCTACCCATTAACCGCAAACGTTCAACAAGCCGTTCACCGGATATTTTTTCATAGGGTAAGCCCCATAATAAGGCTTTATCAATTTGCAAAGGCTCTTGCCAATTATCTATTACAGATACAGCAGCTCCAAAATAAAGCCCGCTGCTATATGCTGCATGATCATGGTTGCCGGGTAAAATGACCGTCTTAAACTTTTCGCCACCGAGGACTTTAGCCAGCGCAGGCCGGAGCCTGTCAGCATCGACATGGTGATCAAAAAGGTCTCCGGCTATAAGGAGAGCCGCTGCATTTTCACGCCGCGCTACTTCTACCAGTTGATCCAACGCTGCCCATCGTTCGGGGTTATCTTCCGTTAAATGAAGATCTGCCGTATGCAGTAATTTCAAGCTAGATGCTCTCCCCTAGCAGTGGCTCTTAATCTTCTAACGTAACTGCTCAGCTATAATTTAAGTGTACGGCTGTTCCAAGGTGACCAGGCTGCCCATATACTTAACTGAGCAGTTACCTTTTAGCAATGCATAGATCTTTTTACCCCCCACCCTGGCCCTTCCGTTCCACAAAAGAACGAAGAAAAAGCGGCCGTAGGAAGGGGGTTATAGTGATTTACAATATGTTACCTTTCAACCCTTTTCAGGGGCTCCCGCTGCTAAAAACATGGCGAAAAGATCTCATGCCTTTAATCATTAAGCAGTCTTTTTAGATCTTTTAAATATTTTATCCCCCCAACGGGAAAGAGCAACTAATGCTATTCCAAAGACAAACATTGCGTAAGCAGCCTGCCTGAAACGATCGACGGCAGTTTGGATGTATAAATCGGTAGAGGGTCCGATAAATTTCTGGATACTGCCATAGGATGCTGCAACCATAACAGCAAGAAAAACAGTAATAGCCAGAGAAAGTATACCGGGAGCAAGAAATCCCTTGAAACTATGATCGATAAAATAAAGGAAGATAAGCATAAAACCAAACCCAGCCAGACATAACCAGAATACATTATGGATCATCAGTGGCTGCAAGTCAGCATAAAAAACCACCATCTCGCGCTGCAGGCCGGTTGCCTCAGTTACAATCAGGCGAACTGTATCCTCAGCTTTAACGCCAAATAACGATATGGTAATGAAAGTCAATAAAACGGTTATTGAGAAAAGAAAACTAATAATGATCTTAATAGAAACGCGGATACTGTGCAAATAAGATCCCTCCCCTATAAAAGTAGTTGTTTATAACTTAGAGTATCGTTCGAAAATTAGAAATTAACCTCTACAATTCGACTGCTATAAGGGATAATCCTGCAAGCGGTTATTTTTTTTTAACCGGAAATCCATCTCTCCAAACCGGATCCGGGACAAATGATGGTCTGTGAGCGATCAGCACCAACCGAAACAAGCTCAATCCTGACCCCCACTGAATCTTCAACTGTCTTCAGAAATCGGCGTGCCGCTGACGGCAGGTCAGAATATCGGCGTACACCTGATATATCTTCATCCCATCCTGGAAGAGTTTCATAAACCGGTGAACAATCCTTTAACTTGTCCATACTGATGGGAAAATCACTGATCTCACTTCCCTGGCATTTATAGTTAACCGCCATTTTTACCTGGTCCATACCGCTCAAGACGTCTAACTTGGTTACCGCCAACCCGGTCAATCCGTTTATTCTTGCAGCATACCGGGCGATAACCGCATCAAACCAACCGCAGCGCCGTGGGCGCCCCGTTGTTGTGCCGTATTCATTGCCATGTTCTCTTAACTGGTCACCTGCTTCAGCACTGTCTTCAGTTGGAAACGGTCCGCTACCGACCCGTGTTGTATAAGCCTTGATTACGCCAAGCACTTCTTTAAGATAATGGGGTCCCAGGCCACTGCCGCTAGATGCTGCGGCGGCAACGGTTGATGATGAGGTAACAAAGGGATAAGTACCGTGATCAATGTCGAGCAGCGCACCCTGGGCTCCTTCAAAAAGTATTTTCTTACCGGCAGCAAAATGTTCTTCCAGGAGAAGTGAAACATCGCAAACCAGGGGACTTAGCCTTTCCAGGGCAGGCTCGTAGAGCGCAATCAGTTCTTCGACATCATAACCGGGGTGATTATAAATTTCACGTAAAATGCGGTTTTGCAGCGGCAATATTTCATTAATTCTATCCCGAAAATGTTTGGGATCGACCATATCAATGGCCCTAACCCCCCGACGCAGGGCTTTGTCGGCATAAGCAGGACCGATACCACGACCGGTTGTACCAATCTTCTTTTCACCCAGTAATGCCTCGTTGGCTTCATCAAGAGCCTGATGATAGGCCATAATCACCTGGGCCCGGCCACTGATCCTGAGATTGGCCGTATCGATACCCCGCTTTTCTAGTTCTTCAAGTTCTCTAATCAAAACCAGCGGGTTAATAACCATGCCATTGCCAAGCAAACAAAGTGTCCGAGCATTAAGAATACCGGAAGGAACATGATGCAATTTAAAAACATTAGCCCCGTAAACAACTGTATGGCCGGCATTATCGCCACCCTGAAAGCGAACCACCACATCGGATTCTGTTGCCAGGTAATCAATGACCTTGCCCTTTCCTTCATCGCCCCACTGTGCGCCAACTACAACCAGTCCGCCTTTTTGAATCATTCTATACACCACCTGTCAAGAACTAATTTTTTCTCTGATCATCCTGTTTAGTTGGCCCGGATCGGCCCTACCCCCACTTAAAGCCATCACCTTTCCGACAAGGAAAGCAATAGCTTTTTCTTTACCCTGCCGATAATTCTCAACAGCATCCGGATTTTCTGAAATAACCTGCTCAACCAGGGGTAAAAGGTTATCATCACCGGAAATCATGCCCAGACCTTTTGCCTGCATCAGCATCTTCGGGCTATCCCCGCTCAGTACCATTTCAGCCAGCAATTCTTTAGCAGTGGGCCGATTGATTTGACCACTATCTATAAGCTCTAGCAGCTCAACCAGGAGGCCTGGATTGATAGATCCGAGGCTTTTACCCGTCTCACGAGCCTGATATAATAAATCACCCTTAACCCACTTGGCCAGGTTCTGATAATCGTTATAAAGTTCGGCCGCCTGCTCGAAAAACAGACCCAGGTCCCGGTTATCGGTAAATAGGGCTGCGTCACTGATGTTCAGTTTATATTGCTCTTGCAATCGACTGCGCCGCCGGCTGGGTAACTCCGGCAAAGTTGCAGCCATCTCTTCAATAAAGGAATCTTCAAGAAGAAGCGGTAAAAGATCGGGTTCTGGGAAATAGCGATAATCAGATGATCCTTCCTTGTCTCGTAGCACAATTGTTTCTTTTTTTTCTTCGTCCCAGTGGCAGGTTTCCTGGGTAATGCTTCCACCTGAGCTAAGGATTTCTTCTTGCCTCATGGCTTCAAAGTTTAGTGCCAACTCAACCGAACGAAAAGAGTTCATGTTTTTCACTTCCGCCTTTGTGCCCAAAACGCTGCTTCCGATCGGGCGTAGCGATATATTGGCATCGCAGCGCAGCGAACCTTCTTCCATTTTACAATCAGAAACCCCACTATAGAGAAGTGTTGTTCGCAATTCTTCCAGGAAAAGCTTTGCTTCACGACCAGACCGTAAATCAGGTTTGGTCACAATTTCCAGGAGAGGGATACCGGCACGGTTATAATCAACCAGAGAAAAATCAGCCTCAAGAATTGATTCTCCGGCATGGATCAATTTTCCCGCCTCCTCTTCAAGATGGACCCTCTCCAGATGCACACTGCGGCACCCGCCTTCAAAATCAATTTCCAGGAAGCCTCCCCTGGCGAGGGGCTGGTCAAACTGCGAAATCTGGTAGGCCTTAGGCAGATCGGGATAGAAATAATTTTTCCGATCAAAACGGCTCCTTGGCTGAACCTCGCTATTTAAGGCCAGGGCAGCAACAACCGCCAGCTCAATAGCGCGGCGATTAAGAACCGGCAGAGTTCCGGGCAACCCCAGGCATACCGGGCAGCAGTTGACGTTTGCCTCATGGCCAAATGCGGTGCTGCAAGCACAAAAAAGCTTAGAACGTGTTTGCAGCTCAAGGTGAATTTCCAGACCAATTACAATCTCGTAATTACTCATGACAGTCCCCCTTTGCGGGGATTTTAACCCGTGGCCGTTGTACAGGCGCTTCATTCTTTCGTTCCAGGAAGGCGGCAACCCTGAAAAGTAAGCCTTCCTGCAGGGGAGGAGCTGCCAGCTGCACTCCCAGAGGCAGGTGAGCAGAATTCAGGCCGGCGGGGATGGAAAGTGAAGGAATGCCGGCCAGGGCATCAGTAATATTGCAAATATCTGAAAGGTACATCTGCAGTGGATCGGCTGTCTTTTCACCCAGCTTAAAAGCGGGAGTCGGAGTAGTTGCCCCAATCAAGAGATCACACTTCTGAAAAGCATTGGCGTAATCACGGCGAATCAGGGTCCTGACCTTCATTGCCTGCAGGTAGTAGGCATCATAATAGCCCGCACTTAAAGCATAGGTGCCAATCATAATCCTGCGCTTAACTTCAGGGCCAAAACCTTTGCCTCTTGTCCTGCGAAACATCGCCTCAAGATCCTCCCCATTGGCACTGTAGCCATAACGCACCCCGTCATAACGTCCCAGGTTAGAACTGGCTTCAGACGGAGCGATCAGGTAATAAGCACCCAGTCCGTAATCAATTAGCGGTAAAGAAACTTTGGTAATATCCGCACCCTCTTCTTCGAGCATGGCAGTTACCCTGTGAACTGCAGCAGTAACTTCAGGATCAAAACCTTCAGCGATATTTTGCTCAATTACCCCAACGGTTACCTGACCAAGACTTTCTTCCTGAAAAGCAGTATAATCGGGTACTGTTTCAGGTAAAGAAGTAGAATCAAGCGGATCAGAGCCGGCTAAAACCATCATTAGCATGGCACTGTCAAGAGCAGTTAAGGAGAAGGGACCAATCTGGTCAAGGGATGAAGCAAAAGCGATCAAGCCGTTCCTGGAGACCCTGCCGTAAGTTGGCCGTAATCCGACCAGACCACAGAATGAAGCCGGCTGCCGAATCGACCCCCCGGTATCAGAACCGAGAGCCAGAGGGGCCATCCCGGCAGATACAGCCACGGCTGACCCGCCACTCGATCCACCCGGCACACGCTCAAGGTCCCATGGATTATGAGTGGCAAAAAAAGCTGAATTTTCAGTTGAAGAGCCCATGGCAAATTCATCCATGTTCGTTTTCCCGAGCAGGGGCATGCCGACTTTTTTCAAAGCTTTGACTACGGTAGCATCGTAGGGAGGCACATAGTTTTCAAGGATACGTGATGCACAGGTCGCAGGTAAGCCCTCGACACATATATTATCCTTGATCGCAATAGGCACACCGGCAAGGGGATGCAGCTTCTCGCCACGTATTCTCTGTTCGTCAACCCTGCGGGCGGTTTCAAGTGCCTGGGCCGGCGTATGAGTTATAAAGGCGTGGAGGTAAGGTTCAACTTCTTCAATTCGCCCCAGAAAACTCTGCACAACCTCTACCGAGGCAACTTCTTTCCTTTGCAGCAGCCGGCTCAATTCCGCGGCTGTATGTTGGTACAATTTCATTACATTCCTCATTTCCCGGCTGGTAATTAATTAAAAAGTGCCCTGTCAATCATTTTGCTATGTAAAAAATCATTTAACTTCCCTGTCGTTACCGGTAATACTGGGTACCTGAAAAAAATCTTTCTGACGTCGAGGCGCATTTTGTAAAACCCTGTTCAAAGATATTGAAGGCCTGATTTCATCTTCCCTTAGTAATGCGGGCAGGTCGACCACATGTGATGTCGGTTCAATCCCGGCAGTGTCGAGTTCCTGAATTCTTCTGGCTGTTTCTAAGATATCACTTAGTTGATCGGCCATCCGCTCCTTTTCCTCAGGCGTGAGTTCAAGGCGGGCCAGTCGGGCTACATATTCCACTTCTTTGCCGAAATCAATCGTCATTTGATCTTCAACCTCCTCCACAGGCGACCTGTTCCTGAAATTACAAAACCGGCCTTTTTGAGCCGGTCTGAAAGTTAGATATAAGCTGTCAACACAAATTGAGGTCTCCCTTGCAAACCCGGTTTATGTTCGAGTTTATTTCTATAAATACTTGTCACCAATATGTCACATATCACAAAACAATTTTAATCTATCTCCCTTTGCCAGTCAAGATATTTAAAAGCGGCGGCAGTTTCGAGGCAGACCATCAGGAACGCAGACATGCTTTATCAAGTGGATGGTTCTTAAAATCCACAATTATTTGACAGAAGTGAATATAATGACTTGACAGTAAAGATTTGAACATATATAAATAAATTAGGTTATGCCTCTGCCAGGGCATAGTTCAGTACAATCTAAATTGAGAAGGAGTGTGGATAAGGGATGAAGGTGAAAAAGATTTGTGTGCTGTTGGTTATTGTTCTAACTGTTCTCTTCATTCTGGGAATAGCAAATCCTGTGGCAGCCCAAGAACTGACCGAAAAGGATCGAGAGCTTGAAATAGTACGGGCTGCAATCAGGGCTCTTCCCGATGCCTTTTCCGTTACTGATGCTGACAGACCTGCTGTCCTTGAAGCAAACAGGCTGGCGACCGCCTGGTTGGTAAAGTATAATGTATCGAGGTTGGAGATTTGCACTCTGTCGGGCAAGCTTATGGCTGTAATGGAACTGGTCGGTGGAGTAGGCGATGCTTTACCGCCAACCGGAGGCTCCGCGGCCCCGCTGTCAGCAGGTTTGCTATCGCTATTTGCCGGTTTAGCGCTCCTGGTGCCACGTAAAAAAAGCCGTTAGACTTGTTTCAATGCATTGATAACAGAGCAGAAGGAGAGCCACGAAGTTTATAACGTGACTCTCCTTTGCTATTTAAGCTTCTTATTTACGGCCACCACTAATCATGGCTCAGATCAGACAAAAAATAGTCTTCAGCAAACCTGCTGTGTTATAATCCGAATCAGAATCCCAGATAATAATACCAGGACAGGTTCAATTATTGTCAAAACAAAGAAGCTCAGCCATACTAAAGAATCATACCTATGATCTGGCTGTAATCGGAGCAGGGCCGGCCGGTGCGCTTGCCGCTGCCCTGGCTTCCAGCACAGGTCTTACTACCATTCTCATTGAGCGTAACAAGCAGCAACCGAAAATTTGTGGCGGTTTTATATCAAGACGCAGTCTGTCACTGATCCCAAAAGAAGTCAACCTCCACCATCCATCATTTCAGAAAATACATCAGCTAAAAATCTGCATGAACAACCGTACATACAGTTATCAATCGGAGCAGGCTCTCGGCCTCCTGGTTATGAGAGCTGATTTTGACGACCTGCTTATCGATTATGCCTGCAACAGGGGAGCCATTTTTTGCGAAGAAACGAAACCGTTAAAAATAGAAAAGGTTAAAAGAGCGGGGCAAAATAGATATCTTTTAACACTAACCGGGAAAAACAGCCTGGAACAGGTCCTGCAAACCAGATACCTGATTGGCGCTGACGGAGCGTTTGGTAGCAGTGCTCGGCTGAGTGGGATGAGGAGAAAAAAGGGGCTGACCGGTTGGGGCATAGCGAGAATATGTGCCAATGAAAACGATAACCTGGATCCGGCAAGTTTAAATTTCTATCCCCTCCCACTTTTGGGTGGTATGGGCTGGTCATTTCACGCCCAAGGCTGGACTAACCGTGGAGCCGGAGGCCTGGTTCGACCCAAAAAACTGGTCAAAACATACCATACTCTCTTTCCTGAAGATAGTGGCAATATTAACCTACCGGCCTGGCCGCTGCCCTTTCTGGGGCCTGTAAAGAAAGCGGCAAGCGGAAACATGATGTTGATTGGCGATGCCGCCGGTCTGGTTGAACCTTTTTCAGGCGAAGGAATTTTCAATGCGCTTTTAAGTGCAACCCTGGCCGTCAGGGCTTTGATCCAGGCCAATGAATACGGTTGCAGCGCCGAGCCTTTTTACCGGAATAGTTTTAATAAATATTTCCGCAATAAATATCCGGCAACCCTGGCCGGAGCAATACTGCTCCATGCGATCTCATTAGTTTCGCCCTCCAGACTACCGCGAAAAATTGCTGCATTAATGGAAAATAGTTTATGGTTTAACTGCAAGATCAACACTGATCGAACTTCTGCAGATCGTGTTTTTCAATGAGATCTTGGATTGCAATCAGTTTCCCGTCCTTAAAATAAAAACGTGGCACCCTTTTATTGATAATACAAAGCAGTTCATAGTTGACAGTCCCTATTAAACCGGCAACCTCTTCTACCTTAATCTCTTCCCCTCCCTGGCAGCCATATAATACGACTTCATCGCCCGGGCGTACGCCCGGGATAAGCGAGGCATCGGCCATAAGGTGATCCATACAAACACGCCCAACAACCTTTGCCCGCTGACCGCGAATTAAAATAGAACTCCTGTTAGAAAGAAGCCGGCTGTAGCCGTCGGCATAACCAACCGGAACAGTTGCAATTATCGTATCTTTAGTGGTGCGATAAGAGCAACCATAACTTATTGCTGTGCCAGGAGGTACTTCCTTAACCATGACCACCCTGCTTTTGAAAGCGAGGATCGGTCGCAGTGGTAACTGGTACTTGATAACACTATCGGCAGGGTAACAGCCGTAAAGGGCGATCCCGTAGCGGATCAGGTTATAGCGGGATCCGGGATAGGCAATTGATGCAGCGCTGTTTGCGGCATGAATCAAAGGGAAAGAGAGGCCTTTTTCTGTACAGTGATCAATGATCCGGTTGAATAGCAACAGCTGTTCTTTAGTATAGGTTTGGTCCTCTTCATCTGCGGAAGCAAAGTGGGTAAAGAGTCCCTCAATCTTTAAGCCCGGCATGAGTTTGATGCGATAAGCGGCATCGACAAATTCTTCCGGCAGGAAACCAATCCTTCCCATTCCCGTATCTACTTTCAGGTGGATCGGCAACTTCAAGCCTTCTTCAACAGCCCTTTTTGAGAACTGCGAAGCGGTTTGCACATTGAATATAGTTGGAATCAGCCTGTATTGGATCAGGGTTGGAAATTGGGCCGGATCGGTATAACCAAGAATCAGCACCGGGGCCTCAATACCGGCTCGCCGTAGTTCAACTGCTTCCTCAACAAAAGCCACGGCCAGGCTTGAAGCCCCGGCCTTCAAAGCTGCAGTTGCTATAGCAACTGCTCCGTGCCCATAACCATCAGCTTTGACCACAACCATTATTGCTGTCTTCGAGCCGATTACCTTTTTAATTGCTGCCAGATTGGAAGCCAGGTGATCCAGGTTAATTTCCACCCATGCAGGTCTGGCTGATAAAAGAGAAGTCATCTCAGGTGCCACCCTTTCACTTAGCCAAGCAGCCGGATCATGCTGGAATCCGGTTTTATGGCCGGAATGGCCAAGACCCTGTTCAGGGCTTTCTGGAAAGCCTCTTCCTTAACTTTGTGTGTTACCAGGACAATTTCCGCTGCATCTGCGACCCGTCTTTTCTGGATAACCATATCAAGGCTGACTTTTTCGTCACCAAATACATTAGCCAGTGCTGCGAAAACGCCCGGCCGATCATCAGCAAGGAAACGAAGATAGAAACAGCTACTCAGCTTTTCAGTAGGCACATGTCGGGCTTCTACTGCAATTTTTTCTGTGGCTCCCGAATTATGACCGAAAAAGATACAGCGTGCAGCTTCAGCCACATCAGCCATTACAGCGGTAGCAGTAGGCATGGCTCCGGCCCCTCGCCCGTAGAGCATGATTTCACCAACTGCCTCTCCCTCAATAAAAACGGCATTAAATTCATTTGAAACCGAAGCAATGGGGTGATCCAGTGGAACCAGTGCCGGATGAACCCTAAGCGCCAGACCTTCGGGAAGTTCCTCAGCAATCGCCAGCAATTTAACAACGTGACCAATCTCCCTGGCATAAACTATATCTTCCCTGGTTACACCGTTGATACCCTGCACAAAGACCTGACTTAAGTTGATTTTTTTCCCAAAAGCCAGTCCGGCCATGATTACAAGCTTGTAGGCTGCATCACGTCCTTCAATATCACTGGAAGGATCGGCTTCGGCAAAACCAAGTTTTTGCGCTTCCATTAAAGCTTCCTCAAGGGTCAGGTTGTCACCCGACATCCTTGTAAATATATAATTGGTCGTACCATTGACGATACCGACAATGCGCTTGATACGATCGGCAACAAGGCTGTACTTCAAGGGACGAATCAGAGGAATACCACCGCCAACACTTGCTTCGTAAAATATATTACGCCCTTTTTCGCGGGCCAGGGCAAGCAGTTCATCTCCATGGGTTGCCATTAAATCCTTGTTGGCTGTAACAACAAATTTGCCGTTTTCCAACGCCCTTTTGATGAAAGAGCGGGCCGGTTCAACACCACCGATCAATTCAATGACAATATCAATGGAGGGATCTTCAAGCACTTCCGAAGCATCATTACTTAAACATTCTTCGGGTATCCCAAGGTCTCGCAATCTGGATAAATCTTGATCGGCCACCCTGGCCAGGTATAAGTTAACCCCTGTACGTTCATTTAAACTTTCCCTGTTATTTTTAAAAAGTGATACAACTCCGCCACCGATGGTTCCGGCTCCCAGCAAACCTACTTTTAGCTCTTCTTTCCCCATTGCCTATTCATGCTCTCCTTTATTATTCATAGATCTTTTCATCCACCTGTTCTGCTTCGGCAGCATCCAGCTCGATATCTCTGCCTTGAATACCCTCAGCGGCCAGTTCTTTATAGTATTCATGCTGAATAATCAGATCCATGATTTCATTAGTACCGGTCCAGATCATGATTAATCTGACATCTCGAAGCATCTTCTCGATGGGGTAAACATTAGAATAGCCGATACCACCCATAACCTGCATGGCATTGTTAACAATTTTCCAGGCATTTTCCGTAGCCACTTTTTTTGCTTCAGATACAAGGCGTCGCGATTTACCCGCCGGATTACCGGCATCGACCGAACGGGCAGCCAGGTACACGATACCCCTGGCTGTATCCAGACTGGTGATACTATCCGCCACCTTAAAGCTAACCGCCTGGAAATTTTTTATTTCCATTCCAAAGGCCTTGCGCCTGGTACTATAGCGGGCAGCAACTTCAAGGGCCGCCCTGCCCATGCCAATGGCCCCTCCGGCACTGGTCATCCGTTCAGGTATCATCATCTGGTAAAAGATGGCTGAACCATTATTCTCTTCACCAAGTAAATTTTCCGCCGGAACCCTGACATCCTTGAAAACGAGCCGACCAGTTCCACCGCCGCGCGTACCCATCAGACCATAAAGATAGTCAACTTTCACCTCTGGGCTGCAGTCAACCAGAAAAGCGCTGATCGATTGATGAGGTTTGCCCTCAGAATCGGTGCGGGCATACACCATGAAGTAATCTGCACCTTCTGAACCGACCACGAAACGTTTTTGACCATTTAATATATAATAATCTCCGTCCTTCCTGGCCGTGCAGGTTGCCCCAAAGAAATCTGAACCGCCCCGCGGTTCTGTCAAAGCTTCTGCGGCAGTAAGCTTACCTTCAATGGTCGGGCGAAGATATTTTTCTTTCAGGTGTTCAGAACCAAATTTATTAATAGCTTCGCCGACAATACTAACCAGTGAATAGAGGCAACCCAGGGAAGTGCCAAGAACACCAACTTCTTCAAGAGCAATTATTTCAGACACCCAGGGCATGCCCCGCCCACCATACTCTACAGGAAAACGCAAGCCGAGCAGCTTCCGTGCTGCTGCCTTTTCCAGAAATTCTCTCGGATAACGAATTTTATCCTCATCCATGTCTCTCAATAGTTGCTTGTCGATATCTTCCTTGACAAAAGCTCGCACTTCTTCACGCAGTTTCTTTTCTTCCACAGACATCATACAGTCAAGCATAAGACTTACCCCCCCCCAATGATTCTGGTTGATCATTATTATTGTTTACAGCGGCCTTACCCTAAACAGAAATGGATTGCTCCCTACAGTCTGATCACAGTTTTCTAGATAAAGGAAAGCTTCTTTATAACGGGCCAGAATATCCCTTGACATGTGCCCTCGCCC
Source organism: uncultured Syntrophomonadaceae bacterium (assembly GCA_964627855.1). Taxonomy (GTDB): domain Bacteria; phylum Bacillota; class Dethiobacteria; order DTU022; family DTU022; genus CAZVLE01. Next base: position 18,132 of record CAZVLE010000093.1, on the reverse strand, counting down.
CGGCGGAATCAGGTCACCTGCCAGTCCATGCATGAAGGCTCCGGCCTTGGCGGCGTTTTCCTGAGGTATTCCCTGGGCAATAAAGGAAGCAACCAGCCCGGTTAAAAGATCTCCTGAACCAGCCGTCGAAAGTGAAGGCCCACCGGTTGGATTAATCGCCACCTGGCCGCCCGGTGAAGCAATAATTGTATTCGGGCCTTTAAGCATGATCACACAATTCCAGAGCCCGGTATTCTTTAAAGCCGTTTCAAGGCGACTGCTCTGGACCTCACTGGCAGATTTGCCAATCAGACGGGCCATCTCTCCGGGATGAGGAGTAATAACCGGAATATGCCTTGCCGAACGAAGCATATTCATTTTCTGACCCAGGGCAGTAAGAGCCCCGGCATCAAATACCATCGGAACCGGGCTAAGCTGCACCAGCTTGTAGAGCAATTCCGAGGTAACTTCTCCGGTATCAAGCCCGGGGCCAACAGCCATAACATCACAAATCCCCGCGTGATTGATAATTAATTCGGCCGCAGAGGGGTCGATTATACCGGGTGCTTTCTCAGGCAAGGGAATGACAATGACCTCAAGCGTTTTTGCCTCGAGCGTGGAACAGGCGCTCTCCGGTGCAGCAAGGTAAACCAGTCCGGCACCACCATGGAAAGCGGATTCCGCTGCCAGGACAGCAGCACCACTCATCCCGGGCGACCCGGCAACTATTAAAACCCGGCCAACACTGCCTTTATGGGCATCAACCGGCCTTTCCGGTAGCAGTGAGCGCACAAAAGATGCTGTAACAAGGTCACAGGATTCTTCTGTTAATAGCGCTTCAGGCACTCCTATATCACCAACAATTATTTCGCCCGCCAATTTAGCTCCCGGATGAAGCATCAAGCCCGTTTTTAAAGTGGCGAAAGTTACAGTCTGATCCGCCCTGATTGCCGTTCCCATCACAGCACCACTATCAGCATTAACACCGGAAGGAATGTCAGCTGCAACTACAGGTATGTCAGATTCATTTATAATATCAATTATCTCAGCCATAATTCCTTCAACTTGACGATCGGTACCTATCCCCAGTAAAGAATCTATGATCAGGTGAGAACAGGCCACCTCTTCACGAAATAAATCCAGATCAAGCTTCTGTGATAAACGTTTTATTGGAAATCCTGCTTTGAGAAGATATTTTTCGTTAACACCTGCTTCACCACGGTAGGCGCCGGCTTTTACCGTAGACCAGAGGGAAACTGAATAGCCTGCCTTTTTAAGCAGGCGACCTATAACCAGGCCATCACCACCATTATTGCCGGGACCGACCAGGACCACAACCCGACCCCGCTCGGGGTATTTGAACATAACATATTCAGCCACCCTTGAACCGGCCATTTCCATTAATACAGCCCCCGGCATGGCGTAATCTTCTATAGTTCGCCGATCCGCTTCTTTCATAACCTTTCTACTAATAATTTTCAACAAATTTGACCACCTTTCGCATTGTTATCCCGGACTGTCATTACTTCGCTAAGAACTCTTTTTACTCCTTCCTCGCGATAAAAATCTGTATTTACTTGCTTTTTACTGGCGCTGATGGTAATATCTTAATGTTCTATTGCGTAGAGAGGAGGTTCGTTATTTTGCCTAACATCAAATCAGCCGCTAAAAGAGCAAGACAAAATATTAAACGCGAAAACCGCAACAGGCGTATAAAAAGTATGTTGAAAACTTCTATTCGCCGGTTTGAAGAATCCTTACATGGCGGAGATGTCGAAGAAGCCAGAGGCAAGCTTCATATTGCTTTACGGCAAATTGATAAAGCTGCAGCCAAGGGTATTGTGCATAAAAATAATGCAGCCCGTAAGAAATCACGTTTAAGCCGCATGTTTAACAATAGCATCGCAGTTTGATTTTTCCCTTAATAATAACAGATTTTTACAGAATTATTTAAAATACCGACCTTTTAACCTTTCGAGGTGGCAGGTCGGTTCATTGTATAATCAGGTTTTGTTGATTATGTTAATGGTAATCGATAAGAATAAAGATAAAAACAATCAGGTCTCCTTTACCAACAGCACCTAAAGAAAGGCCCTCCCACTTAGCCTGGTCAAGTTCATTTGAATGTTCGGCAATGATCTTGTCATAAACCTGATCATTGATCCCTGGGTGAGTAAACCATTTTACCATCACATGCATGGCAGCCGACTTAATGTTAAGGCCAGCAGCGCGGTTTGAAAGCTCCTCACTCAGATCTTCTAAAGTAAACTCACTGTCTTCAGCAATCATTTCTGTAAAGATGCCGGCGTATGTGCGAGCCAATTCATTTAACCTCAACTCTTCAGTGAGCAGGGGAAGTTCTTTTTCAAAACGGTAACTGTTAAAGATCTGAATAATTTCCTTTTCATATTCGGGCAGTTCGATTACCGGTTGATCAAGCGCCTTCAGACGCATGTATTCCTGTTCCTGCTTCTGCTTGTAGTCAGGATTATGGTGCAGCCGGCCCAACTCTTCTATTGTCGTAAGATACAGCCTGCGCGGTTTTTGAATAAAAAGCGCATTTTCCTCAAATATAAAACCTGCTCCCCAGGTTGTGTCAAGGGCATACCAGCGATTATCTATATAGGCCTGATTCCAGGCATGAAGCTCCGTTTCCCCACTGGAGTTAATCACTTCACCCTTTTCATAGGTAGCTTCAATGTCAACCGAAAGCAGGAGTTCCTTGGTCAGCTGGGCATAGTCATGACAAACTCCCCGCCTCTTCTCCAATACATAGTCAGCGCCCGAGCCATAAGCAGGAATATCTCTGGCTTTTTCTAAATCATAGGCAATGTTTTCTGTGACCCAGTCATAAATGGCAACCATTTTATTATAATCATCATCGCTACCAGCCGTTATTGTCAGAGCTAATCCTTTAACATTACTGCTTGGTCCGGAAAGCTTTCCAGGCAGATTAATATTGTCTGACCAGGACCTTAAAAGGTTCCATCCCGTTTCCTCAGAAGGCTGCTGAGCAGGTGATGCCGGATGAGTGTCTGTTATAAGCTCGTTACGCATGCCCGGGCTATAAAATAAGGCAGTAGCCATTCCGGCAAACATGGCCAGCAGCATGATAACGACTATAACCAACTTCTTCATCTCTAAAAACCTTCTTTCATCATCCTTCTTAAAACCTATAGCGCAAAGATTATGTCAAAATTAAAGCTTAACCGCCGGTATATTATTATCGAGAAGAATTTCGGCCAACCAGGAGCCCGCCTGGCCGACAACTGCAGGACATTTATCCCGGTGGCCACCCTGTTCTTCATATTCCTGGTATTCATCGTTGTCAAGAAAATGATAGGCCTTTCCAAATAAATAATTCTGGATGTCCCGGCAAGTATAGCCGCCATAACTTTCAACAAACTTGTCCCAGTAACCTCTGACGAGTGGGCCGGGCCGGCGAAGCTGGGTAATATCAGCAAAATCATCCCTGGAACGACCAAAATAATAGCCTAAAACTATTATGCCACCGGAAAGTGCACCGCAGGGACCTTCAATAGTAGAAGCAAGGCCACCGGAAAAAGAAGTCGCTGCTTTAAATAGAGCATCATTGAGCGGAAAAAAATCCTGGATCGAGGCAACCACACACTGGGCACATCCATAATATCGTTGTTCCAGTTCGAAACCACGGCTGTAAACTGCTTTTAATATTGTTTCCCTGTCAGTCGTTGATCTATGTGCCATTAGCATCAACTCCCCGCTCTTTTAATAAACTTTTCTAACCTGCAGGATTAAAAAAGCTTCACCCTCCCCGCTGAAGGCTATCAATTTTTATAAGCAACAGTTTCAGGGCTCTTGCCGGCTCTGCCTCACCTGTTTTAATTTGCAGGTCAACTTTTTGTAAGGTAATTAAGATATCTTCAAGAACTCTACGGTTAAATGAACCCGCCTGTTCACGCATCTTCCTGGCTACATAGGGGTGAACAGCCAGGGCCGAAGTAAAAGCTTGCTGCGACAGGCCCTGATCAAGCAAACAGTGACTCTGCAAAAGCAAACGGTAGTGACGAACAAGCATGAAAAAAATCAGTAAAGGCGCCTCACGTTTTCGAATTAAGAGATCAAGCAAATCCTGCGCCGTGTCCAGGTTGCCCGCAGCAATGGCATCGGACATTTTGAAAACATCACCCTGTATATCTCCCGAGAAGAGCAATTCTACCATTTTTACAGTTATAACTTTTTCTTTGCTGCCAAGGTAGGTAGAGTACTTTTCAAGCTCATTAGAAAAATAGTGCAGATTCTGTTCACCGGCGAGCATAACACGTTCTAAGGCCGCTCGCTCAATGCTTTTGCCCTGCTCTGCTACACGAGACTGAATCCAGGAAGCCAGGGCTTCTGCTTTTAGAGGGGCACACTCAACCACAGCCCCCCTTTTTTCCATAAACTTAAAAATCCGCCTGCGGCGATCTATCCGCTCTGTTCTAAAAACTATTATACCACAGGGAGGGCTGGAAGCATTATTTTCTAAGTATCTCTCAAGCAGTAAGCTTTCATCATCGCCACGACTGCTTTTTTTCACTTCGGGATTCCCACCAGTTGCTTCAGCCTTCTTCGGCGGCAAAAGGTAAGGAGGATCATCAACAATCAAAAGGCATCTAGCGCTGAAAAGACTCGAACCTGAAATTTTATCCAGCAAATCTGCCAGATCGACTGAATCTCCTGCAATTCTTTCCCGGCCAAAATCAGCGTCTTCACCAAGGTAGGATTCAGTCAGCCTCCGTGTTAAATCTTCCTGGAGATACTTTTCTTCCCCAAATAACAAATAGAAAGGATGAAATTTCCCTTCTGTAAATTGCCTGATCAAAGCCTGATATGATAGCATTATTACCCCCTGCTGGAAAATGCTCCGGTCCAAAGTCTCCTCGATTCGGGTAAGAATATGATCAGCACAGTAAATATCTCCAATCTACCAATGATCATCATCATGGTCAAAAGAATTTTGCCGGCAGCTGGAATGATAACAAAGGTTTTAGTTGGACCAACTCCGGCCAGGCCGGGACCGACATTGCCGATCGTAGCCGCCACTGCCGAAAAGGCAGTTTCGAGATCCAGACCCATCAAAGAAAGGACCAATGTGGCCAGGGCCGTTAGGAGTATATAGATAAAACCGAATCCCATCACCGGGCGCAGTACATCTTCGCCGACAGCATAATCACCCAGTTTCACCGATGAAACAGCAGAAGGATGAATAAACCTGGAAAGCTCTCGGAAAGAATATTTTATCATTAGCATCCAGCGGGCTTGCTTCATTGATCCGCCCGTTGATCCCCCGCAGGCACCTACAAACATCAATAACAACAGCAGCGTCCGGGAAAAAGAGGGCCAGGTATCGAAATTAGCAGTAGCATATCCGGTGGTAGTAGTTATCGATACCACCTGGAAAGCACTCTGACGCAGGGCAAGCAGTATATCCCCCCCGGTCAAATTGTAGGTGTTAATCGTGACAAGTACAATGCATACTGCGATTATGGCCAGGTAAAATCGCAGTTCTGGGTTGTTGATAACCTTAAAATCACCACGAATTAAGCGAAAATAAAGGACGAAATTTATTCCGGCAAAGAGCATGAAAAAAATAATAATAATCTCCGCCATAGGGTTATTGAAGGCTGCAATACTGGCATTATAAGTTGAAAAACCGCCTGTTGGCATGGTGGTAAAAGCATGGGAAAGGGCATCGTAAAAGCTTATGCCGCAGGCCATTAACAACAGGGCCTGCATAATGGTTAAGGAGACATAGATTAACCAGAGACGCCTGGCAGTTTCAACAACCCTGGGGACCACCCGTTCGGCTACCGGGCCGGGTATTTCAGCCTTGAACATGGTCATGCTGCGAAAACCAAAGCGGGGCAATATGGCCAGAAAAAGCACAATGATTCCCATCCCACCAAGCCACTGGGTAAATGACCGCCAAAGCAACAATCCACGGGGCAATATTTCAATATCTTCGATCAGGGTAGCGCCGGTTGTTGTAAACCCCGATACCGATTCAAAGAAAGCATCAACAAAATTCCCGTCAAAAAGGCCGTAAAAGTGATAGGGCAAAGCTCCGAACAAACCAGCCATTAACCAGGCCAGGGTAACAAGGGTAAAGTTTTCAACAATGCTCAATTCTTTTACCCGGGCCCGAGAAAAATACCAGAAGAATAGTGCACCAACCGCCGCTGTTATTATTATGGCAAGTAAAAATGCTCCTCGATCCGGGCCCCGGTCTGCTAAGGACCACAACGCTGCCAGGAGCATGGTCAAGGCTAAAAAAAGAAGCATGATACCAATCAGGTAAAAAATACGCAGGCTACGCAAAGCAAGCCTCCTTCATAAATTAAAACTTTTCAAATGATAAGTCTTCCTGATCAATGCTCAATTTGGGTTAACTTATGGCGAAGGGATTTCCGGTCTATTTTCAGGGAAGCTGTGGTAAAATAACGATCCAACCTGGCACTTACCTTCGGAACAGCAAAGATGATCAGGTGATCGTCAGCCATCAAGCGTGTATTACCATTAGGGATAATGATTTCATCATTACGAACGATAGAACCAATTAACATCCCGCGCGGAAAATCTGCCTCACTGATCTTTTTGTTGACAACCTTTGCTTTTTCGGGCAGCACTATCTCAACAACTTCCGCTTTTTCATTTTGCAAGATAGACAGAGCCACCACCTCTTCGCGACGAATTAGCCTTAAAATCTGGGCGGCGGCAAGCAAGCGGGGATTAATTACACTGTCGATACCTAGAGTGCTGTAAACGGGTACATACTGCGGTTTCATCACTTCGCAGATTATTTTATTGACTCCAAACTGCCGGGCCAGTAAAGCTGCCACAATATTGGTACGATCATCGCCAGTAGCAGCGATAACTGCATCAGCACGATCAGTATCTTCTTCTTTGAGCATGGCAATTTCGGTTACATCACCCTGCAAAACTAAGGTCTTATCTAAGTGGCGGCAAAGATTTTCACAGCGCTGCTCACTCTTTTCAATGATTTTTACATCAAAAACCTGTTTACTATCTTCGAGTAAACGAGCAAGCTGCAGGGCAATTATTCCACCACCAAGAATGGTCACCTGCCTGACTATGGTTTTTTCGTGATGCAACATCGAGCTGATATCTTTCAGAGTCCTGGTTTTACCCAGTAAATAAATCTTATTACCAGGCCTGATCACATCATTGCCGCCTGGCACAATAAATTTACCCCTGCTGTCACTTATGCCCACAATAATGCTATCAGGATTTAAGGGCAAATCAACCAGGGGCACATCAGTAATTTTTGCCTCAGCACCCACTGTTACCCCCAGGAGCATTACCTTGCCCTGGTTAAAGTACTCCACTTCACTGGCATCAGGAAAATGGATCATTTTAGAAATTTCCATCGCGGCAACCTTTTCCGGGTTGATTATAATATCTATCCCTAATTGCTTTGGTGTCAGAATAGAGGTTTCATCAGCATAACCAGAGTTGCGGATACGGCAGACCGTTATCGGCACATCATATTGTTTTGCCAGCATGCAGGCAATGATGTTTACTTCATCGATCTGAGTTACAGCAATGAGCATATCGGCTGTTTTAATATTAGCTTGCTCCAATACAGCGGCATTAGCACCATTGTCTTCAATAACCATAACATCCAGAGATTCCCGGTAGCGGCGAGCTTTGACCTCATCTTTTTCAATAACAATTACATCCTGACTCTTTTCCGAAAGGTTGCGGGCCAGTTCATAGCCAACTCCACCTCCACCGACAATAATAATCTGCACTTTTTATATGTCCTCACTTTCACCTAAAAAAAGAGACAGCGGCTACGCTGCCTCATCAGGGAGAAAAATTTAAAACAATTTATTCCTGACCGGCTCCCACAACTGGGAATAAGCTTAATGCAGGCTTTTAGGGCACAACTTATAACGTTATTGCCCGCAACGGTCTGGTTGACTATGCTTATTATATAACATGATCCTCGCAATGACAACACCATTTTTGACAAATTTGCAGCAAAATTTACAATTAGCTATTAAACAATAAAAAAGCTGCTTATAGTTTTACTGCCGGATTATCCAGGGCCCCAATCCCCTCAATTTTCACCATAAATTTATCTCCGGGCTTTAATGGGCCGATTCCTGAAGGTGTGCCGGTCATAATCACATCACCAGGTAGTAAGGTCATGCAATGCGATACGAATTCAATAATTTCCGCAACAGAAAAGTGATGATCCTGCGTTGATGATTCCTGGACCAGCTTTCCATTTAAAAACCCTTGCAAGATTAAAGTTTCCGGATCATCAATAGCTGTCTCTATCACCGGGCCGAGAGGGCAAAAAGTATCAAAACCTTTGGCGTAAGTCCATTGGCCGTCGGCAGGTTGCTTATCCCTGGCTGTAACGTCGTTACCACAAGTATAGCCAAAAACATACTGAAGCGCTTCTTCACGCCTTACCCTGTAAGTTTTTCGGCCCATAACTACGGCAAGTTCCGCTTCATAATCGACTCTTCTGCTTTCCGGTGGACAAATTATTGCCTCTCCCGGGCCGATAACCGCTGTAGAAGGTTTCATGAATAATATCGGAGCATCCGGCAAAGGGTGACCCATTTCTTCAGCATGTGAACGATAGTTTAAACCGAGACAGATGGCTTTTGAAGGCAGGCACGGTGCTAAAAGCTTTACCTGCTGTAAATCAAATACTCTTCCCGTTTTCTGAAAAGGAATTTTTAGCCAGTCAATACCGGGTTGTGACAGTTCAATAATCGTCTCATTTTCCAGGCTGCCATAACCTGTTACACCAGTATGATCAGTAAAGCGAAGTAGTTTCAATTACAAACCCCCTCTGCCCTGCGTGAAAACAGGGCATGGGTTAAGCCCCATGCCCTGTTTTTATGATCTACCAATTTTCACAAATTACTTCGAAATGAGCCTGCGGATGGTCACAGGACGGGCAAAGCTCAGGTGCTTTTTCTCCCTCGTGAACATAACCGCAATTGCGGCAAAACCATTTCACGGGTTGATCTTTCTTGAAAACAGATCCTTTTTCGATATTGGCCATCAATCCCAGGTAACGTCTTTCATGTTGTTTTTCTGCTACGGCAATAGACTCGAAAATCGAGGCAATATCATTAAAACCTTCATCTCTTGCCACCTTGGCAAAACCGGGATACATGTCGGTCCATTCATAGTTTTCTCCGCCGGCCGCTTCTTTTAAATTCTCTACTGTTGTGCCGATTACTCCTGCCGGAAATGAAGCTTGTATCTCAGCTTCACCGCCCTCAAGAAGCTTAAAGAGTCTCTTGGCATGTTCTTTTTCCTGGTTGGCGGTCTCTTCGAAAATTGCTGATATTTGCACGTAACCCTCTTTTTTCGCCTGGCTGGCGAAATATGTATAGCGGTTCCGCGCTTGTGATTCCCCGGCGAAAGCAGTTAGAATGTTTTTTTCAGTCTGTGATCCTTTTAAGGCCATCATTTACCTCTCCTTTTTGTTGTGTTGGGCTACCCCTGTTTATTGTAACCATATTACTATAATTTGACTACCAGATCTTAAATACCTGCCAGTCATTTTATTTTTAAGAGACATTTATGTCTACTATTAATTTAAATTTAAAGCGGCAGGAGTTTTCTATGTTTTAGCTAATTAGTTAAGTTATCATAATTTCTGGGAGGAATATATAAATGGCTGTAATGTATTATGACCAGGATGCCGATTTAGGCATTCTGAAGAACAAGAAAATTGCCGTACTCGGTTACGGCAGCCAGGGCCATTCCCAGGCCCAGAATCTTAAAGACAGCGGCCTCGATGTTATCGTCGGTCTGCACCGGGAAAGTAAAAGTTGGGACCAGGTCATTAAAGACGGTCTGGATGTCGCTACCGTAAACGAAGCTTCAGCGGCAGCCGAAATTATACAAATTCTGATCGGCGATAATGTTCAGCCGATGGTCTACCGAGAGTCAGTTTTACCCCATTTGAGTGAAGGGAAGGCCCTGGTGGTATCTCACGGTTTTAACATTCTCTATAACCAGGTTGTTCCACCAGACAATGTGGATGTTTTCATGATTGCCCCAAAAAGCCCGGGCCACCTTCTTAGAAGGCTTTATAAAGAAGGCGCCGGTGTTCCGGCTCTTTTAGCAGTGCATCAGGATTACAGCGGCAAGGCTAAAGAGCTGGCACTTGCCTATGCTAAGGGGATTGGCAGCACCAGGGCCGGGGTTATTGAAACAACCCTCCAGGAAGAAACTGAAACCGATCTTTTTGGCGAACAGGTTATTCTCTGTGGTGGAGTTTCAGCATTAATCAAGGCAAGCTTCGATACCCTTGTTGAAGCCGGTTATCAGCCTCAAGTTGCCTACTTTGAATGCCTGCACGAACTTAAACTAATTGTTGATTTGATCTATGAAGGCGGCCTGGAGAGAATGCGTTATTCGGTCAGTGATACTGCTGAATACGGAGATCTAACCCGGGGGCCGAGAATCATTAACGACTCGGTTCGCACTGAAATGCAGCAAATATTAGGGGAAATAAAAACCGGCCAGTTTGCCCTGGAATGGATTACTGAAAACCAGGCTAACCAGCCGAAATTTAAAGCGCTGCGAAAAATCGAGGAGAACCACCGTATCGTTGAAGTTGGCAGGGAGCTGCGCAAAATGATGAAGTATATCGAACCTGAATAATGAACAGATTTGTATTTACTCCAACTTCAGTAAAATGTTAAGAAGCTCTTCTTCTTCAAGTGTACCGAACAAGACCAGGAGGGCCTGGTTGCGGCCGTTTTTCTCCCAGGCCAGGCCCGAACAGGTTTTAAGATCGGGGCTGATTGTGCTCAGATCACCTTCATCATCGATCAATAAAACCTGCATTTTCTTGCTTAGGCGATCAACAAAAACAGTCAGTTCTTCTTCTGAAGGATCCGATTTAACCAGCAACAAATCTACATCTTCATTCCTATAAATGGCAGCCATGTAGAGCGGTTCGGATTTGCCCTTCAAATCTACCATTCCTTTATACTGATAACCTCCCGGAATAGATGACGGCCATTCAGGTGGAGCTTTTTCAGGCTTCTTGTCCAAGTCAGGTTTTGTGGTAATCGCTAAATCATCGGCCTGCTCCGGCTCTTTTTGCTCTTTATCCGATTCGGCTTCGACTGCTTTCTCTTCAACGACTTCCGGCTGCTCTGTAATAACTGACTCATCAACAGTTTTAGGCTGATCAGGACCTTCCTCAAGAGCTGCGATTTCGGGTTGTTCCGGTTTTTTAGGATCTTTGGGTTCATCATGAGCTTCAGGTTTTATGGGCTGCTCTGGTTGCTCCAAAGGTTCCTGCTCAATGCCAATCTCATCTTGCCCAGGCTGATCGGGTTTATCAGTCGTTTGCAACTTTTCGGATAGCTCGGTTTCTTCAATCAGAACAACCTCTTCAGACGATTCTGGTTCAGCCGTTACATCAGGCTGATCAGTTATTAGCGGTTGGTCCGAGACGGGCGGATGTTCGTAGGTTACAGGCTTGTCCTGAACAGCTATTGATTCATCCTCAACCTCGAGGACAGCTACTTCTTTAAAAGGTTCAATCGGCATGATTACCAGATCAGAAGCGGGTGAAGGCATCTGAACTGCCCGGGGAAATATAATTCCGCTGACAAGCAGGAGGCAGAGGACAGCGGCAACCGCAGCAAACCTGTGCCAGGGAGCCTGCTTTCGTTTGCCAGGCAGCGATTCCCCTGCAAGACCTGCCTCGATGGCTGACCAGAGTTGATCGGCAGGTGGAGATTCTATAGCCGCCAGGTCCCGATCAAGGGCTTCCCTTATCAGTTCATCAGTCAGTTTGAAGTTCTTTTTCTCTTCCATGATATTTCTACTCCTTCTAATCTATTAGACAAGCAGAACCGTCTTCAAGTTCCAAAAGGGAAGCCAATTTATTACGGGCTCGAAAAAGACGTGATTTAACCGTTCCCGGCCTCAATTTTAACATATCAGCGATTTCGTCAACTTTTAAATCATAGTAATACTGTAAAACAATCAGCTGGTAATGTTCCGGGGGTAGGCTTCTGATTGCTTCCCTGACTCGCTCGATCTCCAATCCGCGCAAGGCCTCTGCCTCGACATCATCTGTGTGGCTGCCTATCTCTGTCGCAGGCAATTCGTCTGTTAGCAATATCTTTTTCTCGCGCTTCAGGTAGTTACGGGCCAGGTTGGAAGCAATCACAGCCAGCCAGGCGCCAAATTTAGCACCATCCTGCAGCTGATTAATATTTTGAAAGGCCTTGATAAAGGCATCCTGGGTAATATCTTCGGCATTTTCCCGCCTTCTGAGAATATTATAAACCACGGCATATGTCCGCTTGTAATAGGCTTCAAATAACTCACGACGTGCCTCATTATCATTATTTTTAACCAGGCGCACTATCCTTTCCGGCTCCACAGCTAACCTCCAGTTCTCATCTCTAACAAAATCACCATTATACCGGTATAAAGGAACCGACTTTAGTTCATTTCGACAAATAGAACTTTTTCCCTTTTATGTCTTCATGATTATGGCATAAGAGGGATCGCTTTTTCAACTGTCAGCACACTCATTTCCCTGCCATCGGTACGAAAAATAATTGCACCCTGCTGATCATTGCGGTACAGCTCGATCCCGGCCATTTCTATAGCATCAACAACAAAGGGATGGGGATGGCCAAAAGAATTCTTTCCTACCTGAATAACCGCCAGGGAAGGATCAACCGCTTCCAAAAAATCCGGCATTGCAGCCAGGTACCCACCATGGTGAGGAATTAGCAACAAATCAGCATCAAGATCCAGACCGCGCCTGAACAGATCATTAACAGCAGCATCTTCAATGTCTCCGGTAAAGAGCAGGCGCACCTGGCCATAATGAAGGATAAAAACAATCGAGTTATTGTTTAAATCGCTACCAGTCCCGGAAAATAGTTTTTCTGGCGGGGCAATGATTTCCAACATGACTTGATCACCGCATTGCCAGCTTTGTCCCGCAACCGCTTCTCTAACCTTTATTTGCAGTTCTTCTGCCCTGTTGAGCAAATCAAGATAGTAGTCAGAGTCCCCCTCAGCCGGCGAAATTAAAATGGCATCTAGAACCAATGCATCAAGCAGGGGTATAAAACCGCCGAAGTGATCTTCATGTGGATGAGTAATGATGGCCAGGTCGATATTGCGAATTCCCCGGTGCCTGAAATAGGGCAGAAGAACTGTTTCGCCGACCCGGCCCGGATTTCCACGAAAAGCAGGTTCTCCACCTGCATCAACCATAATTACAGTATTACAGGGAGTCTCAATCAGTGCTGCCGCACCCTGGCCAACATCAAGAAAGGTTACGGACAGGTCATTATCAGACGGGAAAATAATACCGATCCAGAGTATGACCACCGCCGACCCTAAAACTATTCCTCCAAACATCCACAGCGACAGGCGTCTCTTCGCCATCAAAGAGTTCAGGAAGAATTTCTGTTTCAATCCCTCCACTTTCTCAACATAATCGTTCCAACGATAGTAAAGAATCAGGAATAACACCATTAAACCGTAGTAAAGATAGATTAACAGTAAACTCGGGGGGTAAACAGGCCTGGATAAACCAGGCAAATTGCTTAAAGCAGTAACATAAAGCATTATTTCAAGCAATGGCCTGGCTGCCCAAAGCACAATGGCGCCAGGCAAAGTAAAAACAAGCCCAAGCATAGCTCCGGACAGGCCTAACCCAACCAGTACAGTCATTAAGGGAAGCAGCAATAGATTAAAAAAAAGTCCGCCCAGTGGCAGGTGCTGAAAATAGTAAACACTGAGAGGCAGCACACCCAACTGGGCAGCTAGGGTGACAGCCAGGAGTGTCCTGGGAAAAGCCGGACATCTGCTTGCTTTTAACAATTGTTCCAGGGGACTAGTGGCATAAATAATTGATAAGGTAGCAACATAGGAAAGCTGGAAACCTACTGTAAATAGCAACAGTGGGTTCAAAAACAAAGTTAACAGGGCAGCAAATGAAACCGCAGTCGGCAAGTCACGTTCACGATCAAATATTAATGCAGCCATGGCCAGAGAAACCATAACTGCTGCCCGCAACGCTGAGGGTCGCATACCGGTCAGGTAAGCATAAGCAAAGACGGCTATAATGGCAATGACCAAAAAAGCAGAACCACGCAGATTGCAAAACCTGCCAAGGCCAAGCATTAAGGCGGCAACCAGACCAACATGCAAGCCAGACACTGCCATCAGGTGACCAACGCCAGCCTGACGAAAATTAAGCTCTATCTGTTCAGGCAAACGCTCTCTTTGGCCGAATAATATAGCTGCCAACAATTCAGCAGATGGCGATGGCAGGTTTACCTCAATTGTTTTAATTAGCGAGTTGCGAAGGGTGATTGCCGAAGCAGTAATTTTAGACACCGATCCGGCACCGAGTGAGCTAACCTGTGCCGGTAAGGGATAAATCAAGGCATCGATACCCTGACTGCGCAGATAATACCGATAATCAAAACCACCCGGATTACGCTGCCCCCGGGGTTCAACTATTTCACCCCGCAGGCCCAGGCGTTCTCCAAAACGGTAAATGTCATTATCTGCCCCGTAAACCTTAACCAGAAGGGTACCCGAAACTGAAAAGCGCCCCTGACCGGTTTCAACCAGATCAACATTGAGGCGATACGCGTTGTGATCTTCATGGAAAATTGGTTCATCTGCCACGGTTCCCTCAACATAAAGAGGTGAACCGCTAAAACCGATCAATCCGGAATCAGGTTGTTGCAGTGCATAAAAAAAAGCTATCCCACCTGCAGTTATGGCGACAAGGACCAGGATAACCCGGTAAAAATCAAGTAAACGAAAAAATAAGACAGCAAAAAGCAGACCAATAATTAATGACAGTAGAAGATAAACCCCTGCTCCATCTTCAAACCAGAGCCTCACTAAAATAATTCCAGTTACATAGGCCAGGCTGAGAACAACAAAAAAACGGTCCAGAAACAGCCTGACCAGCGAATTCTGCGCAGTATTGGTAATTTCTAGTTCAGCCATTATTTAAAGCTGCTTCTCTATTCACTTCTTAAGCATCAAAAACCTTTGAAAAAAGACTAAAAGTTTTCTCTTTCTGCTCCTCCGGTGGAGGCGGAGTAAGTAATGAAACCAGAACAAGGATTACTATGGCAAGCATAAATGAAGGGAAAACCGGCATAAAACCTAAAGTTGTCCACCCGGGTAATACCTCCAGATACCAGAGATGAAGCATGATGGCCGGTATAATCAGGGCTGCGCAAATACCATACTTATTAGCCCGCGGCCAGTAAAGAGCTCCGATCATAACCGGCAACATGGTTGAAAAACCGGAAAAGGCAAAAGCGGCAATGCTTAAAATAGCAGCCGGGCGCATCAGGGCAATATAAAAAGCTATTGCGGCAAAAACAATCAAAACAATACGGCCATAAAAAACAGCCTGCTGAGAACTTATTTTTCGAAAGCGTGGAAAAAGATCATCAGTAACCAGGTGAGCGACCGACAGTAGTTGAGAGTCAATCGATGACTTAACAATAGCCAGAATAACAACCAGGCCTAATATCGTCCAGGTGGGGGTTAAAAACTGCTGGATCAGCATGGGAACGATATTGTCGGCATCTTTTCCTACCAGCCCCGGTATCGCTACTGATCCCCACACACCTAGAAGGGTTGAAATGCCAAAAATAACAGCCATGGCCAGAGGGTAAAAGAGGGTAACTTTTTTCAAATTAGTACTGCTGCGGGCGGCAAGAATACGCGTAAAGATCTGGGGGAAAACGATCACGGCGATTGAATTGGTAAATGAAAAACTAAACCAGTTGATGGGCTTGATTTCCGGTGACAAACTTCGTAAAATCATGGCCGGGTTCTCCTGGATAATCCGGTCAGTAATCTCTGTAAATCCACCCAGAGCCCTGGCTAAGGCCAGTAATAATAGTGCCGCTACGATCATAAAAAGGGTTCCCTGGAAAATATCAGTCCAAACGGTACCCCGCAACCCTGCAGGCAGAGTATAAACTAAAGAAATACCAATTATAGCCAGGGCTGAAAGCCAGTAGGGCACCAGGCCTTCGGTAATCGTTGAAAAAGCCAGACTGCCGCCGATGATGCTAACCACCAGGTAGGGCAGGGTATAGTAGAGGAGGAGGACGAGAAAGAGCATAGAAACCAGCTTGCTGCCAGTGATGCCGCCGAAAACCTGGGGCTGAGTGGCATAACCAAAACGCTTCCCAAGCAACCAGGAGCGGTATCCAATGAGGTAGTATGTAAAGGGGGTAATAAAAATACTCCAGCCGATCACATAACCGTAAGCGCCGTAACCTACATTATAAGCGAATCCAGCATGACCGATAATCGTAAAAGCTGTAATATTGCTGGCAAAAAGGGCCATAAACATAGCCAGGCTGCCCAAACCTCTGCCGGCCAGGAAATAATCTTCCCTTGTTTTTAAGGAAACCCTGGCCCCATAAAAACCAATTGCTAATAGAATAATAACATAGGCGATCAGGATTGCTATGCCAATTTGACTGATCATGATTGATCCGGCTCCTTGTCAGAGACTAATTCAACCAGCTCAGTCGGAGGATCAGGCCAGGCCAGCTGAATGATCAGTTTCATGGCGACAACAGCCAGGATAGCATAACCGACATAAAAGGAATATGCAAAGGGCATAAAACCAAATAATAGAGGGATACGGTCATCTAAACCCCAGAGCCAGAAACTGTTGTGCAAGACAAACATAACCAGGACTATCAAGGTAACAAGGGTCAAGCGTGCTTTAAATGTCAAAAATGCTCACCCTTTCAAACTAAATTGCCGGTACTGAAACCGGCTCTGCTTTCCTGCATATTCGACGGGTTGGTCTTTATTCCTTCCATGGTCAAGGAAGAATTAAAAGGATATTTTTTAACCTTGTCTCAAAAGCAAAGCGAAGAATTGCTAATCTTGATATGTCACAAATTACCTGATAATATCATTTTGAACCGATAGAATGATAATGATATTTCACCTGACATTAAAGACTTTTTAGGAACTCTTTATTTGACAGCATGAAAATTAGGAGCAGCTAAGATGAAAAACAGACTTTACTTTTTTCTGATCATTGCCGTATTTGCCACTGTAAGTCTGGTTTTTATCATATACCTCTGGCAGGAAACCACTAAAACAAGATTAACTTCAGCTGAAAAGAATCTGCTCTCCAACCTGGAAAGCATTATTCTCGCCGGAGATTCACACTTCCCTCCCCTCTCTTACACTGATCATGAAGGCCAGTTTAACGGTTATGAAGCCGACCTGGTCAAAGCTCTTGAGCTCTGGCTGGATATTCCTGTTCACTATGAACAAATTTCCTGGGGTGAAGCTGCTGAAGCGCTGGCAGAAATTAGAAGCGCAGCAGGGTACCAGTTTGACCCCACCCTTGCCCCGGTTTTTATAGACATTGTAACGGGCAGTGACGATAACCTCTAAATAACAGGCAGTTAATGGGCCTGGTACTTTTCAATTGCCAGCCTGATCAGAGCAAGCCTTTCCTCAATATTAATAACCTCGAAAAGACCATAGCGCTGCTGATAAATTATGAAATAGAGTTCAGCCCAGTAATAATAGCTGTCAAGATCAGAGAGCACTTGATCAGTGGCCGCCAGTTCACCATTCTCAAAAGCTTTTATGATCTCTTCAGCCTGCTCAAGGTAATAATAAATGCGATTTGCAAGATTCAGGGTTGAGCGAGAGTTAAAGTAAGCGCTGCTTTGCTGCGGCCTCAAACTTATTGATGGCTCATTATAAACCGGCAGGCTTTTGCTATGGTTTAGGACAAGTCCGGGCAGCATATTTTTCGGGTTGAAGAAAGAGGGGCTGGAGGGCATGTCAGGATTATCCGGTTTTTCCGGTGGAGTCGGCAGATGATCATCAGCCGGTGGTAGAGCTGGTGGTTCATCGGGAACAACCGGTTCAGGCGCTACCAATTGCCACTGGAGAAGCGGAAATGACAGGCCTTCTTCAATGAACCAGGTATTGATGAAATCCCAGCCAACATAATTTTCCTGCCTTTTCATTTCCTCAGTTGTTCTTGCTTCTGCTCCGGCCGTGGCATCATTTTCGCAATCTTTCATATCCCAATAGCTAGAACTGATTGTTGTC
>CAZVLE010000092.1:0-10747 GCA_964627855.1 uncultured Syntrophomonadaceae bacterium | reverse complement strand
GGTTGGGCCAGAGCATACACACACTGAAGAGACGATAACCATGTACCGGCACAGCGCGAAACAGATTGACGGCTGGTTAAAACAAAACCGTTTCAACCTGTTTAGAAGCCTGCCCTTTACCGTGTATTTGGATCCGGAGAAAACCATTGCAACAAGGGCAAAAGCCTACCTGGCAAGAAAAACTGAACTGAAGGAGCAGGGCGCTACATGAGTATGTATAGAAAAAGTCTTGGCATCAATACTGCTGATGCGATCATTGCCGCATCGGCCCTGGTAAGGGGGGCAGTCCTTTATACTTTAAACGAAAAACACTTCCCATGGATGATATTAAGGTGATTAAGCCTTATTAATTTTGGCTCTCCGCTCCATTAAAAAGCCGTTGTGACACCACCTGATTTTATATGTCAACATTTATAGTTGTTTTGCTACACCGTTTTGCTACACTCAGACTGAGCTTCCGCAAGAAGAAGTATATCAATAAGAATATCATCGACAGCTTTGAGGCTTTTGCCTTATTTAAGCCTTCCCGGCAATAATGTCTTTGATCTCGCTGAAGCGTTCTTCGGTCAGGTCGTAGCGGTTAAACGGTATAAAGCTGAGCAGCAACAACAAGGCCGGGAAAAGGCAGAAAACGATACGGATGCCCATTGCCACACTATCCGGTTGCACATCGCCCCGGGTAAAACCCGACAAAGAAAGGGCAAACCCGACAATGCCGGGGCCTACCGAGTAAGCCAGCTTCTGCCCTGATGCCCAGACCCCTGAAAAAATCCCTTCCCGTCTCATCCCCGACTTCATCTGGTCATATTCAATCGTATCGGGCAGCATCGAGAAGGGGAAGAGCTGAAAACTGGAAAAACCGATCCCGAGCACTAAAACCTGTACATAAAAGAGCAGCACCTGTGCAGGAGAACTAAAATAGAGGGATGCCAGCATTACGGCCAGTATCAGCAGGCCGATCCGGTAAGCCTTAATCTTGCCGATTTTAGCGCCCACCTTGACCCAAATTGGGATAAAAACGATCGCCGTTACAAAAAGAATCGGCAGCACGATCGACATGGCCGCCTCGGGCAGCTTCATTACATGCATGATAAAGTAAATCAACCCGGCCATTAAGATCCCAACAGCCACTGATTGCAGGGCGTAACTGGACATCAGCATCAGGAAGGGATAATTCTTCAGGGCTACCTTTAGCTGCTCCTTAAAAGGCGGGGTCAGTTCTGTGCGCGGCAGCGTTTTGGCCTTAGCGGTAAACCAGAAGCAGAGCAGGGTAATCAGGGTTATTGCCCCGCCAAGCACCATACCCATAAAGCTAAAACCGGCCGCCCCTTCACCACCTATGCTAACCAGGGGCATCGCCAGCGCACCGGCCAGCAGCACCCCGACAGAGGCAAAAATCATCCGGAACGAGGTAATCGAAATCCGCTCATTGTAATCATCGGACATCTCTGCCACCATGCTCGAATAAGGCACGTTAACGACAGTAAAAGCAGTGCAGCCCAGGGCAAACATTAACCCCACGTGCAGGGCGCGGGCCAGTTCTGAAGGATAGCCGGGAGCCACAAACATCAGGAAAAAGGTCAGGCCAAAGGGCACTGCGCCAAAAAGCAGGTATGGCCTGCGGCGCCCCCAGCGCGAGCTGGTGCGATCAGAGATCACCCCCATGATCGGATCCGAAATCACATCCCACAGCTTAGGGAAAAGCAGTACCATACCAGCCAGGGCTGGCTCCACCCCGACAATATCGGTCAGAAAATAAAGCAGAAAAAAGCCGCTAACCACGATGAAAAAGTTACTGCCAATATCGCCAATCCCGTAACCAAACTTAACTTTAAATGGTACCGGCCCAGTGCCGGCATTTTCATGGATTGTCTTTTCCACTGTTATTCTCCTTCTTGACGCGTTATTAGAGATTACTAATCATTCTGCAAAGCACATTGTAATACCTTTAAAGCCTATCTGAATAATTGACTGTATGGACAGTTGTGCATAAAATTAATATGCGGATAAATGATTGTAGAGGAGATGTTATAATGCGCGCAACAGTCTATATCGACGATCAACTGATCAAAGAAGCAGAGGCAATCTACAAGTCTGAATCAAGGTCAAAAGCAATCGAATCTGCTTTGCGGGATGCTATTCAGATAAAAAAGATGGAGCATTTGCGGTCACTAATTGGAAAAGTTGAATTTGATGAAGAGGCCATGGGGCAGTTAAGAAACAGTTTTTCCTCCGGTTGATTTGATTAACTATATCCTGGGGGAAGGGTAAACCCCATTCAATCAGCAACTGGACAATAAGGTAAAATATACCATTGTAAATAGGGTAAATGTAAAAATATTGCAAAATAGATACGTAAAACGCAATTTTGCCGAATACCGAAAAAAATATAAGCCTGAACTGGCCATAAAAGTTTCGCTGCGCCCTTTTCAAAAAGAAGAAAGCTTACTTCAACTGCCGCTTTATCTTCTCTTTACCCTGCCGCAAATAATGTAAAGCATTTTGAAGATTTGATTTACTGATTCCACCTTAATAATAGCTTGCACCACAACTATTCTAGCGAGGCGGCAGGTTTTAGAACAAAGAACAAGAAATAAAATGCATTTAACTACTGCTTGTATTTGCTTTTCAGAGATTATAAGAATGATACGGAGTTGGATAAGTTGAGTGAGATTCTGATTAAAAACGCCCTTCTGCTCACCATGACCGGCAAAGGGGCCGGTGCTGTCCCTGATGGTTTCTTGCTGATATCCGAAAACAAGATTTCCGCAGTTGGGCCGATGAGCGAGCTGCCGGTAACTGCCCTGGATGATTCGGCAAAAATTATTGATGCCCGGGGGAAGGTGGTCATGCCAGGTTTGATCGATGGCCACATTCATGCCATGCTTACCCTTTACCGGGGACTGGCCCAGGATATGGACGATTGGATGCATTATGGCCTGAGCCCTTATATTGCAAACCTCACCGAGGACGCGGCAGTCAGCGGATCCGCACTTGGTGCATTGGAAGCTTTAAAGAATGGCACCACCACCCTTGTTGATTTCGGCTTTCCGATGGGTTCAATCTGCACGGTTTATGAAGAAATGGGCCTGAGGGCCAGGGTTGCGTCGCTGATTACGGCGATCCCGATACAGATGGACGATCTGCCTCCGGGAGAGTTATACCCCTTTGATGAAACCCAGGGAGAGCTGCTTTTTTATCAGAATATGGCCTTGATCGAAGAGTGGCATAATCGGGCCGGCGGCCGTATTACCTGTATGTTCGGGCCGCAGGGGCCGGATATGGTTCCTAAGGAGCTGTTGCTACGGATCAAGAAAGAGGCGGAAGACTCCGGTATCATGATCCACATGCATGTAGCCCAGGGGAAACGGGAAACCGATCAGCTGGTCCAGCGCTATAACTGTCGGTCTATTCCCTACCTGCAAAGTTTAGGCTTAATAAATAAAAACCTGCTGGCAGTCCACTTAACCGAAGCCACGGAAGACGAAACAGTGATCATGGCGAAAAACGGCGCGGCAATGGTCTGTTGCCCTGCTTCAATCGCGATTATAGATGGTCTGGTCCCGCCCCTGGTCAATTTCCTGGAGCACGGAGGCAATGCTGCCCTCGGTTCAGATCAGGCTCCCGGCAACAACTGCCATAATATCTGGAACGAGATGAAGCTGGCAGCCCTGTTAAACAAGGTGCATTACCGTGATCCAAAAGTAATGCCTGCTTGGAAGGCTCTGCGCCTGGCAACAGTGGAAGGGGCTAAGGCAGTGGGGCTGGGCGATCAGCTGGGCAGCCTGGATCCGGGAAAACTCGCCGATGTGATCATTGTTGATTTGGCTCAGCCGGGGCTGTCGCCTCACCTTGAATACCCGGTTAGAAATGTAGTACCCAACCTTGTTTATGCGGCCAGGGGGCATGAAGTTGAAACAGTGATCATTGATGGCCGCATTATAATAGAAAACAGGTGCCTTTTGACCATGGATGAAGCGGCAATCGTCAGCCAGGCCCAGGAAGCTGCCCGTTCCTGCGCTGCAGAATCCGCCGTCAGAGTTTCTAAAATTAAAAAAGGTCCGGCAGCCATGATGCGCGATGGCTTAATCTGATCGAGGAGTGAACTGAACGATGAGTGAATATGGTTTCCTATCTATACTGCCGCCCCTGGCGGCCATTATCCTGGCCATGCTTACCCGAAAAACAGCTCTTTCGCTGCTTGCCGGGGTTTACTTAGGTGCTATCATGTTGGCCGGATGGAATCCGCTTAAAGGTATAAGCGTTATGATCACCGAACTGCTTCTGCCTGCCTTGACCGCCCCCATGAATATTGCTCTTTTCGTTCTCTTTATTATGGTAGGCGGGTTTGTCGGTTTACTGGAGCGTTCCGGCGGTGCATTTGCCCTGGCTGAAGCCCTGAATAATAAGGTTACCACTGCCAGGAGAGCCCAGCTAACAGCCTGGTTATCCAGTATGTTCATTGGCGCCTGGACAGATGCCAGCCCGGTAATTGTCGGACCCATCTTGCGATCAATTACCGACAGGCTTAAGGTTTCAAGGGAAAAGCTGGCCTATATTATTGACTCAACCGCAGCTCCGATGGTGGTCAACATTCCCTTTACCAGCTGGGGCGCCTTCATCGTCAGCATTTTGACTCTTCAGGTTGCCAGACTGCCTGAAGTTGTTAATCCCTGGACCCTCTACTTTGGCTCGATCCCTTTTAACTTTTACAGCATCTTTGCCCTGCTGTTAGTCGGCATTATCGCCTGGAGCAGGCGCGATTATGGCCCGATGCGAACGGCAGAAGCACGCGCTCGTAATAGCGGCGAAGTCTTAAAAGGCAAAACCGCAGCAGAGGCCGGGGAAGGTTACCGTTTTGAGAATGGAGTCAGGCCGACCCTGGTCAATATTTTCCTTCCTCTGGCGGCATTTTTTCTGGTTTTATTCGGCTACACTCTCCTTAGCGGCGGGTTTCCCCAGCGAACAGTGCTGGAGGCTATCCAGGCGGCTGAAATCATTGTATCGGTGATCCTGGCTTTTATGGTTGGCGGTTTTGTTTCCGGTTTGCTTATGGTTCTAAGGCGCATGGCCGGAGCCAGGCAGGTGATCGGTTATTGGTTCAACGGAGTTAAAAAGGTAGTATTTATCATCGTGATCGTCATTTTAGCCTTCAGTATCGGCACATTAACCGACCTGCTGGGTACCGATCTTTACCTGACCGGCTTAATTGATGAAAATATTCCCCTATTTCTGGTTCCGGCCATGGTTTTTCTGGCCAGTGCGCTGATGGCGTTTTCCACCGGAACTTCCTGGGGAGTATTTTCAATAATGCTTCCCCTGGCCTTCGGCATCGGAATTGCCCTTGATCTTTCAATGCCCCTGTTAATTGCAGCCGTTTTAAGCGGCGGTATTACCGGGGATCACAGTTCGCCCATATCAGACACAACGATTATCTCTTCTGTGGGTGCGGGGTGTGATCACATCGACCATGTTAATACGCAAATTGTCTATGCTCTTACCGCAGCGCTTGCGGCACTGGTTGCCTTTATCCTGGCCGGTTTGCAGTTGTCCTTGCCGGTGGCCTGGGTCTCCGGCCTGGCTATCATCATTGTCACCACCATGCTGCTGGGTAGGGCTTCGGAAAAAGCATGAGGTGGCGGCCGGCTCAAAGTTAACCGGCCGACTTTTTAGCCCCAAAATCAGGCAGAGCGACCATCCTGTTCGCTAAAAATAGTCATTCCGCCGCAAATAGTGCGCCTGACCCTGATCTCGGTCATTTGCTCCGGCTCCACCCTGACCGGATTGGCGCTCAGGACCACCAGGTCAGCCCGCTTACCGACGCTCAGGCTGCCCTTGATCTGCTCTTCAAATTGCGCATAAGCGGCATCAATAGTATAGGCGCGCAAAGCCTGGGCGGCGCTGAGTGACTGTTCAGGCATAAAGCCTTCCCTGGTTACGAGGCACTGCAACCCCTGCAGCACAGCGGGCAAACAGATAGGCGCATCGGATGCACCGGCCAGTTTAACCCCTGCTTCGACCAGTGAGCGGTAGGGGTAAGCCCACCTGCAACGTTCGGGACCGATTTGCCTTTGTAGCCAGTAATTTTCGGTATACAAAAAGGATGGCTGGGAAGAGACGACCAGCCCCAGCCTGGCCAGGTCTGCAATCAAGTCGGCATTAAGCACTGAAGCATGCTCAAGGCGGTGGCGGTGATTCTGACGGGGGTAGTTTTCGAGCAGCCTTTTGTAGAGATCAATACAGGTCCGGTTGGCTGCATCACCTATCGCATGAATGGCAATCTGCAGACCGGCCTGGTGCGCTTCGGCCATCCGCTGGTATAGATCTTCCGGTTCATGGATCATGAAGCCGCTGTTGTCGGGTTGGTTTGTGTAAGGTTGTTCCATATAGGCAGTGCCTGCCTGTAGCGTACCATCACAGAATATTTTTACCCCGCCGATTGTGCGGACCGGGCCAATATCGCCTTCGTGTGACTGGTGAAGTCCGGTTTGGCGGGCGGCTTCAACCTGTGCCAGGTCCCGGGCAATAATCAGGCTATAAATGCTGAGCGGTATCTGATCCAGCAGCATTTCCATCAACGGTAGATCAAAAGCGCCGTTTTTTCCGGCCGGCCCTTCGTCGCCGGTTTGCAGCACGGCCCCGATTGAGGTAATGCCGCTGGCAGCCAGGCTGGTGAATACACTGCTCGCGGCCTCCTGGATCTCTTCGAGTTCCGGCATGGGGGCTTGATCCATGATCAAATTAAGGGCCTGTTCCTGAAATATTCCTATCGGATAACCGTTTTCTTCCCTTACAATTTTCCCGCCTTGCGGATCGGCGGTTTTTTCAGTGATTCCCGACTCTTCAATAGCCTTGGTATTGACGATTACCTTATGTCCATCAGTTGTTATCAGGGCTACCGGGCGGGTAGCGCAGGCAGCGTCGAGGTCGTGACGGGTAACCGGGCGCCTCTCCCTAAGGGCTTGATCATCAAATTGGAAGCCGAGGATCCAGGGTTTCCACTTCTCTTTTGCCGCTGCTTCCCGCACCTTATTTTGCATTTCGGCAACCGAATACACCCCGCTTAAATTGAGGTTTAGGGCAAAATAGATCATGATGATCGGGTGCAGGTGGGTGTCGATAAAACCGGGCAGCAGGGCGCCGTTTTCTAGATTGACCGTTTCAAAGTTTTTTCCAAGCACTGTCTGGCATTCTGCCAGTGAACCGACAGCGGCGATGCGGCCGCCCTTTACAGCCAGCGCTTCCGCTGTCGTGCAGCGCTCGTCTACCGTATATATTTCCCCATTGTAGTAAAGCTGATCGTAAAGGCGCATCTTGCTCCTCCTTGGGCTCGGGTTAGGCTCAGCATCAAACTTTAAAGCGGCATCAGAGAACCGGCGGCCATTATTATATAGGCTAGCAACACCAGCAGCTGAAAGCCGGAACCGCCGAAAGATCCTAAGTCGAAAGAAGAATCCTTAATTGTGGCCCGGCTGGTCCGCAGCGCCGGAATCACCAGCAAAGCCACTAATATAGCGATTGCCCCACCGGCGATGCGCATGAATCCCAGAAAACCGGTCAATCCGGGCAGAGCCAAAAATAAGGTGGGCAGGGTCGCGACCAGCCACGAAAGCCGGTATTGCCAATTAAGCCTTTCCACAATAATAATTGCCAGGGCGTAAGATGTCGCCCAGTAACTGGTCAGGATCGCCACCAGGATAAAGACAGATCCGGTCACCGAGGCCCAGTTGCCAATCGCCCTGCCCCAGCCGATAATGGCCACCTCGGTCACCGTGGTAGAAGCCAGCATGGCCAGCGATGCGACAACAAAAGTAAAAAGAAAGTTTATACCCAGGCCCATGATCACAGCTTTCGGTACCAGCTTCTGATTCCAGGAAAGGCCTTCAACGGCCTGCGGGATTGAGAAGAAACTGGCAAAACTGAACATGATCATCCCGTAGAGTGCCAGGGTCGCCTTGCCCCCGTAAAAAGAGAGATCAAGACTGCCGGCGGGGTTGGCAAGCGAACCTAAAGCTAAAATACTCAAAATAACTGCCGCGGATAAAATAGCATATTTTTCACTTAAGCCCAGGGCTTTCAGACCGAAAAAGACCACTCCCGCCGCCACGGCATAAAATAACAGCATACCGGCCCAAAGGGACAGCGGGCTTAAGTCTGCCAGGATCTCACCGGCGCCGGCAATGTAGCCGGCCAGCAGGGCATAGAAGCTGACAGTGATCAGGATAAAAAAGAACCAAAGGAAAGCAGCCCTTAGTTTTGCCAGCCTCGGAAAGAGGTATTTGCCGAGAATTTCAACCAGCTGATTGGCCGATCCGTCCCGGATTACAATCTCAGCGATCATCAGGTGCAAGAGGACGCTCAAAAGATAGGAGAGGAGCATTACCCAGATAAAAGTAAAATAACCGTTAAGCGAGGCAAGATAGGGCACAGCCATCACACCGCCGCCCACCCCGAGCCCGGCGATTATGGCAGCTGCTTCAAAGAGGGATAACTGCTTAAATTTACGTTTATCTTCCATGGTTTACCTCCGGTTTGTTTAGCTGATTACTGTTGCCGGGCCGGTAGCATATTTATCCAGGGCATCCCGGTCAAGGGTAACTCCCCAGCCCGGACCTGCCGGTATACCGGCGCTGCCGCCGCTGTAATCGATCGGCTCAGTGATCAGATCGTCTTCGATCATTACCTGTCCAAATAACTCCGTAGCGTGGCCAAGCTGGTGATGCCGCGCCGCAGCAAGGTGAATAAGCATGGCCGAAGCAATGCCCAGCGGCTGGCTGTGCAGCACCGCTCCCAGCCCGCGCATCTCTGCATAATCCAGCGCGCGTAAGGCTGCGGTAACGCCGCCGGGTCGCTCAGGGTTTAAACCGACAACACCGATCGCTTTCAGTTCGATCAACGTGGCGATATCCTGCAACGAGAAACAATCCTCATGTGACATCAGCGGGGTGTCAACCCGCTTTTGAACGGCAGCCATCCCAAGATAATCACCGTTACGCACAGGCTGCTCGGCATAATCAAGCCCATATGGTTCAATTGCTTTAATCGCCATGATCGCCGTCGCTGCCCTGCTATAAGCCTGGTTATAATCGACCCTGATTTTGACCGCTGCGCCAAAAGTCTTACGCATTAAGTCCATGGTCTTGACATCATCAGCAATTGAGCGCCCCAGTTTAAGGCGAAAGCTCTTGTACCCTTCGTCGTGAAAGAAAACAGCAACCTCGATCATCTTTTCCGGATCCATCAGGGGGATCAGGGCTGCCAGCGGTATTCTTTCCACAGTGCGCCCGCCCATGAAATCGCAGGCTGATCGTCCGGTGATCCGGCCCATCAGGTCGTAGCAGGCCATGTCCAGCAGGCCTTTGGCCACCTCGGTGCGTGCTATATTAATATCCATGCGGCGCCTGATCAATTCGACATTAAAAGGGCTTTGGGCTACTACATATTTACCGAGGCAGCATTTAACAGCATCGATGACCTGAGCGTTAGACACACCTGTTTCCGGTAGCCAGACCAGCGCTTCGCCTAAGCCACTGCTGCCGTCTTCAGCTTTCAACTCACAGATCACCGCATCAACACCGGGCCAGGGTTCTTCTGCCGGTATAGCCATACCCAGCCCTCCAGAAGATTCCATAATCTCCCTGACGTGGCTATGAAAAGGAACAAAAACCGGGGTTAGACTGATACTGTTAATCAGGGGCCCGGTTTTGATTTCTCTTGCGGTAGCTTCCGGCGGTTTATCCATAAGTTATACCTCCCCCAACATTTAGTTCACTTCTTCATAAAGATTCATCCGGATAGCTTAAATTCCTTTAACAATTTGTAAAACTGAAATATTAAATTATTTTTTTAGTAAATGAATGTAAATGATTTAGAGGAGAAGAAGGATAAAAAAGGCCCCAGCCTTATTGGCTGAGACCTGCAAATGTTTTAAACTACGCTTCTCTTAACTGTTTAGAAGGCAAACTCCGCTGTAACCATAGCCCGCACTACAACCTCATCGGACATAATCGGCGTTGCCGCCCCCATGCCCATGTCTGCCGCCACTTCCTGTCGGTATACAAAGGGCATGTATTCTGTTCTTTCCTCCCTGATGCGGTAGAGTCCGCTTATCTTTTCGCCGGAACTTTCAGCAATCGCTTTGGCCTTCTCACTAGCCTGTTCGGTGGCCAGTTTTAAGGCCTGCAACTGCAGTTCCTGCGGGTTTTTCAGCTCGAAGTTGATATAGTTAATGTTATTGGCCCCGGCCTTTACCGCCAGGTCGATTATTTCGCCCACTTCTACCAGTCTGGTGGTGGTCACCACGATTTCGTTGGTCACCTGGTAGGTGATCACTTGTTCACCTTCCGGACGTTCGTCATACCATTCACGGTAACTGTAAAGATTGTATGAGCCGGTTTTAATCTCTTCTTCTGCCAGCCCAAAGTCTTTCAGCGCCTCAATAACCGCATTTGCCAGGCGGGCGTTTTCCTCAACCGCTGCTTCCGCTTCACTACCGCGGGTTTCAACGGCAATACCAATCCGGGCCAGGTCGGGCTCAGCCTTTACCTCGGCTTCACCGTAGGTCTGAATAATCTGTGGCATCTCATTGGTCATCACGTTGGTCTGGGTGCCGCAGCCGGTGGCAGCAAACAAAACCACTACAATCAAAGCAACTGTAATAATCCATTTTCTATTACTCATTGCCCCAAGCCTCCTCTTTTTGTCTTTATCAATACCGGCCAGCTATCATTAGTTAGGTCGGTTTGAA
>CAZVLE010000091.1:0-26316 GCA_964627855.1 uncultured Syntrophomonadaceae bacterium | reverse complement strand
CGTTTTACTACCAATAAAGAAGTGTCGCGCAGCGACATTGAGAAAACTATCGTCGCGGTCAGGGATGTCCTGAAGAACGGCTAGCTTTCCGGCCTGACCCGATAGGTTTGCAAGCGAAATATTTTTATAAACCAAGTCCCATCTGTTGAGAGGAGAAATTAGCATGTCTTCACAGGAAGAGCAAAATCTGGATACCTTGTCTACGTTACATTATGTGATGGGAGCCATTACTTCCCTGCTGGCTTCAGTTCCCATCATACACCTTGTCATAGGTATTGTCATAATAGCGTCCGGGTTGCATGGCGGGGAACAGGTTCCCCAGATTCTGGGTTGGGCATTCATTATTCTTGCCTCCATCCTGATCATTGGGGGCTGGGTATTCGCCGTGCTGATCATTATTGCCGGTCGAAGGCTAAGGGAGCGCCGTTCTTATAACTTCTGTCTGGTGATTTCATTTCTCGAATGTCTGATCATCCCCCTCGGGACGGTCCTGGGCATCTTCACGATCATCAGCCTGACCAAGGAACCGGTTAAAGCTTTATTTGAGGGGGGAACCTGAAAAGATGTTGATGACGGCTGAAAAATATATCGACTCCCTGCGCCGAATCAATTACCGGGTCTTCATGTTTGGTGAGGAAGTACAATCTGTAGTCGATCACCCTATGATCAGGCCCTCAATCAATGCAGTGGCCCAAACTTACGAATTGGCTCACGACCCGGCTGGCAGTGAACTACTTACGACCCAATCGAGTCTGAGCGGTGAAACAATAAACCGTTTTACGCACCTGCACCAGAGTGCTGATGACTTGATCAACAAGGTTAAAATGCAGCGGCTGCTCGGCCAGAAAACAGCGGTTTGCTTTCAGCGCTGCGTGGGCATGGATGCTTTCAATGCTGTAGATAGTGTGACCTTTGAAATGGCCAGGGATTTAAAGCTTCCCTATCACCGGAGATTTCGTGATTACCTGTCATACATCCAGGACAACGATCTGATGGTAGAAGGGGCCATGACCGATCCGAAGGGCGATCGATCCCTGAGGCCGTCACAGCAGGAAGATCCTGATCTCTACCTGAGAGTTGTTGAAAAGAGAAAAGACGGCATTGTGGTCAGAGGAGCAAAAGCCCATCAGACTGGTGCTCTTTCAGCTCATGAAATCCTGGTTATGCCCACCCTGACCATGATCGAAGAAGACAGTGAGTACGCTGTTTGCTTCTCCCTTCCCAGCGGTTCGGAAGGGATCACCTATATTTACGGACGCCAGTCATGCGATACCCGCCGCCTGGAAGGCGGTTCTATCGATGTTGGCAACTGTCGCTATGGCGGTCATGAGTGCCTGGTTATTTTTGACGATATTTTTGTACCCTGGGAAAGGGTTTTCATGTGTGGAGAGTACGCTTATACGGGCGCGCTGGTTGAAAGGTTTGCCGGTTACCATCGTCAGAGCTATGGCGGCTGTAAAGTAGGGGTAGGCGATGTTTTGATCGGTGCAGCGGCCCTTGCCGCCGAGCTTAACGGCGCCGAAAGAGCTTCGCATATCAGGGACAAGTTGATCGAGATGATCCACCTTAACGAAACGCTATATGCCTGTGGTATTGCCTGTTCCAGCCAGGGTCAGCCGACCGCTTCAGGGACTTACCTGATTGACCTGCTCCTGGCCAATGTTTGCAAACAGAATGTAACCCGCTTCCCCTATGAGATATCCCGCCTGGCGGAAGATATTGCCGGAGGACTGATGGTTACCCTGCCCTCTGAGCAAGATTACAGGCATCCGGTTGCTGGTAAATATCTTGAAAAGTATCTTAAGGGTAAGGCTTCGGTGCCGACAGAAGATCGCATTAGAATTATGAGACTGATTGAGAATATTACCCTCGGCACGGCCGCGGTTGGCTACAGGACTGAATCGATGCACGGTGCCGGTTCTCCCCAGGCTCAGCGGATCATGATCGGTCGCCAGGGCAACCTCGAGCAGAAGAAGAAGCTGGCCATGGTCATAGCCGGTATAATAGAGAAAGTCTAATAAGCGCTTCCTGAAACTGAACGCTCGTAAAGGAGAAAAAAAGTGAATATCGCCAATGCAGCCAAAGCGGTTCACCCGGAAGTGATTAAATGGCGTCGCCATTTACACAGCATCCCCGAAATTGGCTTTGCCCTGGGAGAAACTTCAAGCTATTTAAAGGAAGAGCTTACTAAGATGGGCATTCCTTTTCGGCCGGCAGCGGAAACCGGCCTGGTTGCCCTGATCGAAGGCAGTGCTTCCGGCCCTACCATAGCCCTGCGGGCAGATATGGATGGCCTGCCTATCAGGGAGGAGACCGGGTTGCCCTTCGCCTCGACAAATGGCAATATGCATGCCTGTGGCCATGATGCCCACATGGCCATGCTTCTGGGTGCGGCAAAAATGCTTATCAAGCTGCGCGATCAGTTGAAGGGTAACGTTAAATTGCTCTTTCAACCGGGTGAAGAAGGTTACGGAGGCGCAGAGAGGATGATTGCCGATGGCTGTCTCGACTCCCCGCCTGTCGACAGCGCAGTGGGGTTGCATGTTGGGCAGATTTTTCCGGAGGTCAAGACCGGACAAGTTGGTATCTGTGAAGGGCCGATCCTGGCTACCGCGACCGCTTTTACGGTTGAGGTCAGGGGAAAGAGCACCCATGGGGCTCTTCCGCACCTGGGCGTCGATGCAATAACGATTGCCGCAGAAATGATCCTGTCCCTGCAAAAAATAGTCAGCAGGGAGATGGACCCCCTGACGCCTGTTGTATTAACGGTTGGTAAAATCGAGGGGGGCGAAGCTTTTAACATCATTACACCCAAAGTAACCTTCAGTGGTGACTTCAGAACTCTTGATCAATCAGATCGGCAGTATATTACCCGGCGTCTCCCGGAAATTTGTCACTCTATTGCCAAAGCAAACAGGGCTGAAGCTGAGGTTGCTATTCTCGGTGGTTATCCACCTACCATTAATGATGCAGGCAGCACTAAAAGGGTAATTGTTGCCGCGGAAAAAGTCTTAGGCCCAGAAAATATTGTCGAGATTAAGAAACCGAATATGGGCACGGAAGACATGTCGCTCTACCTGCAGGAAGTGCCTGGCGCATTTTTTGTTTTAGGCACGGGAAATCCGGATAAGGGGATCTCTTACCCACACCATAATGCAAAGTTTGATCTTGACGAAGATACTCTCTGGATTGGCCCCGCCATCTTTACTGAAATTGTTCTTGATTACCTGCAGTAATCATTAAAAAGTGTTCTTAAATCAGAAGGGAAAGTGGTGAGCCATGCTTAGAGCAGAAGATTTTTTTAACCTGACCGAAACCCCCTTCCCGGGCTTTTTCGATGATGCCGGATATGTCTGGGAAGGCCTGAAAAATATCAAGCCCTATCTGAAATCCTTTCTCGAACCAAATGCCGGCATTATTCGCAAGGGTTCTGCTTTAATTGAAAAAACAGTACTGCTTTATCACGGAGCAGTGATCACTGCGGGGTTCGAACTTGACCGGAGCGGCAAAAAGGTCGTTCCTAAAATGAATGGGCAGGTTCTGGAAGGGGCAAGCATTATCTATGCCGGGGCCCACCTGCTTGATGATTCTGTCTATATTGGCCGTGATGTAGTGATCGAGCCGACGGCATTAATCAGCGGGCCTGCCTATATTGGGGATGGCAGTGAAGTGCGCCATGGTGCTTACATTCGAGGCGATGTTTTAATTGGCAATGACTGTGTAGTCGGGCATACCACTGAAATCAAATCTTCAGTGATGCTGGGTGGCAGTAAGGCCGGTCATTTTGCCTACATTGGTGACAGTATCCTTGGCCGGGTTAACCTGGGAGCGGGAACCAAGCTTGCCAACCTGAAAATGATTGATTCAACGGTATCGATCAAAATAGAAGGCCGTGTTTATGAAACCGGATTGCGTAAGTTTGGAGCCATCCTTGCCGATGAGGTTGAAACGGGTTGTAACAGCGTTACTATGCCTGGAACACTCCTCGGATGGGGAACGCTGCTCTATCCCAACGTAACGGCGCGTGGCTATTATCCACCGAAAAGGGTGATCAAAGTCAGGCAGGATCAGCATTGTGACGAATGGCAATCAGGAGACTGACATGAAAGATCTTCTTGCCATGCTTGACGATAGTGGACCGGTGACTGGAAAGGAATTTGTTCAGAAAACCGGTATCGATACATTTGAGGCCTGGAAAATTTGCACTGCCAGTGATGCTATTGTTACCTTAAAAGTCGGTAAGAAATATCTGCGCCTCGATCTGAAGGTTGATGGATATGCTCGTCTCTCTCCTTCAATAATGCGCGAATTTCTTAACTATACCGTTATTGGTCTCCAACCTGACCGGAAAGCTATTTCTGACAGAGCAGCAATGATTGAAAAAGAGATTGCCCGGATCAGTCAAAAAAAGATTGCCCTGGCCCGCGATACGCTCTGTCGCCTGCTTGGCAACCACGCCTGCCGTAAGCAGATTGAGGAGCAGGCTGCTTTTTTCATTGCCGGTGATGTTGTCTTCGATATGGCCCATGCTGAACCAAGGCCCGAAGCGTCTACCGGGGAACTGGTGAGAGGGTCGGATCTTGATATCATTATTGTTACGGAAAATATGCCCGAAAAACTGGCCGATGATCTGGACAGCTTGATTTACGGGGAAAAGTACAATCTCCTGACGAACCCCTCTATCAAGGAAGAACTCGATTACATTATCAAAGATCTGCGCAAAGTGCACAAGCAAATGCTGTTTGCTGACTTCAAAGCAATGGTGGCGGCAAAGATACTGCATGAAGGGAAGTATCTGCATGGCAGTTCTTTGCTTTTCGATCAGATCAAGCAGCTGCTGGTCACTTGCGGTATCCCGCAAAAAATCAGTGATCTTGAAAGCAGAGCTTTAAAAAATCGCATCGAGGCAGAAAAAGTTTTACTTTCAGCTGATGAAACGGTAGATCGTGAAGAATTAATGGCTCTTTTTTATACCACAGAAGAAAAGGAAGAGATTTTTTAAATACCAGTAATTGTCATAGTCCTTTCAAAATTTACTCCAGCCTGCATTAAGGAGCTGATCGGCCAGTGAATATTGTTACAGTTAAAGATTATACGGCGTTAAGTGAAAAGGCGGCCCGCTTTGTTGCTGACAGGGTAAACGGAAAAAAGGAGCTGGTTCTCGGTTTGCCTACCGGTTCAACCCCTGAAGGTATGTATGCCAAGTTGGTTAAGCTTTACCGGGAGCAAAAGGTTGATTTTAGTGAAGTTGTTTCTTTCAACCTTGACGAATATTGCGGGTTAAGATCCGATCATCCCCAGAGTTACCATTATTACATGAACCGGAATTTTTTTGATCACGTCAATATTAGTGAGGAAAACCGGCACATTCCCATCCATTCAGAATATTATGAAGATGAAAGCTGCAGCAGATATGATCAGTTAATTGACAGGGCCGGTGGTATAGATTTGCAGGTTCTCGGTATTGGAACCAACGGGCACATCGCTTTCAACGAACCAGCTGATTATTTAATAGGCGGGACACACCTGGTTCAGCTTTCTGAAAAAACAATCGAGGCTAACAGCCGTTTCTTTAACTCCCGGGCAGAAGTGCCCCGCCGGGCCATTACCATGGGTATGGCCACAATTATGCATGCAGCAGAAATATTACTCCTGGCTGCCGGAAAAAACAAAGCCCGGGCTATTGAAAAGGCCTGCAGCGGCGTGATTACCACGCAACTGCCGGCCTCATTGCTTCAGTTGCACAACAATTGCATACTGCTGCTCGACCGGGAAGCCGCCTCCTTGCTCTAGGGTGACTGAATGTTTCATGATATTTTTAAACAATTTCATCTTTTAAGTTTGGCAAATGATGTGATATATTATTAGTGTTGTTTCTAAAAGCATTTACTTGACCGGAGGTGTTTAATATTGAAAGTTTTGGTAAGCGATTCTCTTTCTGCTGAAGGTCTCGAGCTTTTAAGGGAACACGCAGAGGTAGATTACAAGCCCGATCTTAAACCGGATGAGCTCGTTAAAGGAATTGGCGATTATGATGCCCTGGTAGTGCGCAGTCGATCCAAGGTGACAGCTGATGTCATTGCCGCTGGTGACAATCTTAAAGTGATAGGCCGGGCCGGTGTCGGAGTTGACAACATAGATGTTGACAAAGCGACCGAAAAGGGGATTATTGTCGTCAATGCCCCACACGGAAATACTATTTCAGCGGCGGAGCATGCCATTGCCCTTTTGACGTCGCTATCTCGTAATATTGCCAGTGCCGATCGCTCAGTTAAACGGGGTGAATGGAACCGCTCGGACTATACTGGTGTTGAGCTCACCGATAAAGTGCTTGGTGTGATCGGTGTCGGTCGTATAGGGAGCGAAGTTGCCCGTCGGGCCAGGGGGATGAGCATGAAAACCATTGGTTACGATCCTTATATTACGGCTGAGCAGGCTGAAAAAATCGGGATTGCCATGGTTTCCTTTGACGAACTGCTTCGGGAATCAGACTTTATAACCCTGCACCTGCCTTTTTCAAACTCTACTCGCCACCTGATCGGGGCTAAAGAGATTGCTATGCTTAAGCCGGGTGTGCGGATCATTAACTGCGCCCGGGGCGGATTGATTGATGAAGATGCTCTTTGCGCAGCTTTGCAGGATGGAAAGGTAGCCGGCGCTGCCCTTGATGTTTTTGAACAGGAACCTCCGGTGGGCTGTAGCTTGCTGCAGCTCGATAATGTTATCCTTACTCCGCATCTCGGAGCCCTAACCCGTGAAGCACAAACAAATGTAGCTCTTCAGGTGGCCGAGCAAGTGGTCAGGGCTCTGCAGGGAGAGCCAATCGTTTCAGCGGTGAATGTGCCTGCTTTGATGCCTGAAACCAGGGCTGCACTGGAACCGTTTTTACCCCTAATGCGGGTAATGGGTAGCTTTTACCTGCAGTTATTTGGTGGAAAGACTGACGAAATCGAGATTACCTACAGCGGGGAAATAGCTTCTTTGCCGTTGGCACCGCTGACCATATCGTGCCTGATTGGATTTTTCCGCCATATTGTCGGTGACGGTGTTAACTGGGTCAATGCCTCCTATATCGCCAAGGCAAGGGGTATAAAGGTTCGGGAGATATCGACTACTGAATCGCAAAATTACAGCAACTTGATTACTTTAACTGTCAGGGGTGGGGGCCAGGAACATCATATTGCCGGAACTATGCTGAACAATGCGATGCGTATAGTCAGGGTTGATGATTACCGGATCGAAATTGTTCCTGAAAAATTTATGCTGGTTACAACTCACGGTGATCGCCCCGGAGTTATCGGCAAGATCGGTACCCTGCTCGGCCGTGAGAACGTTAACATTGCATCGATGCAGCTAGGTCGCAAGAGTGCCGGCGGGGAGGCAATGGTGGTAATCCAGGCAGATGACATCATCAGTGGTGAAGTGGTTGAAATGGTTAAAGATCTTGATGTTATATCTACAGCACGCAGTATTACAATTGAAAGCTCAGTGTTTTCCAATGAATAAGGAAAAGAGGTGTTAAATAATGGTTAAGGTTTATGCTTTGAGTACCTGTCCCTGGTGTAAGAAAGTTAAGAAGTTCCTTGATGAAAAGCAGGTAGAATACGAGGCGGTCGATGTTGACATGGTGCAGGGCGACGAACAGAAGCAAGCCCTGGAGGAAGTAGAAAAGCTTACCGGCAAACGCTCTTTTCCGGTAACGGTTGTTAATGAAGTAGTCATTGTCGGGTTCAAACAGGAAGAGATTGAAGGGGCGCTTGACAATGAAGCATAAGATCTATTGCGAAGTTTGCCGGGTTTCTTTCATCTACAGGGGGGATCTGGAAGTTGGCCGGGTGGTGGTTTGCACTGTTTGCGGTGCCGAGCTTCAGATTGAGGCAATAGAGCCGGAAATTAAGGCACCGCGATTAGCCCAGGATCCGGAAACTGAGATTCTTAACCGCTCAGAAAATTTTGCCAGGTTAAGAGACTATACTTTTAACGAAGACAAGGAACTGGTTATTGAAGGCCTGGTCGGTAAATATAAGATGTATGGCGATTTTTACTGTCCCTGCCGTTTTGAAAATATCCCTGAAAATATCTGCCCCTGCCTTGAAACGCGCATGAATGAAGTTCGTAAGCTTGGGCACTGTTTCTGAAACCTCTTTCATCTCAAGGAGTGAGTTTCACTCCTCTAACCGGGACTAATCATTGTGTTGATTACTTAAACTGCCTTGCCTGTGAGGAGAAAAATAATGCAAATTGATTTTATCCGCGGCCATATGGGCGGCAACAGGATTGTCTTATTGTGTGGGGAACAGCTACCGGAGGGGCGTGAGTTGGAGCTGGCGGTAACAATGATGGGTCCGAATTACCTTTATGCCCATGAAGCAGGTATTCTATACCGGACGAATAAAAGAGGAGAGATCAGGGCTAAAATTGCCGAGCCAACTCTCCCCAGTTTTATCAGTGCCTGTGGAGGGCTTACCCAGGTTCTGGGAGTAGCTTTGGTTGAAACCGGGCTTGGTTCGCTGCTGGGCATCGAAAAAGATGATCTTGCCAATGATATTATTTTACTAACAGAAAGTGGTCCCACGCCTCTCAAGGTCGAGATAAAGGATGGAAAAGCCTTTATAGTAAAAACCGACATGAGCAACTTTCTTGAAGAATGCTATGAGCATGGTTTTGGCGTCATTAAATACGATGGTCTTGCAGTCATCCGGGCGGGTAAGTTCATGGTTGTGAATGCCGACCGCTTTAAAGATCGTTATCCGGAGACCGATTTTGTCAACTGGAATTCACAAACTCGTAGCAGACTGCTGGCTATCCAGGATTATTTTCTTCGAGAAACAGGAGAAGTAGAACCTAATGTTGTTCTTTATGACCAGAACCCTGAAAGAGACGGAGAAATGAGAATTGTTTTTCCCCATTACGTCAAAGATGATCTGATTGAACCATCCTGCGGAACGGGGACTGTAGCTTTTGGCATGGCTCTGGTGGAGTCTGGGGAACTTGATCGCCTGAGCAGTAAAAAGGGCTCCCGGGTTGTTTTAAAGATTGAATCGGGGGGCGGGATTGAACTTGGTGGCCCCGATTTGACTACTCTGGAAATGGAAATAGAGGACGGTAAGGCCAAGTCGGCCGCATTTTCTCACAGTCGGGTTGAAGTAACTGTCACTGGTAAGGTTAGATTGGCCTGACTGAGCGGTTATCAACTGAAACCTGGCCGCTATATAATGTTTTTACCGCTGCCGCCATGGTTTACGAAGGTAACAAGCCGGTTTTTTAGATTGACAAAACATTAAGCAAGTGAGAAGACATTTTATCTCGCGGAATTATTGTCCTGTGCCTGATTTCTTTGCCTTCCAGGTCAGCCAGGTTAATGGGCACCGTTGTTCCGGTTTGGCGGGCGAGATGGTTTAGCATTTCCAGTTCTGATAGATCGTTTTCCAGGGGGCCGCCGCTAATGGCCCGCAGGACGCTCCCGGCAAACTTGTAAGGGCTGGCCGTAGATAGAATTACTGTAGGGCTGGTATCTCCGCTTCTGCTCCGGTATTTTTCCCAAACCTTGAGACCTACGGCAGTATGGGTGTCAATTAAATACTGATAGTTCCTGAAAACGGCAGCTATCGTCTCCAGTGTTTCCCGGTCGTCTGCACTGTCTGCCCAGAACAGCTCCTGTAGACGCTTAAGTGTTCCTGTTCCAACAAGGTATTTGCCCCTGCTTTTCAGTTCTTCCATCCAGACCGTGGTTTTTTGAGAATCCCGGTCAGTCAGTTCAAAGAGTAATCGTTCCAGGTTGCTTGAGATTAGGATATCCATGGACGGCGACAGCGTTTGTTTCAGTTCCCTGGAGCTGTTGTAGAGGCCACTGTTAATGAAGTCGGTTAGAACATTATTGCTGTTGGAGGCACAAATCAGCCGGTTGACCGGCAGCCCTAACTTGAAAGCGTAGTAACCAGCCAAAATGTTGCCAAAATTACCGGTAGGAACAACAAAATTTATTTTTTGCTTTCGGCGGATTACCTTCCTGTCAATCAGATCCTGGTAAGCCTTAAAGTAGTAGACGATCTGCGGTAGAAGCCTGCCCCAGTTGATGGAGTTTGCAGATGAAAGCTGGTAGCCGGCATGGAGTAATTTTTGGGATAATGCGCGGTTGTTAAAGATCTCCTTTACTCCATTCTGGGTGTCATCAAAATTACCCTCCACAGCTGCAACGCTGACATTGCCGCCCTCCTGAGTGATCATTTGTAATTTCTGTATTTCGCTGACCCCGTTGTTGGGAAAGAAGACAATTATTCTGATACCCGCTACATCACGAAAACCCTCCAGGGCCGATTTGCCGGTATCCCCTGAAGTGGCAGTTAAAATGACAATTTCGGATTTGTCACCTCGTTTTTCCATTGCTTTAGTCAATAGATGGGGTAATATTTGCAAGGCGATATCTTTGAAGGCATAGGTGGGGCCATGCCATAGCTCCATGACTGCAAGTTCTTTTGACAGGAACTTTAGTGGTGTAATCTGGAAATGGTCAAAGCAGCGAGAATTATAGGCTGCTGTAACAGACTCTTCAATTTCTGCATTTTTGAAGTCGGTTAAAAATATTTTTAAAATTGCCTTGGCCAGGCTTTGATAACTCTCTGCGGGAAGTTCGTCGACAGCAAGGGGGGCAATTTCAGTAACAGGAACATAGAGCCCTCCATCAGGAGCTATTCCCTGTATGATTGTTTCCGTTGACAGCACATGCTTTGCCTGACCGCGCGTACTCTGGTAATACATTTATGAGCCCCTCTCACAATGTTATGCCTTTATTCACTTGCAGTACCAACTGTAACTGGTCGCCCTTTGTACTTGATCCTCATTTAAATACTCTTATGCAATTTGAAGAGAGGATTTAGTTTTTCCCTGGCGAAAGTATAGCAATATCCTTTCTTGAAAGTCAACCGGGCAATAGAATTGAAGTGGCACTTTATTATAAATCAACCACATTGTCTCAGCCTCTTAAAAGTCTTGAGGTCTCTGCAGGGTCTTCTAAACCGTTGACAAATAACTGTGAACAGGATATTTTCAGGACACGGTTTTGATCCCGATCCTAATATTTGTTTTTAAGGAGTGTGAGTTTGTTTTGAAATATATAGTAATTGTCGGCGATGGAATGGCTGATTACCCCATGGAGCAGTTCGGGAATAAAACTGCCCTCGAATACGCCAGAACGCCTAACTTTGATCAGTTGGCGGAGGAAGGAGTTTCAGGACTGGTTCAGACTATCCCGGCAACCCTGCCTCCCGGCAGTGACACGGCCAACCTTTCGGTTCTCGGCTATGATCCCCTGCAGTATTATACGGGAAGGTCCCCCTTTGAAGCTGCCAGCCTTGGCGTTGACTTACAGCCAGATGACCTCTCCTTTCGCTGCAACCTGGTCACTCTTTCCCCGGAACAGGTTTACGCAAAAAAAACAATGGTCGACTATTGTGCAGGGGAAATATCGTCCGGAGAAGCGGCGGAATTGATTGATGTTATAAAAAGGGAGCTTGGTTCGGCCTTAATTGACTTTCATACCGGACTTCGTTATCGGCACCTGATGGTCTGGCATGGGGCTCCGGATGACTGGCAGTTAACTCCTCCCCATGATATAAGTGGTAAAATAATTGGCCCTCATTTGCCAGCCGGTGGTGAAGGTGCAGCGATAATCAGGATGATGGAAAGGAGCTATGATCTTCTTGCAGAGCATCCGGTGAACCTGGCCAGGGTAAAAAGGGGAATGAGCCCTGCCAATTCGATCTGGATCTGGGGCGATGGGCGCAAGCCGCTTTTACCGACTTACCGGGAAAAATATGGTCTGAGTGGCTCGGTTATTTCCGCCGTTGACCTGGTTAAGGGAATTGGCCTTTTTGCCGGTCTGGAACCGATCGAGGTCGAAGGGGCAACCGGTGATATTGATACCAATTATGATGGAAAAGTTGCAGCTGCTCTGGCAGCCCTTAAAGAAGGCCAGGATTTTGTTTACCTGCACATCGAAGCCCCTGATGAGTGTTCCCATCGTTTTGAAGCAGACAATAAAATTAGAGCGATCGAGCTGATTGACAACCTGGTTGTAAAAATGGTGAGGGAAAAACTTGAAGCAGCAGGCCTTGCCTACAGTATCCTCCTGGTTACGGATCATGCTACACCCCTGTCCCTGGGCACACATACCCGTGATCCGGTTCCCTTTACCATTTATCGTAGTGATGAGCCTCGTTCTAATCCAGGCCAGTCTTATAATGAAAATTCTGCCTCTAAAACAGGCTTATTCGTTGAAGAAGGGTACCGCCTGATGGATCTATTCCTGGGCCGATCAAGTTGAACAGCACCGATAAAGATATTATGGGACAGGGTAAAGGTATTAAAAGTAATCAGAAAATCATAACGGCCAATTTCATCGTGCTTTTCGGCGTGGTTTTCTTTCTTTTCTTTACCCTGGATTTTTATATTCCCATTCTGCCATTCTATGTTCTCCATGTTGGTGGTTCTGAAACAGCAGTGGGTCTTCTAATGGGGTTATTCACATTTTGTTCAATAGTTTTGCGCCCCTTTCAGGGTCGTGCCCTAAACCGGCGGGGCCGGAAGCGATTACTGCTGATCGGGGTAACCCTTTACACGGCGGCCGGACTGGGGCTGATACTGCTTCCTTCATTGCCGCTACTCTTCATTTTTCGCGCTGCTCAGGGCTTTGGCTGGGGGGCCTTCCTGCTTTCGTTCAATACTCTAACCCTTGACCTGGCTCCCGAGGGGAAAAGTGGCGCAGCTCTTGGCCTGATGGGTATCGCTCCACCGCTTTCTCTGGCCAGTGCTCCGCTCCTGGGCGAACATTGCCTTTATGTCACCGGCCATAACTATCTGATTTTGTTTTTTCTGGCTGGACTTATTGCCCTTGTTGCCGTATTCCTGACCGTGATTTTCAGGGAGCCTTTCAGGGAAGCAGAAAAAGAAGGGGAGAACAATCAGCTTTTATCGCGAAAAGTCATCTTGCCTTCACTGATCATTTTCATGATGACTTTTAACCTGGGTAGTATCCTTACTTTTCTACCTCTCCTCGGCGAAGCGCGTGATATTCACGCTGTAGGTAGTTTTTTTACTGTTTTCGCCCTTACGGCCATTATTTCAAGGCCTGTTGCCGGGCGTTTGTCAGATCAGATCGGGCGTCCGAGAGTATTCCTGCCAGGGCTAATAGTGGCAACGGCTGCAATGATCATGATTGCCTTTGCCGCGACTGAAGTTCACTTATTAGCAAGTGCTCTTATTCTAGGGATTGGCTTTGGTTCAGCCCATTCTCCGGTGATGGCTCTGGCTGCAGATCGTCTTCCTGTCATCGAAAGGGGTGTGGGCATGGCAACATTTACCGGTGCTTTTGACCTCGGTATAGTTGTCGGTTCGGTCACTTTAGGAATTTTGCTGAACTGGTTTGATTTTCAAGCGCTTTTTATCCTTTGTGCCGCAATTATGCTCGCGCCTGTTTTTATCTATGCACTTAGACACAGGTATAGGCAGGCAGCCTGAGAAAGCAATCCAATCTTGACCTAAAGGGGGTTCACAAAGATGGCAGACAACCTGGCTTACAAAGTTTTAAGGAAACACCTTGTTTCAGGTGATCTTAAAAAGGGTTTGGAAATCTCCCTCCGTATCGATCAAACCCTGACCCAGGATGCTACCGGAACCATGGCCTATCTGCAGCTGGAAGCGCTGGGTATAGACAAGGTTAAGACTGAGCTTTCCGTCAGTTATATTGATCACAATACTCTGCAAAACAGCTTTGAAAATGCTGATGATCACCGTTACCTGCAATCAGTTGCCGCTCGTTACGGGGTCTGGTTTTCCAGGCCGGGTAATGGTATATGTCACCAGGTGCATTTAGAGCGATTCGGAGCTCCGGGTAAGGTCTTGCTTGGCTCGGACAGTCATACACCCACGGCCGGAGGGTTGGCCATGATCGGTATCGGCGCCGGCGGACTCGATGTAGCCGTGGCAATGGCCGGCGGACCTTTTTACCTGACCACTCCTGAAATACTCAATATAAAATTAGACGGTTCTATGCCACCCTGGGTCGGTGCCAAAGATATTATTCTTGAACTGCTTCGGCGCCTGTCGGTTAAAGGGGGAGTCGGTAAAATTATTGAGTATAGTGGTCCGGCCGTCGAAGGTCTCTCCGTTGCCCAGAGAGCAACGATCACCAACATGGGGGCTGAATTGGGAGCGACATCGTCGATTTTTCCCAGCGATGAGCGAACCCGGGAGTTTTTAAAAAACCAGGGTCGGGAAGAGCTTTGGGTACCTCTGCAGGCCGATGAAGGTGCCGATTATGATGAGCAGATCACTCTCGACTTAGCCACACTGGAACCGTTGGTAGCATTACCGCATAGTCCCGACAAGGTTAAGAGGGTTAGTGAAGTTGGTCCGGTTGCAGTCGATCAGGTTGCTGTTGGCAGCTGCACAAATGGTTCATTTGATGATCTGCAGCTTCTGGCTGCAGTTATGGATGGTAAAGTAGTTAATCCCCGGGTCAGCCTGGTGGTTTCACCCGGTTCACGGCAGGTTTTTTTAAACCTGGCCCGGGAAGGTATTTTGGAGAAACTGATTGCCTCGGGTGCCCGCATTCTCGAATCGGCCTGTGGCCCCTGTATCGGCATGGGGCAGGCTCCTCCGACAGAAGGTGTCTCGGTACGTACTTTTAACCGTAACTTCAGTGGCCGTAGTGGCACTGCGGATGCCGGGGTCTACTTGTGCGGGCCGGCTGTTGCTGCAGCTACTGCGCTTAAGGGGGTTATTACCGATCCGCGTGAACTGGGTGCGATGCCGCTAATTCCTGTTCTGTCAGCAGAGGTCATTGATGATAAGATGATCATTGCCCCTCCTGATAATGGGGATAAAGTGGAGATCATTCGTGGACCCAACATCAAACCCCTGCCGTTAAATGATCCTCTGTCCCGGGATCTGAGAGTCAGGGTATTGCTTGTGGTCGAAGATAACATAACCACTGATCATATAATGCCCGGGGGGTCAAAGGTCTTACCACTGCGTTCCAATATTGAAGCTCTCAGTGAACATGTTTTTGCTCCACTTGATCCGGATTTTCCTGCCCGGGCCCGCCAAGGTGGAAGTGGCTTGATTGCTGCCGGCAATAACTATGGTCAGGGTTCCAGTCGTGAACATGCCGCCCTGGCTCCGATGTTTCTGGGGATTAAAGTTGTTCTGGCGAAGTCATTTGCCCGTATACACCACGCCAACCTGGTTAATTTTGGCATACTTCCCCTGCACTTTCTCGACGATGCTGATTATGACCGGCTTGCAGTTGGCGATGACCTGATCATAGAAGCTGTTCACAGTCAGTTGCAAGCGAGTAAGGTTGTGCTGATAAGGCAGCATGATCGCTTTGAATTTAAAGCAGACTTCAACCTATCGGTCAGGCAGGTGGAGATTATTAAGGCAGGGGGACTACTTAATTACACCCGTCAGAGGAGTTAAAAACTGCGGCGCAGGCACAGGCAAATGGTGGCTCGTGGGTAATGGAAAGGGCAATTGCATTGATCAGGCGTTTTTCAGCCTGCTTGAGAGCATCACCGTGTAGTTTGACCGTTGGTTGCTTTCCAGGTGTCTCAATGACTTCCACTTCTTTTAGTGCCGCGGGCCCAATCCCGCAGCCTATCGCCTTTAATACTGCTTCTTTGGCGGCAAAACGTGAGGCCAGGGTGTTTACGGACGAGCCCTTTTCAGTAAAGCGGGCTTTCTCGCTGCTGGTAAAGATTCTGTCCAGAAAACGGTCGGGGTATTTTGCGTAGATTTTACTGACTCGATCGACAGAAACAAGATCAATGCCCATGCCCAGGATCATCTTCTTTGCTCCTTTTTTTAAAGATATTATAGCATAATTGTAAAATATTAAAATTAGCCAAAAACCTTGCAATTTAAACAGGGTTGTGATACTCTCGAGACGATATAACGCCCTGTTGATCGGGGTCAATTTAGGAGGTATTTTTTTAATGCAAGGTAAGGTAAAATGGTTTAACCCTGAGAAGGGCTACGGCTTTATCGAAGTCGAAGAGGGTAAGGATGTTTTCGTTCATTACTCGGAAATTCAGGATGAAGGTTTTAAGA
Source organism: uncultured Syntrophomonadaceae bacterium (assembly GCA_964627855.1). GTDB lineage: Bacteria > Bacillota > Dethiobacteria > DTU022 > DTU022 > CAZVLE01. The sequence continues at coordinate 10,209 of CAZVLE010000091.1, read as the reverse complement.
CATTAGAAGAAGGCCAGGAGGTTGAGTTCGAAATAGTCGAAGGAAACCGCGGGCCTCAGGCGGCAAACGTGGTAAAAATATAGATTCAGGTTTCCAAAAAAATTATTTATTAATAGTTTGCATTGAACAGCCGACATTTTTTGTCGGCTTTTTGTTTTTGCTATTTTTACCTTTAGATCATTGACAGCAAAAGTTACAGGTGTTATGATTTTTTTTGGTTATATCTTAGTTGTTTGGTCGGAATTTACAGAGGAGCTTAATTACTACATTTATGAGGCTCTCAGCGAAGGTTGAGTACGGTGTCAGGGCTATGGCAGTGCTGGCTTATCATTACCAGGCTAATCCCCTTTCACTGCGGAAAATTGCAGAACAGGAAGATATATCGCTCAGCTTTTTGGAGCAAATCTTTCCCGATCTGAAGCGAGCGGATCTGGTCTATAGTATTCGAGGTCCGCGAGGCGGCTATATGTTATCACTATCGCCTGTGCAGATCAGGGTTGGTGATATTGTCAGGGCAGTTGAGGGACCGATTACACCGGTTAACTGTCTTGCAGAGAATAGTAGCATGTCCTGCTGCCATCGCCAAAATGGCTGCCTGACAAGGCAGGTCTGGGCAAAACTGCGGGACAAGATTAATGATGTTCTGGATGAAGTAACTTTGGATGAACTGGTTGACATAAATCCTTCAAAGGTTGAACAGAACAGGGGAGGAAGAGAAAGTGAGTAGTCGACTTGTTTATATGGACCATGGTGCTACCACCCCGGTCAGAAAAGAAGTATTGGAGGCAATGCTTCCCTATTTGCAGAATGTATATGCTAATCCTTCCAGCCTGCATGCTCCGGGGAGGCAGGTACGGCAAGCCGTTGATCAGTGCAGGGAAACCACGGCGCGTTTATTGGGTGCAGCTACGGATGAAATATTTTTCACCTCCGGTGGAACGGAATCAAATAATATCGTCCTGCGAGGAGTGGCCCGAGCAAGAACAAAGCCCGGACACATCATCACCTCAAGCATCGAACATCATGCTGTGTTTGATGTCTGTAGTGACCTGGAGAAAGAGGGGCATCAGGTTACTTATTTACCGGTTGACCGTTACGGCATGGTTAAGCCAGAGGCTGTCAGGGAGGCTATTCAACCTGAGACCTTTATTATTTCAATCATGGCCGCCAACAATGAAGTAGGTACCATTCAGCCCATCGAAGAGATTGGCGCTATTGCAGCAGAAAGAGGCATTCTTTACCACACTGATGCAGTTCAGGTTGTCGGGCAGCTGCCTCTAAATTTGCAAACTTTAAATATTGATTTTTTGTCTTTTTCTGCCCATAAGTTTAATGGCCCCAAGGGTATCGGAGGGCTTTATAAAAGAAGAGGAGTCAGTATTAAACCGCTTTACCGTGGCGGAGGCCAGGAGCGCAAAATAAGGCCGGGCACAGAGAATGTTCCTGGCATTGTCGGTCTGAGCCGGGCTCTGGAGCTTGCTGCAAATGAATTGGATGAAAAGAAAAATACCCTGGAAAGTTTGAGGGATCGTCTGATCGGTGGCCTGCTGCAAATAGATGATGTAATCTTGAATGGTCATCCAGAGATTCGTTTGCCTGGTAATGTCAATGTTAGCTTTAAATATATTGAAGGTGAATCAATCCTGCTAAGTCTTGACTTGCAGGGCATTGCTGTTTCCAGTGGATCGGCTTGCTCATCAGGCTCACTTGAGCCTTCCCATGTCCTTTCGGCTATCGGCCTTGATCATCAGACAGCACATGGCTCGGTTCGTTTCAGTCTTGGAATCGGTAACAGTGAAGAAGATGTTGATTATGTTCTGGCCAGGGTTGTTCCGGCCGTGGAGAGGTTGCGCAATATCTCTCCCATGCATAGGGCAAAGTGATCAGGCCAGGGTTTGTGATGAAAGGAGAACAAAGAGATGTATAACGAAAAAGTAGTCGAGCATTTTAATAATCCCCGCAATGTGGGAGAACTGCCTGATGCCGATGCTGTTGGTGAAACCGGCAGCTTTAAATGCGGTGATACGATGAAACTGTACATTAAGGTCGAAAATGGTCGCATTGTCGACGTCAGGTTTCAAACATACGGTTGTGGCGCTGCTATTGCGAGCAGCAGTATGCTGACAGAAATGGTCAAAGGCAAAACTCTTGATGAAGCGCTTGAAATAACCAATCAGGACGTTGCTGACGAACTGGGTGGATTGCCGCCCCTTAAGCTTCACTGCTCAAATCTTGCTGCTGATGCCCTGCATAACGCCATAGCTGAATACCGCAAAAAGCATGGTCAGGAGCTGGCTGGATAGAATATTTATTGATTTTTAGAGCATCATGACCTTGACAAACCCCCCTGGGGAATGATATTTTCTAAATAGCTTTAGCACTCTAAGGGGAAGAGTGCTAAAGGTTGAAGGGGGGGGGACCATGATGTCAGTACCTCTAAGTGAAAGAAAAAAACAAATTCTTAAAGCTGTAGTAATCAATTACATAAAAACAGCTGAGCCGGTTGGTTCCCGTACAGTTGCCCGCATATACCGGATGGGCCTCAGTTCGGCTACAATTCGCAATGAAATGGCTGACCTGGAAGAATTAGGTTATTTAGTTCAACCGCATACTTCAGCAGGAAGAATCCCTTCACAGCTTGGCTATCGTTACTATGTCGACAACCTGATGGCCCTCAATGATCTCAGTGATGATGATGAGTTGGCCATATCAAGCTCTCTTAGCACGGAAAAAATGCGGGAAATTGAGCAGATTATCATTAATTCAGCCCGTGTTTTATCATCGGCAACGAATCAGACATCACTTATCATGGGTCCGCAGTTTAAAAAAAGCGCTTTTCGTCAGATGCGCATACTACCGCTTGACGATAAGCGAGGTCTTGTTGTTCTCATTACCGATACCGGCTTTATCAAAAATAAGGTCATCGATATGCAGCAGCAGTTAAGTCAGGCTGAACTTCACCAGGTTGTTTCGTACCTGAACCAGAAATTGCACGGATTGACCATTGATCAGGTTACTACTTCCCTGATCAATGAACTAAAAAGGGATCTTTTTAAACGCCTCGAAATACTTGAGCAGGCTTTTATTCTTTTGGAAGAAAGCCTGAAAGAAGAAAAACAAATCAGGGTTTTCCTCGGTGGAACCACTAATATACTTAACCAACCTGAGTTCAGAGATGTAGACAAGATCAGGCGGATGCTTAATCTTTTTGAACAGGAGCCTTTGCTATTTAAGATCCTGGAGAATACATCGAGCGAGGATAACATAGTGATTAGAATTGGAGCGGAAAATGAGTATGAAGATATTCAGGAGTGCACCCTGATCACCGGAACTTACAAGATTCACGACAAAACACTGGGTACAGTAGGTGTGCTTGGACCAACGAGGATGGATTATAGCCGGGTAATCAGTGTTATGCGTCGCCTCGTTGATCATCTGAACCAGAGTCTCAGTTCCTGATCGGTGAGCAATCATTAAGCTGGAATAAGTTTAAAGAGGGTACCTTAATTAAAGAGCGAGCAGGTGATTACAATAATGACTGGGAAAAAGAGAAAAGAAGGAGAACAAAAAGCAGATCAGATCAAGGCAGAAAAGGCCCGGGAGGAAGAAGAGCTTATTGTGGAAGATAACGGGCTGGTGAATGGAGAGCCTGAAGCAGCCGAGAGCATGGAGGTAGCAGAAGAAGCAACCGAAATGAATGGGACTCTTCAGTGGCAGCAGGAAAAAGAAGAGCTTCTTGACAGGATAAAAAGAAAGCAGGCTGATATTGACAACCTGCGGCGAATTAGTAAAATTGAACAGGCTGAAGCAAGAGAATATGCTCTGTATGAATTTCTTTGCCGTCTTTTACCGGTTATGGATAACATTGAGCGAGGCCTTGAAGCAGCCCGGGCTGATAAAGAAATACCACCTGCTTACATTGAAGGTCTTGAAATGATTCACAGGCAGCTGATGCAAATTCTTGAGCAGGAAAACGTTACTGTTATTGAAACTGAAAGAGTTCCCTTTGACCCGCATTGTCACCACGCAGTGATGCAGGTTGAAGACCAGGAAAGTGAGCCGGGTACTGTCCTGGAGGAACTGCAGAAAGGCTACCGTCATCGAAGAAGAATTTTACGGCCGGCCATGGTAAAGGTCTGCCGGGAATAGCTTTTTAAATAAAAAACAAAGAATAAACCGCTACAGGAGCGGTTAGAGGACAGAAAAAATAAGGAGGAATTTTAATGGGTAAAGTAGTTGGAATTGATCTCGGAACAACAAACTCTGTAATTGCTGTATTGATTGGAAGCGAGCCTGAAATTGTTGCCAATGCTGAGGGCAGCAGGTTAACGCCTTCAGTGGTTGCTTTCACAAAGGATAACCAACGCCTCGTCGGCCAGGTTGCCAAGCGCCAGGCTATTACAAACCCTGAACGGACCATTGGTTCGATTAAGCGTGAAATGGGGACAGGTCATAAAGTAAAAATTGATGACAAGGAATATACCCCCCAGGAAATATCTTCAATGATTTTGCAAAAGCTGAAAACTGATGCCGAAAGTTTTTTAGGTGAGAAAATTACGCAGGCGGTTATAACAGTTCCTGCTTACTTTACTGATAGCCAGCGCCAGGCAACAAAAGATGCCGGCACCATTGCCGGATTGGAAGTGCTGCGTATTATCAACGAGCCGACGGCGGCCGCCCTGGCCTACGGATTAGATAAAAAGGGCGATCATAAAATTCTCGTTTTTGATCTGGGTGGAGGAACTTTCGATGTTTCTGTCCTTGAACTCGGTGATGATGTGGTTGAAGTCAAGGCGACCAGCGGAAACAACCGGCTTGGCGGAGATGATTTTGATCAAAGGATCGTTGACTATGTGGCCGATGAATTTAAAAAAGACCAGGGCATAGAATTACGCGATGATCGCATGGCCCTGCAGAGGTTGAGTGAAGCTGCAGAAAAAGCTAAAGTTGAGCTGTCTTCGGTGACTTCGACAGACATTAACCTGCCTTTTATAACTGCTACCCAGGAAGGCCCCAAACACCTCAATGTAGCCCTGACCCGGGCTAAATTTGACGAGCTTACCGCTGACCTGGTGGAAAAGACTATGGGACCGACCAGGCAGGCTCTGAAAGATGCCGGTTTGAAAGCTGAGGAAATTGATCGGATTATACTTGTTGGCGGTTCTACACGTATTCCCTCTGTTCAGGATGCAATTCGCAAGCTCTTGGGCAAAGAACCGCATAAAGGAGTTAACCCCGATGAAGTGGTTGCTCTTGGTGCGGCCTATCAGGCGGCGGTTTTGGGAGGCGAAGCAAAGGATGTTCTCCTTCTCGATGTAACTCCGCTATCACTGGGCATTGAAACTCTGGGCGGTGTTTTTACTAAGATCATTGAGAGAAATACAACCATTCCCACTGAGAAAAAGCAGATTTTTTCAACAGCCGCCGATAACCAGACCAGTGTGGAGATTCATGTTCTGCAGGGAGAAAGGGCCATGGCTGCCGATAACAAAACTATGGGTCGCTTTATGCTGGATGGTATTCCCCCGGCTCCCCGCGGATTGCCCCAGATTGAGGTCAGTTTCAATATCGATGCAAACGGTATAGTCAACGTTTCAGCCAAAGATTTGGCCACCAACCGCGAGCAGAATATTACGATCACCACTTCCAGTGGTTTGGAAAAAGAACAAATTGATGAGATGGTCAACGATGCTGAAAAGTTTGCAGAAGAAGATCTCAATCGCCGGGAGCTGGCCGAAGCCCGTAACCAGGCTGACAGCCTCGCTTACAGCGCCGAAAAATCTCTGAAAGACCTTGGTGATAAGGTCGAGGAGAGTAAAGCTGAAGAGGTTAAAAAGGCAGTTGAGGAGTTGCGGGAAGCAGCCAGAGGGGAAGATCTTGATCGGATCAAAGAGGCAACTGAAAAGATGAATAGCTTTATGCATGAACTCTCTGCAAAGCTTTACGAACAGGCAAAGGCGGCCCAGGACTCGGCAGAGGATGGCGCAGCAGGTGATTCTGCTGAGGCTGACGAAAATGTGGTAGACGCAGATTATGATATTAAGGATGAAAAGGAAAACGAAACTAAAGATGCAGGGGAAAAAGCTGAGGGAGAAAGCGAAAACAAAGACAGTTGATTGAAGCTGTCAGAGATGATAACACCCTTATAGTTAGGATGATTCGAGGTTATGAGTAAAAAAGACTATTATGAAACCCTGGGCGTTGAACGTGGTGCTTCCACGGAGGAGATCAAAAAGGCTTATCGTAAGCTGGCCAGGCAGTACCACCCTGACTTCAACAAAGATGATGTTGAGGCTGGAAAAAAGTTTAATGAAATCAAGGAAGCGTACGATGTTTTAAGTGATGCCCAAAAACGGGATCAGTATGATCGTTTTGGCCATCAGGATGGTTTCAACGCCGGTAGTGGTGGTTTTGAAGGTTTTGGTGGCAGTGGCTTCGGTTTCGGCGGTTTTGAAGATATTATGGATCATATTTTTGGCAATATGGGTGGAATGGGAGGCAGGCACCGTCCTCCTGGCCCTGAGCAAGGTGATCATTTAAGGTATGATCTGGATATAAGTCTGGAAGAAGCTTACAGTGGCGATGAAAGAATGATCACTATTCCTCGCACTGAAACCTGCCCTGAGTGTAAAGGCAGCAGGGCTAAAGCCGGAACGAGACCTGAAACTTGCAGTTCCTGCAGTGGCAGTGGCCAGCAGCAGTTTACCCGTAACACTCCCTTTGGTCGTTTTATGAGTAGCCAACCTTGTGTAGCCTGCCGGGGTGAAGGCAAGGTAGTCAAGGAGCCCTGTCAGGCCTGCAGCGGGCAGGGCCGCTTAGTTAAAGAGCGCCAGCTTGAGGTTAAGATACCGGCTGGCATTGAAGATGGAATGCGTCTCAGGTTTGCCGGTGAGGGAGAAGCAGGTTTGCGTGGAGGGCCTCCTGGTGACCTCTATGTCGTTATTAAAGTTCGCCCTCACAAGAAATTTAAGCGGCAGGGCAGTGATTTGTACCTCGATGTACCGATCAGCATCAGTCAGGCTGCTCTCGGGGTGGAAATGGAATTACCGACTTTAGACGGGTCAACTGTTTTGAGGGTTCCCGAAGGAACCCAACACGGTGCTTCTTTCCGTCTCAAGGGGCACGGCATGCCCCAGCTGCGGGGTAGTGGCAGGGGAGATCTGCGCATAAAAGTAAACTTAAAAGTTCCGAAAAAACTTGATTCCCGCCAGAGAGAACTGCTGCTGGAGTTTGCCCGCCTGAGCGGAGAAGAAGCCGGTCTTGAAAATAAAGGTTTTATTGATCGCATGAAAGATGCTTTTGGCAGCTGATTAGGGCAGATCAGTCTGGAGGCGGCAATGCACTATTCATTTCTGGAAGGAGAAAATCTTTTTGCTCTCGACGAAGTATCTCTGCCGCCTGAAGAGATTAATCATCTTTATCGAGTGCTGCGTCTTAAGGTCGGAGATAGAATTGTTGTGGCAAACGGTCTTGGGGCAGGGCGTATGGCAAAAATCAAGCAATTATCGCCACAGGAGGTTTTAGTTTCCCTTCATGAGCCTGTTCAGAAGAGGGAATCTTTTTTGAAGATCACTCTTTTTCAATCCCTGCTCAAGGGAGATAAAATGGACCTGGTAATCAGGCAGGCAGTTGAACTGGGAGTTAACAGCATTGTTCCGTTGATATCCGAGCGCACTATTCCGCTGCAGGATAAAGAGCGCGATTTGAAAAAGATATTGCGCTGGCGTAAAAAGGTACGCTCTGCTGCAGCCCAGTGCCGGCGTCTCTTTCTTCCCAGTGTTGAACCAACCCAGAGCTTGAGGAGTGTACTGCCCCGCTTGGATAAAGTAACGACGCTGGTTCCATGGGAGGAAGAAAACAGTCTATTAATTGGTCAAGTTCTCAAACGGCCCTGCCCACAAAGCAGGGCTGTTTTTTTATTTATCGGCCCCGAAGGAGGGTTTGCCGAAGCCGAAATAGAAACCCTGCGTAGTGTCGGAGCGGAAACGGTGAGTCTGGGTTTGCGCATCATGCGCAGTGAAACGGCTGCTGCAGCCGTGCTTGCCATGATCCAGGCCGGCTGGGGCGATCTCAGCGGGGAAGGTTAAAAGTGCTGAAAAAAAAGGTTGCATTTTACACCCTGGGCTGTAAAGTCAATTACTGTGAGACTGAATCACTGCAAAACCTCTTCGAAGAGGCTGGTTACAGTATCGTTGACTTTGATCAGCCTGCCGATGTCTATGTTGTCAATACTTGCACAGTTACTGCAACCAGTGATCATAAGTCCCGCAAGGCTTTACGGCGGGCGCGCAGGCGTTCGCCTGACGCTATTGTTGTGGCAACAGGATGCTATGCCCAGGGAGAATCCGAACAGATCAGAAAGATGGAAGTAGCAGATCTGGTCATCGGCAATCAGGGTAGGGAAGACCTGCCCTCCAGGATTGAATCCTTAAAACGTGGCCTATTTGTGGATGAAGTTGTCGAACACGAAAACGGGGCAGGCTTTGAGATGTTGCCTCCGGCCGGCAGACGTGGTCGGACCAGAGGTTTTTTAAAAATCCAGGAGGGTTGTGACCAGGGCTGTAGTTACTGCGTTGTTCCGAGGGTCAGGGGGCCTTTGCGCAGCCTGCCTGCCGATGAAGTTCTAAAAAGAGCGGAAATACTCTTAAAATCGGGTTGTCGTGAGCTGGTCCTGACCGGTATTCATCTCGGGCTTTACGGTAATGATTTAAGTGATATCAGTTTGGCCAAACTATTGAGCCAGATGGAGGGTTTGGATGATCTGCTGCGCCTGCGCTTAAGCTCTCTCGAACCTTCGGATATTACTTCTGAACTGGTCGAACAGATCACCAGCTCTAAGGTGATATGTCCCCACCTTCATATTCCCCTGCAAAGCGGTGACGGTGAGATTCTCAGGCTGATGAACCGGCCTTATGAGCCGGTTGAATATCTTTACCTGGCGCGGTGGTTGAAGCAGCAGCAGCCAGGGTTAGCTTTGAGCAGTGATATAATTGTTGGCTTTCCTGGAGAGACTGAAAAGCATCATCGTAGGAGCATGGCTCTGATCAGAGAAGTTGGTTTTAGCCATCTGCATGTTTTTAAATATTCAGCCCGCCCCGGAACCCGGGCTTCGGATTTTCCCAATCAGCTAGCCAACCAGGTTAAAGAGGAACGCAGCCGGGAAATGATCACCCTGGGCGAAGAAATGGCTTTGGCATACCGAAGCCGCTTTTTGGGAAGCAGCCAGCCAATCTTCGTTGAAAAAGTAGTGCCCTACCAGTTCGCAGAGGGTTTTACACCTCATTACCTGAGGGTTAAAATAGCTACACCCAACAAAAGTCTTCACTGGAGGGGCAGGGAAGTATATGCCTTCCTTGAGAAAGATGAGGGTTCTCACATTATGGCCTGCAAAAAAAGGCTATAAGACAAGGGTAAACAAGGGGATGGGCTCCTTGTCTCACGCCCTTGTCTTGACTTGTTGCATACCACCAACGGTGGTAAATTTATGCTACTGTTCAGCAGCCCGCGGCTGCAAAAATCAGCAGAGCTGAGATTATAAGCGCCATGATTATCTTTACTGACACGGTTCAGACCTCCCTTGACCAAACTAGGTAATGCTATCTTAATTGAATTAGAGGAAAAAGTAAATATGGGAACCAAGCAGAGAATGATTCAATTCTTCCTTCCCTGGTCTCATGATTTTTGTAACTTGTAAATATTCGCCCAGTTCCGGGCAGGAAGAGCATATAATAATAGCGAATAAAAAGAGTCATCCAGCAAAGGTCAGGTAAATGTTATGTTTTCAGAGCAAAATCACAATAACGAGCGCTTTCTATTGGACATTGTTGAAAATGCATCAGATCTGATCCAGTCTGTTGATGGCAGTGGGAAATTTATCTATGTCAACAGGGCCTGGAAAGAAAAGCTCGGTTATACAGATCTGGAGATAAAAGAACTGACTATCTGGGATATAATCAGCCCCCAATCCATGGCTCACTGTCAGGATATATTCAAAAAGGTCATGTCGGGCGATAATACCGGGCCTGTTGAGGCTGTATTCCTTGATAAAAATAGAAACCCTGTTCAAGTTGAGGGAAATGTTAACTGCCGGTTTGATAGGAATGGTAGGGTTATCAGCACCCGTGGTATTTTCCGGGATATTACTCTACGCCGACAGGAAGATGATAGCCTCAGAAAAAGTGAAGAGAGGGCAAAGAAGCAGCGGGAAGC
>CAZVLE010000090.1:0-10030 GCA_964627855.1 uncultured Syntrophomonadaceae bacterium | reverse complement strand
ATGGGGATATTCTCTGACCCGGTCGGGATCAATTTCAACCTGTTCAAAAAGTTCTGCCGTTCGTCTGGTCGCCTCCCGTTCACCGAGCTTGTCGTGAATACGCAAAGCTTCGACGATCTGGTCTCCGACCCGGCGAACCGGGTTCAGGGCATTCATCGCTCCCTGAAAGATAATTGCGATTTCTTTCCAGCGCACCCGACGCAGTTGTTCTTCAGAAAGACCGGCAATATCACGTCCTTCAATCTTAATGGTCCCGTTCACGACCTGACCATTGTCCGGCAGCAGTTTGACCAGCGAGAGCGCCGCCGTGGTCTTACCGGAGGCTGATTCGCCAACCAGGCCCAGGGCTTCGCCCCGATCAAGTTGCAGCGAAATATTTTCGCAGGCCCGGACGTAACCGTCTTTTAATTTATAATAGGTGGTTAAATTATCCACAGAGAGCAATTTCACTGGTCACGCCTCCTCAGCTTCGGGTTAAGGACTTCATCAAGAGCATAACCGATGAAAGTAAAGCTCAGTACTACCAGCACTACGCAGATACCTGGTGGCAGCAGCCACCACCAGGCTCCGAAAGATACCGCACCCATCGAAAAGGCAAAGTGAAGCATCATTCCCCAGGTTACCCGGGTCGGATCACCCATCCCCAAGAAACTGAGCGTGGTTTCCGAAAGAATGGCTACTGCCGCAACAAGAACGGTATTGGCAAAAATCAGAGGGAAAACATTGGGTAAAATATGATGAAACATGATGTGTCCATCACCGCTGCCGATAGCCCTGGCCCGTTCTACATAAGGCCGTTCTTTGACACTCAAGGTTTGTGAACGAATAATCCTGGCTGTACCGGCCCAGCTTGTTATGCCGATGACAAAAATAATGTTGCCGAGACTTGGCCCCAGCAAAGCTGCCATCACCAGCATCAGCGGCAGCCAGGGAATAACCAGGAAAACATCTGTAAAACGCATCAACAGCGCATCAACCGATCGGCCATAAAAACCGGAAACAATGCCGATCACCGTGCCAATAATCATCGAAATAGCCGTTGCCGCTACCCCAACCAGCAGTGACACTCTAGAGCCGATAATAACCCCGGCCAAAATATCCTTGCCCAGATCATCGGTTCCCAACCAATACTGAGAGGTCGGGGGGTGCAAAACCTGGGTAACACCATCAACGGAAAGAATGGTAATATCAATCAGGTAGGGGCCAAATATAGCCATCAGGGCGAAGAATGTCAGGATGACAAGTCCGATTAAACCCATGGTATTGCGGCGGTAGATAGACCAGAAAGAAACTAAATTTTTCTTCAAGAGGGTAAAACTATCTTTTTTCAAAAGCGCTGCGTTCAATTGAGCATCCCCCTATGATTTAACCCGCGGGTCCAGGTAGCGGTAAAGAATGTCGGCACAAAAATTAGCTCCGATCACAGCAATGGTAATAAGGAGGAATAGTCCCTGCAAAACCGGGTAATCACGGTTGGTGAGGGCTGTATACATTAACCGGCCCAAACCGGGCCAGGAGAAGACAGTTTCAATCTGAATGGCACCCCCGACAATAAAACCGAGGTTGATGGCAATCAGGGTAACTACGGGAAGCATGGCATTGGGCAGGGCATGCCTGCGCAGCAGGTTGCGGTTACTGACTCCCTTTGCCCGGGCAGTGAGCATATAATCTTCGCTCATAACCTCCAGCAGGGAACTGCGCATAATCAGTACATACTCGCCAACAAGGATCAGGGCAAAAGTTATCGTTGGTAAGAACAAATAACGCAGCTGGGAAAACAGCTCTTCCCAGTATGAAGAATAATAAACCCCGGGCATACCCATCCCTCCCAGGGGAAACACCTGCCAGTAGACAGCAAAAATCATGACCATAATAATGGCCACCCAAAAAGTGGGCATAGAATAAAGGACCAGTGAAACACTGAGACCGATAATATCAAGCCTGGTGCCCCGTTTCCAGGCCAGAATCACACCGAGAATAACTCCGATAATGATAGAGAGCACCGTGGCGGTGCCGACCAGGAGTACAGTAGCCGGTACCCTTTCCATAATGACCTCGATGACCGGCTGGCGGTAATTGAAAGATACACCCAGGTCACCACTGAAGAGATCGCGAAGATAGATCCAGAACTGGACCAGCCTGCTTTCATTCAGGCCAAACTGTTCGCGTACCCTTTCCAGGGCTTCGGAAGAAATTTTAGGGCTGCGGATGAGCACCCGGATCGGATCACCCGGCATAATCCTGAACAAGAAAAAGTTCAGGACAATGACGATAAATACAGTGATCATGGCCTGGATAAATTTGCGCAAGAGGTAACCGCGCATGTTCAAAGCTATTCCCTCCCGGAGATCTTAATCAATGGCCCGGCCAAATTAAATGGCCGGGCGCAATCTGGTTTTACTATTCACCGATCGGGCGTAGCTGCTCGTAGGTGTCAATCACGTTAGTATAGATGACCGAACCAGTGCGCGGGTTACGCACCCAGCCTTCGTAACGATCGGTCCGGTATGCCTGTAACTCCGGTGTATAAGAGAGCACAACATAGGCGGCGTCTTCATAAAAGATGCGCTGCATCTCGTGGATGATAGCCTGCCTTTCATCACGATCCATGGTCCTCTGCTGCTTCAGATAAAGTTCGTCATAAACTGGGTTGGAGTAAAAACAATCATTCCAGCCCAAGATTTCATCAGTAGTCATATAACTGAGCATGGGGGTTGGATCAACATCGCAAAACCAGCCCCAGATAAACATGTCAAAATCACTGTCAAAAATACGGTCGGTCAGTGTCCCTTCGTCAATTACGCTGATTGTGATATCAATGCCGGTTTCTGCCAGCATGTCCTTAATCATACCGGCCATTTTCTGGGTATCAGGAGATTCGGAGCGAACCAGCAGGGTAAAGGCAAGCGGTTCGCCGTCAGCGCTGACCCTGATTCCATCCCCACCAGGCTCATAACCGGCAGCATCAAGAATCTCGTTGGCCCTTTGCGGATCATAGGCGCGGAAATCTGCACCGGGATCATAATGCCAGAAGTCAAACAGAGGCGGAATAATCGTAGAGCCAACCTCACCATAACCAAGGGTGGCAACATCGATGATCTCCTGGCGATCGAGGGCAAATTCTATGGCAACCCGAATGTCATGGTCGAGCAGCAGCGGGTTGCCCAGCGATTCAGGATCTTCCCAGACGTTGAAAGCCAGCTCGGCCAGGCTGGGCGAATCGGCATTTAAAGTTAATACATTAGGAACATTGGCTTCCTCGAGAGCCTTAAACTGGGCCGAGGGAACATCACCAATAATGTCCAGCTCACCCTGCTTCAGCGCTTCAACCATCATATCGGTATTGGAGTAAATCATGAAAATCACTTCATCCAGGGCCGTGGCGCCTTTAAAATAATCCTTGTTGACTGCCATCCTGGTATACTCACCCTTACGGTGTTCAATCACCTGGAAGGGACCGGTACCAATGGGGTTGTCATTGGCAAAGTCACCTTCGGCATCATCCGGGTCAATTTCCGACCAGATATGCTCGGGCATGATCGGCACCATGATCTGGGGCATCCAGGCAATTGGTTCTTCGGTTTTGATCGTCACGGTATATTCGTCCAGAACCTCAACTTCAACAAACTCCGCGACTTTATCATAAAAATAACCGAGTTCATTGTCACGAATATACTCTACTGTAAACCTGACATCATCTGCTGTGAAGGGCTCGCCATCGTGCCAAGTGACTCCCTCCTGCAGGTAGAAGGTCCAAAGCATGCCATCGTCGGCAACTTCCCAGTCCCTGGCCAGCTCGGGAATAACACCTAAATCCTCATCCCAGCTCATCAGGTAATTGTAGTTCAGGTTCATCACTTCGTAGCCCTGCACGGACCAGACAACATGCGGGTTAAGGCTCTCTATTTCCCTCATGTAACCGACCCGGAAAACATGACGCGCTTCACCGGCGCTATCATCGGCACCATCCCCACAGCCGGTCAGTAAAAAACCAAGCATCATGAGAAAGACCAGAGCATAGATCAAAACAGCTGCTTTACGCACATTTAAAACCTCCCTTTTCAGTATTCCCCTCCCGGGCCAAACAGTATAGTAAAAGACACCTCCTTAAAGATTAAACCTCAGATTTATGCTTTTTTTCCGCCATTGCCTCAGCAAGAATGTTCTCTATTTCCCGGCTGACCGTTTCATTGACCAATGGTCCCTGGTATGCGGCCAGTAATTGTTCAATTCTTTCAAATGCTTCCTCACGCATAGTGCGGCTACCTTTTGAGCGCCACTCTTCGAAAGGGGCGGCATTGCCAAGGCAGCCCTGGAAAATTTCCCCGGCACGCATATAGCTCCGGGTATGCTCCTGGGCCAGGAAATGTCCACCATTCATCACGGCTTTAACAACTTCCGCACCAATCGTTTCCTCGTCGACGGCAATTCCTTCCTGGCGATGCGTGATCATGGCATATATTTCATTGTCAATAACCAGCTGTTCGGCGCTTGCCAGCAAGCCGGCATTGAGCAGGCCCATACCGGAGATAAAGGTAGCCCCGGCCATGGCCGGGTACAGGCAGTTGATAGCCCTTTCGAAACCGGATTGCAAATCAGGAAGAACCGAGCCGGTATCCATGCCATAAACTCCGGAAGGGAGGCCGTACCAGCGGGCAATTTGCGCCACACAGGCTCCGGCATAACCTAGATCGGGGTCTCTACCACTTACACAGCCGGTACGCATGTCGGCCGTAGCCAGGCGGCAGGTATAAACAAGGGGTAGTTGCCGGTTAATCAGGCGGGCAAGGGTCAGAAAGGCTAGCTGTTCGGCATTTTGCTGAACCAGTCCGCCGGCCAGGGTAATGGGGGCCGTTAACCCCCGGGTAGGGCAGGGCAACATGGTAACCGGTAGTTCGCTGCGGGCGCTTTCAATAATAGCTTCACTGATATCTTCAGGAAAGTGTAGGGGACTGAGTGGCGAAATCGAAAGGGTTCCCATTGGCTTCCTGATCAGCTCTTCCAACCCGCCTCTCACGGCGGCAGCAAGCCTGATCAGGTAGCGGATCTCCCACGGGTCAGAAGCAGTCCCGATGTCGACCGGCTTTGTCGTATACTGCAAAGCATAAGCAGTCATAGCCAGTGAGGCAATCTCTTCCGGCAGATCTACAGGCCTGATACTGGGAACAACCATGTCAAGGTTAGGCAATTGATCGCTAATCCTGATAAAAACCAGGAGATCTTCAAGAAAGGCTTCCCGAATCTTATGATCGTGATGATCAAGCAGCATGGAAACCGAACCGAAGTTGTGCGTATATGAGCGTGGTGCATCAGTCAGGGGCAAAACGATCTTTTCGTCAACACCATATAAAGTAACCGGCACGCGATTAGCCAGGCAATCTTCAACCAGTTTTCGGGGGAAAAGAAGCCTGTTACCTTCCTTATGGCATCCTGCATCCTGCAGTATTTCCAGGGCTTCGTTACCTTCAACTATTGCCCCGGTATCGGAAAGAATCTTCAGGGTCTGATCATGGATTAACTGTATATCGGCTTCGCTTAATGGTTCAAATAGCAAACAACCACCTCTTTCTAGCGGGTCAACCCGAGCATGTCTTTAATTTTTTTCACACCGGCAATAGCATCGGCAGCGTAGGCATCAGCACCAATTTTCAAAGCCCACTCCTCCGATAGAGGCGCACCCCCGACAATAACCTTGACTTGCTCCCGCAGACCTTTTTCTTTTAGCAGATCGATAATATTTTTCTGTTCCTGGATCGTGGTAGTCATCAGGGCAGATATGCCCAGAACTGCAGCTTCTTTTTCTTCTACAGCATGGATAAAGGCGGCAGATGATACATCGATACCGAGATCGGTTACCTCCATACCCGCCGCTTTCATCATCATGATAACGATGTCTTTGCCAATCGAGTGAAGGTCTCCTTTGACGGTACCTATTACAACCCGCACCACCTTATCCTCAGCAGCGCTTTTTTCTGCTTCCAGGTGAGGGGCCAGGTAATCTATTGCTCCATTCATTGCCTCTGCGGCAAGCATCATGTCGGGAAGATAGTATTCTCCCTGATCAAACTTGTCACCAACCTGGTCCAAACCAACGGTGAGACCACCTGAGATAATATCCAGGGGCTTAATACCGCTTTGCAGGCTTGTTTTCACCAGGCTTATAGTCTCATCTTTTTTACCTTCCAGCACTGACAGGGCAACCTTCTCTAAAACTTCCTTCAATGCAGGCACTCCTCCATTCATTGCATGATCATGCCAGATTCACTAGCAAAGCCCTCTTAGTCTTAAGGGTTTACATTATAAAACCAGAGAACCGGCCAGGAACCGGATACTCTTCTCCAAACCTCAGCTTTAAATTGAATATAAAAAGCAGCCGGCAACAAAAACCGAATCCAGACAATAGTTTAATCATCTCTATCCAGCGCCAACTGCAAATAAACTTAATATATCTGTAATTATTACCAATATTTACATAAATAAATCTACTTTATTATAACATACTTGAACTATTGACACTATATCTTGAAAAAATATTTCGACGCTAACAAGTTCAGCCTTCGAGCAGATAAAAAGACCTGTGTTATAATTAATAGGGGTGAAGAAAAATGAAGCGGTTAAAGATTACATTATCACTGTTCCTGTTAATAGCCGGCAGCATTTTTCTAATCAGTTGTTCAGAAGATCTTTCCCCGGCGGAAGAAGTGAAAGAAGAGCAATCTACCCTTACTGCCCTTGAAATAGCTAAAGAATTTGAACAGATCAGGAAAGAAAACCGGGCTTACAAACCAAGCAATGATATGGCAAAGAATTTTAGCAAAGAAAGTAATACTGAACAAGCAGAAGAAGAGGATAAGCAAAAACCCGATCTGTCCAAAATCGAGCCTTATCCCGGTTCGGTATTTAAACACAGAATAGATATGAAGGTTAACGGGGTAATCAAGGAAGGTTCAGATGAAGAATGGTGGCACCGCGAGGAAAGCCTGAAAGACCAGTGGGAAGATGAATGGTGGGTTCTCGATTAGCTAGTGATCAAGTCGCAGGGGGCGGTTCATGCTGCCCGAGATGAAACCGTCCAGGTCAAGGGTAATGTAAAGAAATCCGAGCTGCTTAAATTTGCTTAGAACTGCTTCACGGTCGCCTAAAAGGCGTTCGTAGTCAGTTCTTTTTATTTCGATGCGGGCCAGATTGCCATGACGCCGAACCCTGAGGTCACCTTCGTAACCCAGATCCCGTAAAAACAGTTCAGCCTCTTCGACCTGCCGCAATGCACTGGAGTCGATCTTCTGGCCGTAGGGAACCCGCGAAGCCAGGCAAGCCTCTGCAGGCCTGTTCCAGGTAACCAGGCCTGCCTGCCTGGACAGTTCCCTGATCTCGTTTTTATATAAACCTGCTTCCAGTAAAGGACTGGGGACAGCCAGCTCCTTCAGGGCCCGAAAGCCGGGCCGGTGATCAGCCCTGTCATCGGCATTTGTGCCGTCCAGCAATACAGCAAACCCGCGTTTCTCAGTCAGTTCGAGCAACTTGCAGTAAATCGTTTTCTTACAGTGGTAACAGCGGTCAGAAGTATTGGCAGCCACGGCTGGTTCTGCCAGAAGATCTAAACTCATGATCAGGTGCTTTGCCCCCATCGTTCGGGCCAGTTTCTCGGCCCGGTCTGCCCCGCTCGCGGGGTGTAACTGCGAGTGAACAGTAACAGCGAGAACTTTATCTTTTCCCAAGGTCTGCAAAGCCTTGAAGAGTAAAAACGCACTATCCACCCCGCCGGAAAAAGCCACAACAACGCTTTTTAAAGCAGCCAGGTTTTTTTCAAGGGTTTTTACTTTCAGCTCCAGCTCAGACATGCACAATCAATCCTTATGGTTAATCGATAACTCCTGCTCATACTCATACTCATAGCACCGGTCAGTAAGGGCTTAAATGACTTTGCGCCGGCCAAGCTCATCACTCAGGTAACCTATAAATTCGGCAGCCTTAGTCTCCGGAGCTTTGGTCAGAAGGCTGACAACAACAAAAAGTACCACCGAAATCATGCCGCTCCAGACACCGGGCCAGAGTCCCAGCGGTTTTAAACCTCCATACTGGAAGATGGTAGCCACCAGGCCGCCCACCACGATACTGGCCAATACGGCTGCCGCAGTGCCTCTTTTCCAGAAAAAGGAACCAACCAGGGCCGGCACCATTACCAGCAGGCCGGCAGACGAAGCAACCGACAACGCGGCAATCAGGTCAAGGCGGAGGGTGGCAAAGGCAACGATTAATGCCGTAAAAAGAGGCACGAATATCTTGCCAATTAGAAGCTCCCTCTCTTCATTTGCCTCAGATGAAACATTCTTGAAGACATCGCGACAGACCATCGAAGAAAGGGTCAGAATGATCGAATTAACGGTGGATACAGCTGCCGCACAGATGCCGAGCATAACCAGTAGGGCAATAGAAGAGGGAACGAGGTTCAAACCAAGTAAGGCCGGCGTGGCACTGTCGGCAACTTCCAACCCAGGCAAAAGCAGGCGGGCCGAAAAACCCCATAAAATGGAGACAAGGGTATAGATAAAACCAAAAATGAGAAATCCCATTACCATTATTCTCATCTGCCCCAGAGAACGCGGCACAAAAAGGCGCTGGCTAACCTGCGGGTTGGAAAGAGAAAAGAAAAACCAGGGCAAGGTCAAACCGACAAAAGCATTAATGTTAAAAAAACCGGGCCCGGGTACAGAGAGCCAGGCTGGATACTGCGTTTCAAGCTGGCTAAACATGCCCCCGAAACCACCGAAACCACGGTAAGCAATAAATAATACCGATAAAACTGCCACGGTTAGCATGACGGCGGCTTGTAAAGAATCGGTCCAGGCAACTGCCCTTAAACCACCTGTCCAGGTCCAGTAAACTGCGATAAAAGCGGCAATACCAACCCCGAGCATGTAAGGGATGGCTCCACCTGAGATACCTTCAAGCAAAGCCCCGATGCCGATAAGCTGAACAGCGCTGTAAGGAATAAGAAAAATAACCGCTGCAACTGCGGAAACCACGGCAACTGCTTTGCTCTGGTAGCGGTCACCAAGCATTTCGGTAGGGGTAAGGTAGTTGTAGCGCCTGCCGACGAGCCAGAAGCGCGGGCCGAAAAAAGCAACAAGAATCAGCCCGGAAAGATAGATTAATTCAAAACCAAGCGCCCCGACCCCGCCAATATAGGTAAAGCCGGCTAAACCGACAAGCATGAAAGCGCTGTAAGTAGTGGCGCTGTAGGTCAGGGCTGCAACAATGCCGCCAAGCGACCGGCCGGCGAGAAAAAAATCATTAACCCCACCACCGAGTTTACTTCCGGCATGGCGGGCAACCAGGCTGCCCACAACAAAATATACGAAGAGAGCAACATAGATGATACTAGCGTTCATGATCATCCCTCCACCTGGCAGTAATAAATCCGAGGCAAATTATTACGATAATGGCAAAGAGATTCCAGAATAAAAAAGCCCCATAGATGCTGTTTAAATTGTTCATCAGAGGGGTAAAGGGAACAATAAAAGCGGCCAGGATCATCACCAAAAACAAGACTACCCAGAAGATTCGTTGCCCATCCAGCGACATGCCTTCTCCTCCCTATTAGATGCCTTGAATTATTGAGCATTATACCACACTGCGCTGGAGATGTTGCAAGCAGTACTTGACTTTCATGTAAAAATCTTGCTATAATTTGAACAACTTTCTATGAAAAGCCGGTTGAAAAAACCTTCGCCGGTATGGTGATATAATGACGCTGCGAACCGCAACTGCTATATTCAAGTATCTCCTTCTTGCAGCCTTTCTGCTAAGCGGTCCAGTCATTCAACCAGCTGCTGCTCTGTCTGCCCACGAAGATATAATTTATGAGGGCAATTTGGCACAACAGCAGTCTCCCCGACCAGAGCGCCTGGTGATGCAGGTAATTGATAACTGCTTTTACAAGTGGTACGAGTACGGCAGCCCTGACGATGAAACAATGCAGATTGAACTGCTCGAACCAGACCGCAAATTGCTCACCTCAGCCGAAGCA
>CAZVLE010000089.1:0-11563 GCA_964627855.1 uncultured Syntrophomonadaceae bacterium | reverse complement strand
TGCAGACGGATGGGCTCCCGATGCAGCGTCAGCCAAAGACCTGGCCCAGAAACTGGTCGGTTAATGTGACCGGGCTTAAACCTAGTGGAGAAAGGAGAGTTTGGGATAATGAAAAGTAGTTATAAAGTGCAAGATTCTAACTTCCTGCAGGTTCTATCTGATGACCAGTGTCGCCGCCTGGTGGCCGCGGCAATGGAAGTTTTGGAAAGAACCGGGGTTACATATTTAGATGAAGAAGCAGTAGATAGAATGAAGAAGGCCGGATGTTATGTTGATGGCAACAGAGTAAGGATTCCCTTCAGACTGGTCGAAAGTGCATTAAATTCGGTTCCGCGCAAGGTATCACTTTGCAATAGCAGAAGCGGAAAAAGGGTTATGGAGATGGAGGGCGGCAATGCCTATTTTGGTACCGGTTCCGATACTCCTAACTTCATTGATCCCTATACCCAGGACCGGATCAAAGCCAGTCGCAAGACGGTAAGTATGGCCTCTAAAGTAATTGATGCCCTGCCGAACCTGGATTTTGTAATGTCGCTTGGAATAGTTCAGGATGTTCATCAGCTTGTATATGACCGTTACCAGTTCCAGGCAATGGTTTTGAACACTTCAAAGCCGATTGTAATTACGGCTATTGATGAACCCGGTTATTCTGATATTATCGAGATGTGTGAAATTATCGCCGGCGGAGAAGAGGAATTGAGAAATAATCCATTCCTGACTCTTTATGCTGAGCCGATTTCACCACTGCAGCATCCCAACGATTCAGCCCGCAAACTGATGCTGGCTGCAAAGAAAGGTTTGCCTGTTGTTTATACTCCATGTATCATGGCCGGTGGTACAGTACCGGCAACCTTAGCCGGTGCAATGGCTAACGGTTTGGCTGAAAGTTTAAGCGGCCTGGTTCTAAACCAGGTAACTTCCCCGGGCAGCCCCTTTATCATGGGTGGGGTGTTCACAGTAATGGATATGCAGACAACTATTTTTTCCTACGGTGCACCTGAATTTGACCTGATGATGGCAGCATTAGCCGATATTCATCACTATCTTGACATTCCAATGTTCGGCACCTGCGGTTGTACCGATGCCAAGGTTGTTGATGAACAGGCCCTGATTGAAGGAGCGATGTCGATTCTGCTGACCGCCCAGAGCGGGGCTAACCTTAACCACGATGTCGGCTATATCGAGCACGGCAATACTGCTTCCCTTGAATACCTGACAATCTGTGACGATCTGATTGGCATTGCCCGTAAAATTGTTAACGGGATCGATGTCAATGAAGAAACCCTGGCCCTTGATGTGATTGACAAAGTTGGACCAGGTGGTCATTACCTCGGTGAGGAACATACCATGAAGTACTTTAAGACTGAAACCTGGTACCCACAGCTGTTCACCAGGCAGATCTATGAGAACTGGAAAGCTGAAGGAAGCAAAACCTTATTCGATAAAGCAAATGAAAAGGTAATTGATATCCTTGAGAATTATGAGCCTGAGCCTTTACCAAAAGACGTTCAGCAGAAAATGCAGGATATTATTGACAGAGCGGAATCGAAATTGAACAAATGATGTAAAGTAGGTTTAGAAGAGCACTTTCATTAACTGGTGGGAAAAATTTATGGCAAATCTGGCACTGGGCATAGATACGGGAGGAACTTTTACCGACGGTGTAATCTTTGACCTTGATCAGAAAAAAGTAGAAGCAAAAACAAAGGTAGAAACAACAAGGCACAATCTGACGCTGGCCATAAACCGCTGTCTGGATAATCTGATTGATAATCTGAAAGACAAGAAAGACAGTCAGGGTATTATCGGACAGATCAAGATGGTTTCTTTGTCAACCACTCTTGCCACCAATGCCATTGTGGAAGGACAGGGAGCTGAGGTAGGTCTGATTCAAATCGGTTTTGAACCCCGACAGGGCCTACCCACTCCTTATTATGCTGTTATTCCCGGTGGTTGTAACATTAAAGGCCGCATCAAAGAAGAAATCGATATGCAGGCTGTAGAAAGAGCCGTTCTAGAGATGAAAGATCAGGTAGATGCTTTTGCTGTATCTGCTTACTTAAGCATTCGTAACCCAATCCAGGAGATGCAGGTGTCTGAGCTGATCCGCAAATTAACCGGTTATCCGGTTGTGGCCGCCCATCAACTTAGTACAGATCTCGGAATGCATGAAAGAACAGTTACGGCAATTTTAAATGCCCGCCTTATGCCCCTGATCACAAATCTGATTGATTCAGTTAAAGAGGGCATGAAAAAGTTAAATATTCAGGCTCCCCTGATGGTAGTTCGTGGTGATGGTAGCCTGATCAGTGAATCGATGGCCCGCGATAAGCCTATTGAAACAATTCTATCCGGTCCGGCAGCCAGCATCATCGGTGCTTTAACTCTGACCGGTGTTAAACATGGTATCGTTGTCGATATGGGGGGTACTACTACTGATGTTGCTGTTTTAAAAGATGGTCGACCATCTTTGAATAATGAAGGAGCACGGGTTGGTGGTTGGTTGACCAGGGTTAAAGCTGCCCAGATTACGACAATCGGCCTCGGTGGTGACAGTTTGATACAGGTTTCGAAAAATGGAGTTTTAACTATCGGTCCCCAGAGAGTTTTCCCTCTTTCGTGGATTGCTTCTCAGTACCCATATCTGGCCGATGAGCTTGAGAGAATCGAGCCCGTTGATTATTCAATGATGGATGCTCAACCAACAACGATTCTGACCTACATAAGGGACCCTTTTAACATTAAAACGACTGAGACAGAGCAACAAATTCTCGATTTAATTAAAAATGGACCGCATACCTTGCATTACATCAGCAAAAAGCTGCATAAAGAAATAGATCTTTTGCCCTGGCATCGATTGGTTAACGTCGCTTCAGTTCACCGCGCAGCGTTAACACCTACTGATATATTGCATGTAAGTGGCCGACTGGATCTTTGGGACAGGCGATCTGCAAATTTGGGCACAGTAATGCAGGCACATCGCTATGGAGTTTCTGTTGAAAATTTTATCGAAGTGGTAATGGATGAAATATTATACAAGCTGGCGGCGATAACTGTTGATCGGCTTTTGGCGGAAGAAGGAGCTGCTTTTGATTACTCCGCCCAGGAAAGCGGTGTTTATACTCTAAGAAGTATCCTGGCTGGTGAAACCTGTAAGCATCGGCAGATCAGCTTTTCCATCGGTTTAACAAAACCTATGGTAGCTGTAGGAGCACCGGTTGATGCTTATTTTCCTTCCTTGGCTGAAAAACTGGGGGCTGAGCTTTTCCTGCCGACCTTTGCAGATGTTGCCAATGCAGTAGGCACTGTCAGCGGTAAAGCAGTGGAAAGAGTGACTGTATTGGTCAAACCCGGTGAGGGCGGTGGTTTTCTTGTCCATCTACCTAATAAGAGAGAGTTTTTCATGATATTCGACGAAGCAATCGATTATGCCTGTAAAGAGGGCCAAAAATATGTTTACGAACATGCCCTTGAAGCCGGGGCATCGGAAATTGAAACTATCGTTGAGCGTCAGGATCGCTACAGTAAAATGGCTGCAGTAACGGATGATAATGAAAGATTAGATAACAAGCTTTTTATCGAGAGTATTATTGACATATCAGCCGTTGGCAGACCCTGGAGCAATTGACACCGCGACAGGAGTTCTGAGAAGAAACTTAAAAATGGTTCTCTTTTTCGACTTCTCGAGCATAAAAAGAATTTATTAGTTGGGAGGCTATGGTGCCGGTGTTTAAGCCGGCAGAAAAAAATGATTATAATTGGTGAATTAATTAACTCAACCCGAAAGGCCATAAAAAAGGCTATTGATGAACAGGACGTTGCCTATATCCAGGACCTGGCTGTAAAGCAGGAAGAAGCAGGTGCGGATTATATTGATGTAAATGCCGGGGCTTATGTGCATGATGAGGCCAAAAACCTGGTCTGGCTCGTTGAAAAAGTGCAGGAAGTGGTCAGTAATCCTCTTGCTCTTGACAGCCCCGATCCAAAAGCCCTTGAAGCAGCTTTAAAAGTTCACAAGGGTGTTCCGATGATCAATTCCATTAGTGCCGAAAAAGAACGGTACAGCCAGCTTGTTCCGTTAGTAAGAGATGCCGGGTCCCCGGTAGTGGCGTTGTGCATGAGTGATGAAGGGATGCCTGAAACGGCTGAAGATAGGCTGGAAGTAGCTAAAAAACTGCTGGCCGATCTTGACAAAGATGGTGTTGATCTAACCAAGGTTTTTCTTGATCCCCTCATAAAACCGGTCAGTGTCAATGGTGAGTATGGACCGCAGGCTCTTGATGCCATCGAAGCTATTGCTGCCCTCGGTTCCGGCTGTCATATAACCAGCGGCTTGAGTAATATATCGTTTGGTTTGCCGCAACGCGCTCTATTAAACCAAGCCTTTATTGTATTGGCCATGGGTCGGGGGATGGACTCTGCTATTGTCGATCCACTTGATAAGAAAAAAATGAGTCTGGTCAGGGCAGCAGAGGTAATTCTTAACCTTGATCCCTATGCCATGAACTATCTGAAAGCGTCAAGGGCCGGGAAACTGGTTTAGATTGGCAGGATCTATGATTTTAAAAGTATTCCATTATCAACAGGGCACGGGTTACCGTGCCCGAAAACTATCACAGCGCTCAAGGCTAACTGTTATTGGGCATGCTGATATTAGGAGGGTGATATAAATGATCAGCCGTGATATTAAAGCATTAGATTACCTGGAGCAAGAAGAGCTTGAGAAAATACATCAGGCCATCCTTGATGTCCTTGAAAAGAATGGTGTGGAGTTTCACTCCCCCGAGGCCCGCGAAATATTGAAAAAAGGCGGAGCCAGGGTTGAGGGAGAGAAAGTTTTTTTCCCGCCTGAACTGGTTATGGAGCAGGTTGCCCTTGCCCCATCCGAATTTACCTTGCATGCCAGGAACCCGGAGAGAAATGTCATAATTGGCGGGAATAATACGGTGCATGCACCCGGCTACGGCTCTCCCTATGTAATGGATCATGTTCAGAATGAAAGAAGGAATGCCACCTATGAAGACTACCTTGCTTTTACCAAGCTGGCTGGGCATAGTGATAATCTCGATGTAGTCGGTGGTGTTTTGGTTGAGCCAAATGATATCGGCGATAACCTGAGACATGCAAAAATGCTCCAGGCAGCGGTAAAATATACAGACAAATGCCTGATGGGCAGTGCAATGGGTGGCAAGAAGGCCCAGGATAGTATTGATATGGCTGCTATCGTATTTGGCGGAATTGATCAGGTCCGCAAGAAACCGGCCTTGATTTCGCTGATCAATACCAATAGCCCTTTGCAGTTTGATCCTCGTATGCTTGATGCCCTGATGGTCTACGCTCGTAATAACCAACCGGTCATTATTGCCGCTCTGGCGATGACCGGAACAACTTCAGCAGTAACTTTGGCCGGATCTTTGGTTCAACAGGCTGCAGAAATATTATCCGGTGTTGTTCTTGCACAACTGATAAACCCCGGCACACCGGTTGTATTCGGCTCAGCCTCAAGTATAGTAGATTTAAGAACCGGTAACCTGGCCATTGGCAGCCCTGAATCGGTAAAAATGTTCTCGGTCATAGCCCAATTGGCCCGCTTTTACGGGCTACCGTCAAGAGGTGGCGGTGCTCTTACCGATGCTATGATTCCTGATGCCCAGAGCGGATATGAATCGATGATGGTTCTAATTACATGCGTGTTGAGCGGTATTAACTTTTTATTACATTCAGCCGGGCTGCTGGAGAATTATATGACCATGTCGTATGAGAAGTTTGTTATTGACGATGAAATGCTCGGCATGGTTAAAAATCTTAGCAGGAGGTTCTCCATTGACGATGACTCTCTGGCCGTTGATACGATATTAAAAGTAGGTAGTGGTGGTAATTATATCTCTGAAGAGCATACCTTCAGTCATATGAAAGATACACGGATTCCCCTGATCAGCGCCAGACAGAGCTATGCTGCCGCACTTGACTTGAATGATACCGCCCATAGAGCTCACGAGTATTGTAAGAAGGTGCTCCAGGAATACCAACCACCAGGACTAGGCGAAAAAATTGAAGCCGAGCTGGATAAGTTTATTCAGTCTATAATTTAATTTTCGCCGATACTATTTTCTAGAAGACTTGATCTTGAGTACTTTGACTAAAATCGATCATGCAGTGCTTCTTGTACAGTTAAATGGCAACCATAATTAAGTGGCTTTTTAAGGGTTTTATTTGTCGGTCTGCTTTATTATGGTTGCTATTATTAAAACACAAAATAGTGGCTATATGTTTGTTTATATATCACAAAGGTTTGCCGGGGTAAATGTTTAATAATAAATTAGAAGCCCTGAATTTGTTTGACAGTTCTGAATGGCTATTGCTATAATTTCTGTAGCTCAATACCTTGATACAGTTTTGAACGAATGAAAAATTTATAACTAGATGGAGGTTGCCATGAGTAAAAACATGATCGATTTACTGAATGGTGCAAAGTGGTTTGATCTGACTCAGCAACTCAGTATTTTTACTCCCCCCTGGCCTGGTGAAATGCCCCTTCAGGTTCACTTCTTCAAGCGGGTAACTGGTTCATACCATGGTGGGCAAGGTGCAAACGGACAGTTGATTGAGTGGTCAAATAATACCGGCACGCACCTGGTTGGCCCGACAGCCTTTCACTCCGGGATGCGTTCAATCGCCAAGATACCACTTGAGGATATCAGCGGTGAAGGTGTTATTGTAGATATCTCAGACGAAGTTTCTGACTACAGTTTATATACCCCGGAGATGATTGAAAAGAGGGTCAAAGTTAAAGAAGGAGATATCCTTATTATCAATACAGGGTATCATCGTTATACCTATGACCAGCCTGACTGCATGAATAACGCTTGCCAGGGTGGGATCGAAAACAAAGAATTTTCCTATCTGATTCGCCATCCAGGTCCGGCGCCGGGCTTTTTTGAGTGGGCCCTGGAGAAAAAATTGAAAGTAATTGGTGTAGATTGTGGCTGTGCCGAACACCCGATGAACACCAATATACGTTACATGCATGCCCGTGAATTTGACAAGGCTGAAGCGAAGCTGAAGAAAACTCATGGTAAAAGCTGGGATGAATTATTTCCCCAGGAACAATACTATAAACTGACTCACAGCACCATGCCGAAAGCAGGCTTGCTACTGGCCGAATCGTTGGGAGGACAAATCAAGGAGTTGAGTAACCAGCGGGCCTGGATTATTATCGGTGCCATACCCTTTTGCGAGGTTGAATCGGCCTGGTCACGAATTGCTGCTATTCAGGCTCCGGACGGCATGAGCGAAGAAGAATTTTTCTCGATTATGAGTGAGCAAAAAATGTTTGACCTTTCCATACCTTTCAGTGTCCAAACTCCACAGTGGGCCAACTATATTCCCCTGATCCTGCAATATACCAAGCGTGTTGGGGGGCAGTATTTTGGTCTCGGTCGTAATAATGCCCATTGCAAGGCCAGTTTCCATTTGAGCACACATATGGACGGTGAACCTCATTTTCATGCTGCCGGACGCACTATTGGGCAGACTCCGCTAGATTTTTGGTTCGGACCGGGAGTCGTCGCCGATATCTCCGATCTGGTCAGTGATACCAGTGTTTACAGTCCGGAGATGATTGAATCGGTTGCCGAAGTCAGGGATGGTGATATCCTGCTAATTAAAACAGGATACTCCAAGTATGGCTGGTACAGCTCTGACTCGGATGAATTCAGGTATATGATCAGGCACCCAGGCCCTTCTCCGGATTTTTCAGACTGGTGTCTGAAGAGAAATATCAAATGGCTTGGTGTTGATTGCGTTGCCATGGAACATCCTATGAATACCATACAGCGCATCTTCCATCCCAAGACTTTTGAAGAAGCCAATCAGAAATTAGTCGAAAAATACGGCAAAGACTGGGATGAAATGTACCCGCTCGACAAGTATTACCAGGATATGCATCTCAATCTTTTCCCGCATGGCATTGTTCATGCTGAAAACCTTGGTAACGATCTTACCAACCTTGAATCAGGTCGCTATTACATTGGTTGTCTCTTACAAAAGGGAATGGAACTTGCATCCTGTTGGGGTCGTTTTATAGCCTGGAAAGAGTAGCATTGGGTTATAAAACCTGTTAATATTGAAAGCGGTCTGCCAATTTATTGGGGGCCGCTTTATTTAAACTAATTTTCCCCCTGGAAAGGGGTTGTACTTGTAATCGCAAGTTCTTGTTAAGGAGCAGGTTTATTAAATGCTAAAAGCATTAAATTGTACTCTCTGCGGCGCAGCCGTAGAATACTTGACGTGCTTTAGAGATAATAAATATTACCGCTGTACAAATTGCCGCTCAGTAATGATGGATTCAGCCGGGCATCTACCGCCGGAAGTTGAAAAAAACCGTTATGATCAGCACAATAACGATGTTGACGATCCGGGCTATCGGAGTTTTGTTAAACCCCTTGTTGAAATAGTCTTAAAAAAATATACTCCGGAAGCAAGAGGCCTTGATTACGGGGCAGGACCGGGTCCGGTTGCAGCAGTCATTCTTAAAGAAAAAGGTTTTAAGATTGATCTTTATGATCCCTATTACTGGGACAACCGTGAGTTGCTGGACAAAAAGTATGATTATATTATTTGTTGTGAAGTAATCGAACATTTTTCTAATCCGGCCAAAGAATTCCGGTTGCTGCGTTCTTTACTGCTGCCGCGCGGTTCACTGGTTTGTATGACAGAAATATATAACCGTGATATTGACTTTGAACAATGGTATTATAAAAATGATCCTACCCATGTATTCTTTTATGCACCCCGGGCTTTGAGTTGGATAAAAAAAGAATATGGTTTTACTGAGCTGACTGTGGAGAAAAGACTTGTCCATTTTGAAAGGTAGGTTGAAACAGCTTTTATTACCAGGACATTATATGCAAATCAAAAACCCTTGCCCGTCAATCAGAAAAACAATATAATAACTACGGGAAAGAAAGGCAATTATTCTGACCAGACATGGGAGTAGTTAGTGACCTGGTGGCGCTCCTGGACTTCAAATCCAGTGGCAGGGCAGCCCCCTGCGGTGGGTTCGATTC
The DNA here is from genome assembly GCA_964627855.1 of uncultured Syntrophomonadaceae bacterium. Lineage (GTDB taxonomy): Bacteria > Bacillota > Dethiobacteria > DTU022 > DTU022 > CAZVLE01. Next base: position 2,495 of record CAZVLE010000089.1, on the reverse strand, counting down.
CCATCTACTCCCGCCAATTTTGCCAAATGTTAATGGCGAGAAAGGAGAGCGTTCCTTTCTCGCCTGATATGTACCAACCCTGCGTCTGTAGATATCGATTATCTAATCTTAATTCATAGGCACCTTATCTTGCATCAGTTTTGGTATGCTATGGGAAAACTCCAAGAACTTATACAGAGGTGCAAATTTGATTTAAAACTTTCTGAAGCGGGTAGATGTAAACGCAGATGTTAAAAAGGATCAAAGAAAACCTGAACAAGCATAACAGGGGAGAAAGAAGCGGTAATTACCGGCCGGTGATTACCATTCTAATTCTGGTTTGGCCGGTAGTAATTGAAATGGGCCTCCATACCTTCGTCTGGATTTTCGATACTGCCATGGTCATGCGCCTGGGCGCCCGCGAAGCAACGGCAGTTGAGTACGGGGCTATTGTCCTCTTTAACTCTTTGATGATTTTGAGCGCCCTTGGAATCGGTACTAATTCACTGGTAGCCCGTTATACGGGAGCCAGGGACATGAAGAAGGCCGCTTTGACCGGAGGACAGGCCCTGACCATCAGCTTGTTAATTACTCTAGTATTTTCTATTTTGAGCCTGGCATTTTACAAGATATTCTTTAGCTGGGTGATCCAGGATACCCTGACTGTGGCTCTGACAGAAGATTACTTTTATTATGCCCTGGTCAGCGGAGGGTTCGCTATCCTTCCCCTTATGGTTTGCAGCGGTATTATCCGTGGTATCGGTAATACCAAGGTGCCGATGATCATAGCCCTCATTGCCAACACATATAATGTGATCGGTGATTACCTGCTCATTTTTGGCCATTACGGCTTTCCTGAACTGGGGGTCAGGGGAGCAGCGCTGGCTACGGGTTCAGCGCAGCTGATCGCCCTGGCTTTATCTCTTGGGTACCTCTTTCTGCAGAAGGGAATTTTACCATTTTCCCTGAAAACCATGTACCCCCTGCATAAAAGAGTCTTAAAGAAGATATTAAAATTGAGTATTCCGGCCGGAGCGGAGGAACTTACCCACAGCGGCAGCAGGATGCTCTCGGCCAGCTGGATAACTTTTCTCGGACCGGTTGCCTTTGCGGCCAATGCCGCCGCCATCGCAGCCGAAGCCTTTTCTTTCATGCCCGGACAGGCCTTCGCCATAGTAGCCACTACTTTGGTCGGGCAAAGGCTGGGAGCGGGCTTTGTCAGGCAGGCAAGAGAAACAGGTTACTGGGCTGTGGTTTTGGGAACTACCATGATGACGGCAATGGGCCTGATCTTTCTCTTCTTCCCCTATGCAGTAATGAGATTATTTGATCCACCGGATCCGGAAGTTTTGCGTCTTGGTGTGCTCTGTCTGCAAATCGCTGCCGTTGAACAGCCTTTTATTGCCCTGACGATGGTTTTTTCCGGTGCCTTAAAGGGAACAGGTGATACCAAGGGACCCTTCAGGGTGGGCCTATACAGCAACCTTTTCGTCCGCCTGCCCCTCATTTATCTGGTTATTTTCGTTTTTCAACTTGAAGTTTATTACATCTGGTGGGTGACAGCCCTGCAATATGCTGTAAGCGCCTTCCTCCTCTACTGGATGTATAAAAAGAAAGACTGGGCCGGCCTGGAGCCATTGCCCACGATGAAGAACCTCGGTTAACAGGTGGAAGGATCATTAACAACTGTAGAAAGGGTTTGAGCAAATGGTTAAATTAAACGGAATCGGCAATGATCAAGACTGGTGGAAAAGAGCGGTTTTTTACCAGATCTATCCACGCAGTTTTATGGATGAAAACAGCGATGGCATCGGTGACCTGGCCGGGATAAATTCTCGGCTTGACTACCTGAACGACGGCACAACCGGTTCACTGGGTATTGATGCAATCTGGTTCAGCCCCTTTTTTACCAGTCCCGACCATGATTACGGCTATGATGTAGCCGATTACTGTGACATTGATCCAAGTTACGGCAGCCTTGAAGATTTCGACCGATTGATCGATGCCACTCATAGCCGCAATATTAAGGTCCTCCTTGACCTGGTGGTTAACCATACTTCGTATTTGCACCCCTGGTTTCTGGAGTCACGATCTTCAAAGGACAACCCCAGGCGTGACTGGTATATATGGAAAGATGGAAAGGGTCGTGGCAACAGGCCTCCCAATAACTGGCGCAATAATTTTTTTGGGTCGGCCTGGACTCGGGATGAAAGAACAGGCCAGTATTACCTGCATTCTTTTTTAAAAGAGCAACCTGACCTGAACTGGGATAATCCTGCTGTTAGAACTGCTATTGCTGATGTGATCCGCTTTTGGCTCGAGCGGCAGGTTGACGGTTTTCGCCTCGATGTTCCTTTTATTTACTGCAAAGACAGGCAGTTTCGCAATAACCCGCCTTTTTTTGCCCGCAGACCAATTAAGGGTGGCCCTAAATTTTTCGATCGAACCCTGCCGGCCAACTTAATGAAATTATTTGCCCTGCCTGAGCTACAGATTAAAAAATATAACCAGCACCT
>CAZVLE010000088.1:0-10429 GCA_964627855.1 uncultured Syntrophomonadaceae bacterium | reverse complement strand
TCTTCGAAAACCGCTAAAAATATCACTGTCAGATCAGGGTCGAAATGCGTAGCGGTGCATTTTTTAAACTCAGCGATGATCTCTTCCCGGTTTAAAGCTTTTTTGTAAGGCCTGCCGTTGCTCATTACTTCATAGGCATCAGCTATAGCGGTGATCCGGGCTAACAGGGGTATTTCAACGCCGCGTAAACCACGTGGATAGCCCGACCCATCCCAGCGTTCGTGGTGAGATAGAATGTCTTCGGCAACATGGGCAAAATCTTCAGAAGCCAAGGCTATCCGGTAACCGATTTCAGGATGCTTCTTAATCATCACCCATTCTTCTTCTGTCAATTGATCATTTTTTGTCAAAACTTCCTCAGAAATATTTATTTTACCGATATCATGCAGGGTAATAAGCAGCTCTAAACGGTTTATCTCAAAGGTAGCAAGACCCAGTTTTTCACCGATCTTGCGGGCCACCTGCTGCATGCGGCGGGAATGCTCTTCAGTTTCATAACTTTTCAATTCCAGCGCTTTTAGTAGCGCTTTTAAAACGGCGTTTTTCGTACTGCGGCTCTCGGTTAGCTTTTCTTTATACATGGCATCTTCCGCTTCACGCAAGACCTCTGACAAAGCTTTCGCCGGATCTTCTCTGCTGGCAACGCCAAGAGCCATTGATACCGGCACATCTTCCACGTAGACCTCGTTACAGCCTTCAACTATCCGTTTTGCAATTGATAGAGCATCATTCACGGGGGTTTGCGGCAGCAGAACCACAAATTCATCGCCACCCCAGCGGGCGATAATATCCTCCTCCCGGCAGGCGCTCTTTAAGATGTCCGCTGCACGCTTAAGTATGTCATCACCAACCCGATGCCCGTAGGTGTCGTTAACCAGCTTCAGGCCATTTAAATCGGCCATGATCACACTGACCGGAAGCTGCCGTTTTGTATCAAACCTGGTCATTTCCTCATCAAAAAAAGCCCGGTTGTAAAGGCCGGTCAGGCTGTCGTGGAAACTGATGTAGCGAATTTCATCCAAAGCTTTCTTTCTTTCACTCACATCGGAAAGAATTACCACATTAAGTTCATCTATGCTGGCCACGCGAAATTCAATCTGGCGGATGGTACCATCTTTGCAGGTTACCGGGAATTCCAACGGGTTAACCTCGGAGCGGTTAGTACTAGCTTGCTTTATAGCGGTCTTCCACTGCTGCTTTACAGCCTGCCGCATATTTTCATCCGGGTAAGCGAGGGCCCACCACTCTTTAACGGAAGGCATCTCTTTAAGACTATAGCCGAAAAGCTTTATGAATTTCCGGTTTACATTAAGGGTTTTTTCATTCCGATCTGAAACAACAATACCGACCGGAGCCAGTTCGGATGTGAGGCGAAACAGTTCTTCACTGGCCCTGAGAGCCTGTTCTGTTTCAACCAGATCAGTTACATTGAGTGCGGTTTCCATTGCGCCAATCAACTGATCTTTTTCATCAAAGACCGGCGTACCGGTTACCTGCCAGTAAATACGATCAGGCGACATGTGAATGCCACTTGTTGTTTTAACCGTTTTTAGCGCGGTAACCACCGGGCAGTCTTTACAGGGCTCGCTATATTGATGATATGCTTCATGACACCTTCGTCCGACCAGCTCTTCCGGGGTGAGATTATGCCGTTCATAAACCTTTGGGTTAGCCCAGATAACCCGCATGTCACGATCCAGGAAGGCGATCTGCTCGGCAAGATTATTGAGGATTATATTTTTTTCTTTCTGTTCCTGTTCGAAGGCAATTTCCGTTTTCCGCTGTTCGCTGACATCCCTGAAAACAGCGCTAAAATAGCCGGGCTCATCGCTAAAGGCCGTAACCTCAAACCAGCGGTTAAGTGGCTCCATGAACTGGACAAAGCTCGTGGTTTCACCAGTTAAAGCAACAGCGCCCAGAGTGCCGATCCAATCAAAATCAGAACCTGTTATGCCGGAAATTACCGTGCTGATTTTTTTACCGATTACCTCGTCAATCGCCATACCGGTCATCTTTTCAAAGGCCGGATTTGCAGTAATTGTTATATAATCGATCGGCTTGCCGTTCTCATCCATAACAAGCTGATGATGGGCAAAGGCATCAGGAAGATTTTTCAAGAGCAGATTTAAATAATTCTCATTTGGATTCATGCTATACTCTCCCGCTAGTATGTTAAAAGCAACAATTCTGCAAAATTTGCGCTTTTCCTGCTTCTAAAATTATTGTCAAGGGGACGGGGTTGTTGACAACTTTAAATGTTGTCAACAACCCCGTCCCCTTGACAATGTGAGGTTAGTGGATAGTCGGCCTGATTAACCGTCTACTTTTTTCTCGTTATAGAAGCCTAATATTTTTAAGCCCGTAGTCTGCTTTTCCACCTTGTCCAGCGCATCCATAACTACCGGGTTCTTGTTTGAACCGTCGAAATCTATGAAATAGGAGTAGTCGCCCGGTTCATTGGGGATTGATTCAATCCTGGTCAGACTGATGCCCGCTTCGGCGAAGATCCTTAAAACACCAAAGAGGGTTCCAGCTTTATGTTCGGTGGTAAAGACGACAGAACACTTGTTGCCCTCACGGTCTTCGTCGTCTTTGGCCAGCAGTAAAAACCGGGTGCGGTTACTGCCTAAATCTTCAACCCTGTCTTTGACAATCTCCAGGTTGTACAACTCAGCGGCCATGCTGCCTGCTATGCATGCTGCTCCCCGCGGCTTGGTTTCGGCCAGCATTTTTGCCGCCCCGGCAGTATCGTAGAAGGGAATGGGGGTGAGATTATTGCGCGATAAAAAACGCCGACACTGGGCCAGGGCCTGGGAGTGCGAATAAACCTCGCGCACTTCACGGTAATCGGTCCCGGGCGCTATCAACAGGCAGTGGTGCACCGGCATATCAATGGCGCCGATGATCCGCAGGTCGGTGTTTATCAACAGTTCGTTAACCGGCCCCACGTTACCGCCAAGGGTGTTTTCCACCGGCACGATGCCGAAATCGTAGAGGCCCGAGTTTACTCCTTCAAACACTTCGTTAAAGGTTGTGCAGGGTATTGTTACATAATCTTTGTTATAGTGTCTGACGGCGGCTTCGCTGTAGGCTCCGTGTTCACCCTGAAAACCGGTTAAGGAGAGCGACTGCGACTGCAGTTTTTTGCTGAAAGCGATAATTTGTTTATAGATGTTTTCGCTGAATTCGCTTTCAATCAAGGCGTTGGGGTTGCTGACAACCCGTTTCATTACTTCCTGCTCCCGTGCCGGATCTTCAATTTTTTCCTTAAAGCGCTTTGCCAGCAGACCCTGTTCCATGCGGTCATTTAAAAGATTCAGTATTTTCGAATCGATTAAGTCGATGTTTTGCCTTACTTCATTTAATTTCATTCGCTATCGCCACCTGTAATTATTGATGTTTTAAACTGTTTATCGTCCATGAACTTGCTGAGCTTCATAATTTTCTTTACCAGCGCGGCAAACTGCTCCGGGGTCAACTGCTGATCGGCGTCACTTTTTGCTTCGCAGGGGTTTACGTGAACTTCAAGCAGCAGACCGTCCGCCCCGGCGGCAACTGCAGCCAGACTCATTTTCTCAATAAGGCTCAGTTTGCCTGTGCCATGTGATGGGTCGACAAAGATTGGCAGGTGGGTCAGCTCTTTAACTGCAGGAACCATGCTTAAGTCTAGAGTGTTCCTGGTGTAAGTTTCAAAGGTCCTGATGCCCCGCTCACAAAGCACAACGTTAGGGTTGCCTTCGGCCAGAATATACTCGGCACAGTTGAGCCACTCTTTTAAAGTGGAGTACATGCCTCTTTTTAAGAGGACAGGCTTACCCGCTTTGCCCACCTCGCGCAGCAGGGAGAAGTTCTGCATGTTCCTGGCCCCGATCTGCAGGATATCGGCAAATTCGCATACCCAGGAAACATCACGGGGGTCGATAACCTCGGTGACAATAGGTAACCCCGTATCGTGCCTGGCCCGGGCCAAAATTTTAAGCCCTTCCAAGCCAAGCCCCTGGAAATCGTAGGGCGAAGTGCGCGGCTTAAAAGCGCCACCCCTGAACATTAAGCCTCCGCCTGCTTTAACCGCGGCAGCCGTTTGCAGGGTCTGATCTTCGCTCTCCACACCGCAGGGTCCACCGACGATTACTAACCCCTCGCCGATTACAACATTACCAACTTTAATTTTTGTCCTCTTGCCGTCTTCAGGTATTTGTACCAGTTTTAAATTGCCCATGTCCCATCTCCGTTATGATCCTTTATTTGAGCAATAATAACACAGTCTACCGAGTTAAATCAAACTTTTCGCCACATTGTCAAGGGGACGGGGTTGTTGACAACTTCGTGAATCGCCAAGGGGACAGTATTTGTAAACAACAATGTTGTCAACAACCCCGTCCCCTTGACAATATGGATAGTAAAAAGGGACTGCTCCGATGAGCAGTCCCCGAATAGCATTATTTAACGATTACTATTGCTCGATATAAACATCCTGAAGCATAAACATACTAGCGGCCGTAACCCAGAAGTTTTTAACATTCTTGTTGACTCCGGCCAGGTTCTCATTGTAGACAAGGTAAAGCATCGGTGCCTCTTCAACCAGGATTTCCTGAAGTTCGCTGTAGATGGCCAAGCGCTTATCCGGATCAGGTTCCTGCCGTCCACTGTCCAGAAGCGCGTCAGCAGCATCATTCCTGAAGAAGGCGCGGTTACCCGGTGCTCCCACATTATCCGAATGGAAGAGAGCGTACACTGCATAGTCTGCATCCAGGGTCGGAGTCGACCAGCCGAGAATAAACATTTCATGTTCGCCTGCTGCCGTTTTTTCAAGGTATGCGCCCCACTCAAGGACTTCAATGCTGACATCGATGTTCAGTTCTCTTAATTCTGACTGCATGTATTCTGCTATCATGATCCGGACAGGGTTGTCATTTGTCCAGATTGTTGCGGAGAAGCCGTCTTCGAGACCTGCATCAGCCAGAAGTTGCTTAGCCTTCTCCACGTCATAAGATAATCCTTTAACAGTCGAATCGTAGCCGAAAACACCCGGCGCAATAGGACCGTCTGCAGGAATTGCGGTTCCCTGGTAGGCTCCATCAATAATATCAGCCTTATTGATAGCCATCGAAATTGCCTGACGAACGCGCACATCATCGTAAGGAGCTTTGTCACAGTTATAACCGAGATAAGCCATAACCGTTACTGATGTAACATCCATATCGGCATTCGCCATGTTCGTAACCCGACTCATATCGCTTGGCTCAACCGGATCAGCAATATGAGCAAAGCCGGTTTCCAGCTCAGACAGACGTGTTAGACTCTCGGGTACAACTTTGAAGGTTACACTTTCAAGTTTCGCTTTTTCACCCCAGTAGTCATCGTTGCGGATAAGTTTAAGCTGAGCGCCCGGATCCCAGCTTTCAAGTTTAAAAAAGCCGGTGCCGGATGGATTTTGCGCAAGATAGGTACCGGCTTCGCTACCTGCGGCCATCTCGGCATAGTCAGCTTCAATAGCCTCCAGACTGATAATTGCCCCGCCGTTGTGAGCAAGGTGAGCGGGCAGTGGTGCAAATGGAAACTCGGTAACAAAGTGCACGGTGTAGTCATCGATGACGATGACTTCCTCAAGCATGGAAAACAGGAAGAGACGCGGTGAAGCGATATCCGGATCCAGCAGGCGGTCAAAAGAAGCCTTAACTGCTGCTGCTGTTAAATCAGAACCGTCGTGGAATTTAACTCCTTCACGCAGAACAAACTCCCAGGTAGTGTCATCAACTGCACTCCACTCTGTTGCCAGCAAAGGCTGCAGTACGCTGTCCTGATCAAAAAATACGAGCGATTCATAGATATTGTAGCAAACTTTAGCCGACGGAACATCGTTTGAACCGTGAGGATCAAGCGATACTGCGTCTGACAGTGTGGCGATGATCAGATCTCCGCCACCGGGAGCCGGTGCTGCTTCGTCCGGCGAGGCGCATGCTACCAGCATAAAAGGCACCATAGCCAGAATTGCAATTAACAAAAACATTTTGCTTCTCATAAACAGTCTTTCCCCCTTTAACCTTAGATAATATTGGTATCCTGCTTTTATAAGTCTTAACTGTTTCATTAATTACAAAAATATCATTAAGACCATAAAAAGCACTAAAATGATTATACTATAGATATTATCTTTTGAAAACCGGGAAGGACCTATCTTAAATCTTGAAGAACTCCCAAGAGCCAAGACTAATTGATGTCTCATAAATATGCTCAGAAAAAGGAATCTTTGATTTGACGTGGAATTTAGGATATGGATACCAAAAGAAAGGAACGATGGATTATATGAGCGATATGGCAGAAAGCTCACCTGGTGTTGGGGAACAATTGATCAAAGGCTCTATCGGTTGGCATATAGTTTATAAGCGTTTAAGAAAAAACCGGGTTGCCCTGATCGGTGGATACTTCATCCTGCTTCTAATTATAGTTGCAATCGTCGGTCCGTACCTGACCACTCATGATCCGGTCGCAGTTAATTATTCGCTGAGATTGCTGGCTCCTTCTGCAGATCACTGGCTGGGAACAGACCATAACGGGCGGGATATCCTTACCCGTCTTGTTCACGGTATGTCTATAACCCTCTATGTGGGGTTTTTGTCGGTTGCCGTTGGGCTGATTATCGGGGTTCCCCTGGGGATATTATCCGGTTATTATGGGAAAATATTTGATACAATTACAATGCGCTTTATAGATGTACTGCTGGCATTTCCCGGTATTTTACTGGCTATTGCCCTGGTCAGCGTCCTCGGCGGCAGCATAACAAATGTAATTCTTGCTGTCGGTATTTTCTCTGTGCCCGGTTTTGCCCGCATCGTAAGAGGATCAACCATGGTTGTAAAGAAGCTCGAATATATCGATGCTATTCGCGCCCTCGGAGCCAGCGATCTGCGGATCATAATATTACACATATTGCCAAATATTGTCTCGCCAATTATTGTGCAAGCCACGATCAGAATTGCGATCGCCATTTTGATTGCCAGCGGCCTTTCATTCCTTGGGCTTGGAGCCCAGCCACCAACCCCGGAGTGGGGAGCTATGCTGAGCCAGGGCCGCAGTTATATGTTTGATCATCCACACGTAGCACTTTTCCCGGGGTTGGCCATAGTTCTTGTCGTGCTGGCCTTTAATCTGTTTGGAGACGGATTAAGAGACGCCTTCGATCCCAAGATGAAAGCATAGAAGAGGGGTGCCATTTATTGCTTCAGTTTATTGTTAGAAGATTAATCCAGACCATTCCGGTAATCATCGGTGTAACTATACTGGTCTTCTCATTAATGCATTTTATACCGGGAGATCCGGCCCAGATAATTGCCGGTGAAGCAGCACCGGCTGCACAGGTAGAAGCGATCAGGGAAAGGCTCGGTTTAAACGACCCTATTCATGTCCAGTACGGCAAGTATATGGGTAAATTGATCCAGGGAGATTTGGGTCAATCTGTTCGCAGTAGCCGTCCGGTTCTCGACGAAATAAAACCGAGATTTTGGATTACCATGAAGCTGGCCATCTACAGTATGATTTTAAGTGTTTTCATCGGGCTGATTGCCGGGATTGTATCGGCGGTACGCAAGTACAGTTTAATTGACTCAGTCCTTATGGTTATAGCCTTGTTCGGCTTATCAATGCCTAACTTCTGGCTTGGATTGATGTTGATAAAATATGTCTCCATAGAATTATCAGCATTGCCGCCTTCAGGCTGGGGAACATGGCAGCAGGCAATTCTTCCGGTTATAACCCTGGGGACTGCAGGCGCGGCCATTATTGCCAGAATGACTCGTTCGAGCATGCTTGACGTAATCAACCAGGATTATATTCGCACTGCCCGGGCTAAAGGCGTCCGGGAACGAGTGATTATTTACAAGCATGGTCTGAAAAATGCGCTTATTCCTATAGTAACAGTCGTGGGCATTGAAATGGGTATGCTTTTGTCAGGTACCGTGATTACCGAAACAGTCTTTGCCATAAACGGCATGGGCCGTCTGGCTATAGATGCAATCAGAGCTCGCGATTTTCCTCTTGTGCAGGGCGTAGTTTTGGTTTTTGCCTTAACTTTTGTATTCGTCAATATGCTGGTCGATATTTCCTACCGTTATATCAATAAAAGGATCGACCTGAATTAATCACTGCAGAAAGAGAAGGTGTGTTTTAAGTGAGTCAGAATAACCTTATCCTGAAGATAAACAACCTCCAGACTTCTTTTTTTACAGACGATGGAGAGGTAAAGGCCGTTGATGGAGTATCTTTAATTGTACCCAAAGGTGAAACAGTTGGTGTAGTTGGAGAGTCAGGTTGCGGCAAAAGCGTCATGGCCCTGTCAATATTGAGACTCATTGAGAAGCCGGGGGCAATTATTGGCGGAGAAATTTTATTTAATGGCCAGGATATTCTGAAAAAGAGTGAAAAGGAGATGCTGCACATTCGCGGCAATAATATTTCGATGATTTTTCAGGAGCCGATGACCTCCCTAAATCCCGTCTTGACTATAGGCGAACAGATCAGGGAATCTTATCAGATCCATCAGAATATAGGCCAACGGGAAGCAATGACTAAATCGTTGGATATGCTTAAGCTTGTTGGTATTGCCTCCCCGGAAAAAAGAATTAGCCAATACCCCTTTGAGCTATCCGGCGGGATGAGACAAAGAGTGATGATCGCCATGGCACTGGCCTGTGTACCGGATCTTCTTATTGCCGACGAACCGACAACTGCTTTGGACGTTACCATCCAGGCACAAATTTTAGAGCTGATCAAAGAGCTTCAGGATAAGCTGGGCATGTCGGTGATCATCATAACCCACGATCTCGGTATCGTTGCTGAGACCTGCAGTTATGTCGCTGTGATGTATTGCGGCAGCATTGTCGAGTATGCTGACGTTCAGACCTTATTTGCAGAACCGAAGCATCCCTATACCGTTGGATTATTTAATTCGCTGCCCCGTCACGATATTGATGTAGATGAACTGGAAGCAATTAAAGGATCTGTTCCCAGCCCTGCCGGTATGCCTGAAGGCTGTCGCTTTAGCCCACGCTGCCCTTATGCAGAAGAAATCTGTTCGGTGCAATATCCCCCTTTAACAGACCAGGGAGATGACAGGATGGTCAGATGCTGGATTTATAACGAGTCATGGAAAGGCCGCAAGGAGGTGCTGCTTTATGATCAATAAAGAACTCCTGCGGGTTAAAAAGCTTAAAAAATATTTTCCTCTTAAAGGTGGTTTTTTAGGACAAACAGTCAACTTTGTAAAAGCAGTAGACGATATTTCTTTTTCGGTTTACGAAGGTGAAACTGTTAGTCTTGTCGGGGAATCGGGCTGCGGAAAATCTACTGTCGGCAGGGCAATAATCCGTTTAGAAGAACCGACTGCCGGGGATGTTATTTTTAACGGTGTAAACCTTACAATTATGAGCAAAAAGGAAATCAGAAGAATGCGTAAAGATCTGCAGATTATTTTTCAGGATCCCTACGCTTCGATCAATCCCCGGCAAACTGTTTCTCAGATGCTGGAGGAAGCTTTGCATATCCAAAATATCGTCCCAAAGGAACAAAGGCGATCACGTACCCTTGAGCTTCTTGAAATAGTCGGATTGGCTCCATACCAGGCAGACCGTTACCCCCATGAATTTAGTGGAGGCCAGAGACAACGCATTGGCATCGCCCGGGCTTTATCATTAAATCCTAAATTAATTATCTGCGATGAAGCAGTTTCAGCGCTTGACGTCTCAATCAGAGCACAGATATTAAACCTATTAAAAAAACTGCAAAGAGAGTTTCAGCTTACTTATTTATTCATTTCGCATGATCTCGGAGTGGTCCGGCATATTTCCGATCGAATTATCGTTATGTACCTGGGCCGTATAGTAGAAATTGCCGACAAAGTTTCTCTGTTTGAGAAGCCCCGGCATCCCTATACGCAGGCGCTGCTCTCGGCCATACCAATTCCAAAACCCGGCCGGAAAACAAAGCGAATCGTTCTGGAAGGGGATGTTCCCTCTTCTATTGATCCCCCGGAAGGATGCAGGTTTCATACCCGCTGTCCGTTTGTAAGAGACCTATGCAGGACAGAAAGCCCCGAATTAAGGTCAGCCGATTGCATGGTTGAAGGTCATCAGGCCGCATGCCACTATTTTGAGGCCATTCACTCAGGGCAATTGGAATTCTCTCAATAATTTGTGCCGTCCCATTAATAAAGCAGGGCTCCAGTATTGATCCTGAAACCCTGCTTCCAAAGGAATCTACTATGGCGGAGAGAGTGGGATTCGAACCCACGAACGGGTTTAAACCGTTACACGATTTCGAGTCGTGCGGGCAACTTTTAATCTGATTGAATCTGGTTTAATCTACTTCGAAAATGTCTATAAAATAAGCATTTTTCAGCCTTTTTGCTAACATTTATTCCCAAGTCTTTTAATCC
>CAZVLE010000087.1:0-54181 GCA_964627855.1 uncultured Syntrophomonadaceae bacterium | reverse complement strand
GCGGGCAACCTCATCCCCCTCCTATTTGGTCTTGCTCCGGGTGGGGTTTACCTAGCAAACCGGTCTCCCGGTTTCTGGTGCGCTCTTACCGCACCGTTGCACCCTTACCCGGCACTCAACTTTTATCACCATATTACTGACAGGCCCGGATAAAATCTTTGCCTTGTTAATTATCCTGCAAAAATCAGGCAAACAGCTTTAATATTGATAATAAAAGTTGAGTGCCGGGCGGTATAATTTCTGTGGCACTGGCCTTAAGGTCACCCTCACTGGGCGTTACCCAGCACCCTGCCCTACGGAGCTCGGACTTTCCTCGAAAAGCGCCTTGCGGCAATCTTTCCGCGACTGCTTTGCTTACTCGGTTCCTAACTATTTTTCCAATATAAGTATAGCACCTGCCAGGGGGAGGTGTCAAAACAGCTGTTATTGCTGTAAGGTCTTTAAAAAGTCAAGGACATCTTCAATATTTGTTACTTTTACGACTTCAACAGAACGTGCGACATTCCTGGCCTGGTAATAGTTTCTCTCTGGAACCAGAAAGTAATCAGCCCCAATTCTTTCAGCGGCAATAACTTTTTGCTCTGTGCCCCCGATCCTGCCCACGTTTCCGTTCAAGTCAATTGTTCCTGTTCCGGCAATTTTTTTCCCTGCAGCCAGGTCTTCAGGTAAATACTGGTTCATGATCTCCAGTGTCAACATTAGACCAGCAGATGGTCCTCCTATTCTTCCGGTGTCAATATCGATATCAATCGGTAGTATCGGTTCCCACGGCAACGATTTGATTACAATACCAAGATAAGGAACATATAGATCTTCAGGGTTTGCGCCTGTCTTTATGGATAGCTCAACGACCTGATCGTTACGGATTATTTCAAGGGAAACCTCTTCGCCTATCCTTCGATCCTGAACCATCGGTGGGACTTCTGTCGCCAAAAATACCGCATTGCCATCTACCGATATAATCCGATCTCCTTCTTCTAATAAACCTTCGGCAGGAGCTTCTTCTAACAATCCAATAATCTCAACACCATCGCTGATGATATCAACATCATAGCCAACCTCACGCAAGGCAACAATTTTTGCAATATCGCGACTTTCCATCATGATATCAGCCAGATATTGTCTGTACTCACTCTCGTCCATACCTGGTGGAATGACCCTCACGGCTGGATTGATATTCATATGAGGATGAAGATACCCCAATGCTAATGTAAACAAACCTGCGCGTTGCTGCGTTACGGTTACAAGATAAAAAGAACCCTGATCATCACTGTCCGGATTTTCAAGCTTTATGAGGGTACTGAGATCAACTGCCCTGCTGGGCATAATGACATAATAATCAAAACGAATATAAAAACCAAGGAATATGCATAAAACAATAAAAAGTATAAGAAAAATATTCTTTCTTGCGTTCAAGCTGATCCTTCTTTCCAGTTTGTATTCGTTGATTTTCTTCAGGGTGTACAATCCTTTAACCAAGCAGCCAGGCCTGATAAAAAAAGAACAGGCCAAGAATAACTGTAAGCAGCCCACCAAAACGTAAAACCATCAAGTAGAGACTACTCGGGTCAACCCCCGGTACTTTTCGCCCTATTCTTAAGTGCCAGAATAACCTTGGGTAAATAATCGAAACCATGCCAATTATAATCAGAAAAATACCAAAAAATACTAAGCTATATGGATGTACAGGAGGCATTGGTTCAGAAGCAAGGTGAAGATACTGCCCAATCAGTTTTCTATTAAAAAACATCTTTATACCTCTCAAGTTAATAATTTAATAATACAGTTGAAGCATTTTGCATCACCTGAACTTAGCAGTAATCATATCGTGAACTTCGGGGGGCACCAGGCTGCTTATATCGCCCCCGAAAGCAGCGATCTCTTTGACAATACTTGAGCTTAAGTAAGAATACTTGCTGTTTGTCATCATGAACAAGGTTTCGATGTTCGAATTTAGTTTTTGATTAACCAAAGCCATCTGAAACTCGAATTCAAAATCTGAAATCGCCCGCAGTCCTTTTACGATAATACCAATTTTTTTCTGCTCGGCATAGTCTATTAAAAGACCCTTGTAATAGTCAACTTCGACATTAAGATAGGGCTTTGTGACAAGCTTTAGCATTTCCACTCTTTTTTCAATATCGTAGTTTGCTATTTTCCTGGGATTTTCCAGCACGGCAACCGTTAAATGCTCCATGATTTTACTGGTTCTAATGATGATATCCAGATGCCCTTTTGTAACCGGATCAAAACTTCCGGGATAAATTGCCCTGGTCAAAACAGTCCCCCCTTTTAAGCTCAACAATATATTAATTATAAACCATCCTATTAATTCGCTACAGGGAAGCCATACCCTGCTAAATAAAGGCATAAATAATTCTTGTATCATAGTTGCGGGTATGCTAAAATATAACGCGTGATATTAAGGCGGCAGGGAGGTTAAAACATGGCAAAGATTTGCGTTGTCTGTAATAAAAGCAAAACCACTGGTTTTAAGATCAGTCACTCTAATATTAAAACTAAAAGAAGATGGCGCCCAAATATGCAAAAGATAAAAATTATGCTTGACGGATCACCGCGCAGGGTTAATGTATGCACTCGTTGTATAAAAGCCGGAAAAGTCGAAAGAGCAGTTTAGTTTAATAGTGCTGTTTTAATTTCTTTGTAACTGCTCAGCAATATTTCTTTAAGCTTAATTAAAGCGGGGAACAGTTAGAAAAGCTGTTCCCCGCTTCTTAATACGTTCCTGTCAACTCCAACCTAAAGCTACGTAATTTTAGTTGCGATCAAGAAAATACTTTTTACACTCATAGACAGCATCGGCTATTTCCCGTTTTGGAACAAAAGTGTTCATTGGCTCAAAGCGGGCAAGCAGCTTAATTCCTGAGTATGCTTTAGCTGCGGCTTCATCTTCCAGGGTGCCGGCGACAACTTCCTTAGCCCAGGCTTCCATCTTCGGAATCATTTCGTGTATGAAACACTGGGTCATTTTCATGGCCATTGTAGAATTTTCACTTTCGCCAGCGGCCATCATCTTCTTAGCCCTGAGCAATCCGCTTTCAGCTGCAAATACTTCCATAGCCATGTCAGCCAGACGGCAGAGTATTTCCTGCTCATTGGTCAGATCCTGACCAAATTTCTGAGCGGCATTACCGGCTGCCAAAAGGAAAAGAGTTTTCATGTTGTTAAGATAAAACTCTTCACGGGCCGGGCTATCTGTGGGAATTTCAGCATCTTTCAGCTTGCCGAGAGTTCCACCAAGGCCCATAACTGCTTCCATGAACGGAACTTCCTGCTTCATTGCTTTTCGTAGAAGGGTTCCGGGAATAAGCATACGGTTTACTTCGTTAGTACCCTCAAAGATACGGTTAATTCTGCTATCACGATAAGAACGCTCTGCCGGGTATTCCTGACCATACCCGTAACCACCAAAGATCTGAACACCTTCGTCAGCGATATAGTCCATAGCTTCAGAACACCATACTTTTGAAATAGAGCATTCAATAGCATATTCCTGAATAGCCTGGACAATATCGGAAAGCGCCGCGCCGCCTGCCTTTACTTCTTCTAGTTTTTCATCGATCATGCCGGCGACACGGTAAACAAGACTCTCCATCATATAGGTAAGGATGGCCATGTTGGCAAACTTATTCTTGATAATGTTGAACTGTGCTATCGGTTGCTTGAACTGAATTCTTTGCAGTGCATATTCGGATGCAAATTCAGTAACCCGTTTGCTACCTCCAACACAGCCGGCTCCCAGCTTAAAACGCCCTATGTTGAGGATATTGAAAGCAACCTGGTGCCCCTTGCCTTCTTCCCAGAGCATATTTTCGACCGGTACCTTGGCATTTTCAAAAATAACACTACAGGTTGAAGAACCCTTGATACCCATCTTCTTTTCTTCGGGATCGATCGAAACACCTTCGGTGTCGGCATCAACGATAAATGCGGTAAATCTCTCACCATCAATTTTAGCGTAGGTGACAATAACATCCGCCCAGGTAGCGTTGGTGATGTATTGCTTGGCACCATTTAAAAGATAATACTTGCCATCGTCACTGAGGACTGCCTTTGTTTTACAGTTTAATGCATCAGAACCGGCTTCAGGCTCAGTCAGGGCATAGGCTGCAATCTTTTCGGCGGTAGCCAGACCGGGAAGGTATTTTTTCTTTTGCTCTTCATTGCCAAAATAGACAATAGGCAGAGTTCCGATCCCGGTATGAGCACCAAATGCAGTTGCAAAAGAACCGCCACAGACAGAAGCATTTTCAGTTATAATCATCGTAGTTATTTTGTCTGCTTCCTCACCGCCATACTCCTCAGGGATATCACTACCGATTAAACCAAGTTCTCCGGCTTCTCGCAGTAAGCCAAGGGTAACCCCCTCAGCCATCTCTTCAATTTCATCTACCTTCGGTTCAACCTGGTTTCTCATAAAATCATTGCTGGTTTTTTTAATCATCATATGAAAATCATCAAAATCTTCCGGTGTGAAAACAGTGTTCTCATCAACCGGGCCTAACAAAAACGCACCGCCCTTAATTAACTCACTCATAAACATTGTCACCCCTTATTTAAATTGTCAGGCAAATAATACTTTTACCGTTAAATATTTTCTCTAGTTAAGTTTTTTTCCCTGCTTTGTGAATTTATTAACTTATACCATTAGTCTATTTCGTACTTAAAAGCAATCTGCTATATATCAAGATTGTTGCTTTACTGCTTGCTTCAGTTCCCAGTCTGTGCTAACATATTATTAATATAATGCCGAAGTGGCGGAATTGGCAGACGCACACGACTCAAAATCGTGCGCCCTCCGGGCATGTGGGTTCAACTCCCACCTTCGGCACCATAAAACCCCCGCAATGCGGGGGTTTATATTTTTTACTGCACTTTATTGGTATGACACAAACAAAATTAAGCCGGGTAGGCATATCCTTTTGCCGGTCCGGTGCTCGAAGGAGTTCCGGCTATGCGGGACAGGTAGGTAGATCCCAAGGTTTTAATATGATCATCAATGCTGTCAAAATAATTGAAGTGTTCCTGTTCGTGCTCGATAATCATTTCAAACAATTTTGCTGTGATACTGTCACCATTTTCACGACAGACTTGTAAAAACTGGCTGTACACTTCGATGGCCTCTTCTTCCTGCTCTGCATCAAAGGGAAAGATCTCCTCCACTGTCTGTCCTTTTACGACCGGTCCGGCCAGTTCAGTGGTCGGCTCTCCTCCCAGCTCCTTGATTCTCTCTGCCAGGGCTTCTGCATGTCTCATTTCATCGATAGCAATTAGTTTCATATTAGCGGCCAGTTCACCATAATCCTTGTCATCAAGGTGATAATGCTGATGCATGTACTGGTGAATTGCCTGAAGCTCCATTGATTTAGCCCGATTTAAAACAGCAATAACTTTTTGTTTTTTCTCTTCCCTTTTCATTTTTACCTCCTCAGGAATGATTCTAAGTTATTGTTAATATCTGTAGTGTAGCATAAATTGTCATTTCGGGCAAAACCAAAAAGCATCATAAGCTCTAACTGAATTTAATCTTTTTACATCAATATTAGCTTTTGTATAATATGGTTCATGGTTATCGCTGCCGGGGGTGGAGCAGCCAACAGACATAAAGAGTTTTACCGCAAAATAAAACGAATTGGTTGATTGCTTTCAATTCAGCTGATGAAATAATGCGATCATGTTGCCAGGTGAACCAAAGCTGTTTCCAATATATCCTGGTCAGAGAAAGCTATTATCTCCCTTATTGCGAGTTAATAGCTTCTAGGGTATGATAACTGCATATTCTGGCAAGACATAAACATCAACACGACAACAATTCAAGGTGGAAAAATGCCCTGGTATTTAGCACTGCCTGGTTCAATACTGGTAATCCTGGCCGGAATCTATAAAAAGCTAAATATTGGTCTGACCATGCTGCTGGGTTCATTGACACTCGGCTTGATGACCGGATTACCCCTAACAGATTTTTTTGAAGTTGCCTTTAACAGCCTTTGGAACAACATAACAATTATGCTGGTAATCAGTATATTGCTGCTTGGCATACTCGGTTACATCCTCAAAGCAACTAAAGCCCTGGATATGCTAATAAACAGTCTCCAGGAGCTGGTAAAAGATGTCCGGGTTATCTCCGCAGCAATGCCCATGCTGGTCGGCATGCTAACCGTTCCCGGGGGCGCTATTCTATCGGCTCCACTTTGCGCTGCAACTGGCAACAGGCTCGGCCTTCCTCCCCTCAGGCAGGCTGTAGTAAATAATTGGTTCAGGCATGTTATTTACTTTATGTTTCCTCTCTTTCCCAGTATAATCATTACCGCCGAGCTTTCAGGAGTCAGCCTGGGTCGTTTATTCATGCACAATCTACCCCTTACCTTGATTGGAATTGTTTTCGGTTATTTTTATCTTTTTAGAGGGTATGGCAACGTAGTCTCTGCCAATAATGAAGGAAATGATAGGCCAACCTGCTATAAACATTTGACGCTAATCCAAAGCCTGACACCGCTTTTATTAATTCTCATCCTTGTTGTTTTTTTTGATCTCTACTTTCCCCTGGCACTGCTGGTCGGCATCATTGCTGCCATAGTGAACTACTTGCCACGCAAAAAAAAGAGTGCAGCATTCTTCTTTCGCCTAAAAACAATGCTTTTACCAGGTCTTAAATTTAACGTGGCTTTCGTCATTATTGGCATCATGTTCTACAAAGAAATGCTTGAGCATACTGCAGCAATCAATGAACTGACCGAGTTTCTTCTGACATTAGGATTACCTGTTATTATCCTGATTACTGTCGTTTCATTTGTTGTCGGCATGCTGACCGGTGATAATTCAGCAAGTATGGCCATTCTTTTGCCAATGTTCATACCACTGATACCTCCTGAAGGAATGATTTTCAGCGCTTATGTAGCTTATCTTTATGCCGGTTCAACAGCAGGCCACATTATCTCTCCTGCCCACCCCTGTTTTGCCCTGACCAAAGAATACTACCTGGTAGAAATAAAAAATTTTATTATCCTCACCCTGCCGCTGCTGCTCGTGGTTCTAGCGGCAGGGTTTATAATTACAATGTTGTTCGGTATATATTAAACCACTGCTTACTCCAGCATTTTTAGCTCCTTGTTCAGGTATTGCTCACGACATAAATTTCGCTGCAATTTGCCCGAACTTGTTTTTGGCAAAGTACCTGGCTGTACAAGAACAGTATCACGCGGAGGAAATCCGACAATGGCAATAACCTGATCACGAACTGCTTTTTTCACAGCATCGTAGTTATCTGTCCGGGCCTCGGCAACAACAACTATCGTTTCTTTTCTTTTACTGCCCTCGACACCAAACGCAATGACATTGCCGGCCCGTACACCTTCAACTTTGCCAACAGACCGCTCAATGTCCTCTGGAAAAATGTTGCGTCCGGCAATAATGATAACATCCTTGATCCTTCCACAGAGAACTAATTCAGGCACACCTCCATCAGGCCCTTCTACAAAATAAGCAAGGTCACCGGTTCGAAGCCAGCCATCATGAAATAAAGATTCATTAAGGTCAGGCCTTTTATAGTATCCAGCCATCACCGAGGTACCCCTGATCTCCAGCTCGCCTACCTCACGCAGTGTTCGGGGCAAGCCTGTCTGAATGTCACAGACCCGCATTTCCAAACCGGGAATTGGCATACCCAGTAAGGGGAAACGGCGTGTGCCCTCAGCTTCTGGATCAGCCGGGCGGGCAATTTTATCAATTTCAAGAGCCTGTCTGTCAACTGCATCGGTAACCATACCACGAAGTGGCGGAGGAAAAGTGCCCCCAAGAGAGAGCTCAGCCATACCAAAAGCACAAAAAACAGCCTCGGCACGAAATTTATGCGGGGCAGCTGCTGCAACAAGGTTTTCTACTACCCCTGGATCAACAGGTTCAGCGCCATTAAGGGCTAAACGAATACGGGATAAATCGAAGATCTCCCCGGTATCGGTCAGGCGACGAAAGGCACGGGCGGCCAGAACCCAGGAAAAATTGGGGCCGGATGTTACTGTTCCTTTATAGTTATGCATCCAGCGTAACCAGTCAGCCGGTCGGGAAAGAAAATCCTGGGGTGAGGCTAAAACCAGCGAACAGCCTCTAGTCATTGGAACTGTTAGCAAACCAACAAGGCCCATATCATGATAAAGAGGTAGCCATGAGACGAAAACATCCTCGGGGACAACTTGCGCTGCAGTAATCATTCCACTTAGATTGGCCTCAAGGTTACGGTAGGGCAACATTACTCCTTTGGGGCTGGAGGTAGAACCGGAAGTAAATTGCAATATTGCCAATCTTTCCGGATCGTAATCCACCTCTCTAAAGTCACCAAACCCGGGGCGATCCGGCCCTGGTTCAAGTTCATTTAGAAGAACAACCGGTGGATCGCCCGGCTTGCTTTCATGGTAAGCGGCAAGGTCTGGATCAAGCAATAGGAGACTAATATCACCATGCTTCATCAAAGAACGAGTTTGGTTAGTAAATTCCTCTACTGAGCTAAAACGCATTGGTATTGGCAGCATGCTCACGCTTGCCCCTGCAAGCCACACAGCCTGAATAGCAGTAACAATATTTCTAGTTGTTGGGCCCAGCAGGGCAATATGCTCTCCGGGCTTAACTCCCTTTTGCTGAAGGATTGCAGCCATACCCAAGGCTTCGCGATGCAGCTCTCCCCAGGTCAGGATTACATCTTCAGTAGCGTTATTGCCTGCTGCAGAACCGACAAAAGTTATGGTATTTATCCCTTCGGCAACCCGGCGAATCCTTGTCAAAAGAGGGTCCTTGTTAAGCCCCTGGTCTGATGTGCTAAACACAGTCAGTGCATTTTTAGTTGACATATCTCTATCTCTATTACTCATTTTCTTCCTCCTGCAAGATGGAATTATAAGTCCTTTTGATAAATACGATAGGTTTTATAGTGCTTGCCACCCGCTTTTACTGCATCCAGATTCATGCGGCGGTTAAATTCATGAATTGTTGAGCCTTCACCGTACTGATAACCTAATTTACGGGCATTAACTATGGTGTGGTAATACAGGGCTGCTGAAACGCCTCGCCGTCGGCCCAGTCTTGTTACAAAGAGAGCAAACATCCGGATACCGGTAATTTTTTGTTTATAATATAAATATTTAAAAACTCCGACCGGAAATAATTTCCCGTTCAAGCGGGAGAGAACATAGTTGTAATCAGGCAGAGAAATAGAAAAACCAAGGCATTCTCCCTCACTGTTCTCAGCAAAAAGAACCAGTTCGGGAATAGCAAGTTGTTTAAGTTTTTCTGCTTCAGCTTCAAGCTCTGCCATACTTGGCGGGATCATATCGGGCCAATCAGGCATGGCCTGATCTACAACACCCTTGATCATTAATATTTCTTTGCTAATGTTTTTCAGGTCTATACTACGGATCTGAAACCCGTAGCGCTTTTGGGCTAAATTGACTCCCCTGGCAAGTCTCTCCAGGGGAACATTATTTAAATCATAATAATAGGCAAAACGATCAAACTGTTTTAAAAAGCCATACTGCTCCAGGTAATCAGCATAGTAGGGTGGATTATATGAGTTCAGCAAAACAGGCGGGCTCTCAAAACCATCAATTAATAATCCCCTGTAGTCATCACCATTGCTTGGGGACTGAGGGCCGGTAACAGCCCGGGCACCCTGATTACGAAGAAACTGTAAGGCAAAGTTGAAGAGAACCTCTGTCACCCTGAAGTCTTTAATACTTTCGTAAAGGGTGAAGTAACCAAACTTTTGTCTTTTTGCCCGATTCAAACGGTTATCCATGCCGACCCCGAGACGACCAACAACCTTGTCATTCCTCAAGGCCAAAAAAAAGCAATTAGGTCCGAGCCTTAAGAGGGCATTTTTTTTCGGATTAAGAGTGTTCTTCATATCCATGATTAAAGGCGGAACCCAGTTTGGATCATCATGGTAGAGTGTCCATGGCAGCGAAATAAAACACCTCCGATCATACCTGGATTGGACTATTTTGACTTCATAGTTAATACTCAAATAGGTCTCCCTTTTAAGTTGAAAGATTAGAGAAACTTAACAAGAATATATTTAACATCAATGGGGTAAAACCCTTTTTGCCACCTTAAAAAGTAGAGGGCGTCCTGATTTTTTGATCAGTTCGCCCTTTTTAAGATCACTTATGGTAATTGCCTTGTGCTGCCAATGATGCCGGCGTCACGAACGTTTAGTAAGGCTTGGTTTTCTTAGCCAGGTAATCGAGCAGGAAAGGATTTAATACCTTGATATAAGTTCCCTTCATACCCAGAGAACGTGACTCAATTACTCCGGCACTTTCAAACTTGCGTAAAGCATTGACTATAACCGAACGGGTTATGCCTAGCTGGTCGGCAATTTTGCTGGCTACCAGAAGTCCTTCCACTCCGCCAAGCTCTTCAAAAATATGCTCAACAGCCTCTAATTCAGAGTAAGAGAGGGTAGCAACGGCAAGTTGGACTACAGCCTTGTTACGGGCATCTTCTTCAATTTTCTCCTGT
The DNA here is from genome assembly GCA_964627855.1 of uncultured Syntrophomonadaceae bacterium. Taxonomy (GTDB): domain Bacteria; phylum Bacillota; class Dethiobacteria; order DTU022; family DTU022; genus CAZVLE01. The sequence goes on along the minus strand of CAZVLE010000087.1, from coordinate 43,651 downwards.
CTTGACCTGAGCATTTCCATGCCAACGACAGTTGCGCCTGTTTCAGCAAGAATCAGATCTTCTGCATCAAAGAGCTCATTAAACCTGGCCAGCAGCAATGTGCCCAGACGCTCACCTCCGCCGATAATTGGGATAATGGTTGTGATCTTATTGGCAAAAAGACACCTTTCAGCATCGATAAAAACACAATCATTGGACTTCTGGCGCAAGTTAACCCGCGATTCGTCTTCCCTTAACAGGAATTCATTATAATCTTCAGGGAAGTTTCCACCTTCTAAAACATTGTTGACCATTAATTCACATTCAAATTCATCAACCAAAGACCAACCGAGTATTAAACCTTCATGATCGGCCAGGTACACATTGGCATGGATAACATTTTTAAGAACTTCCGAAACATCCTTAAAATCAACATGTTGTCCTGCAGTTTTCTGGAGAATTTTGTTAATACGACGAGTCTTCTCAAGCAAAGGAGAAGAAATCACGTCTATCACCCACCTTTCATCACTTTGAGATTTACAAAATATACTTACTTAAATCTTTATCTTTAACCACCCTCTGTAGCTTGCCCTGAACATATTCCCGATCTATCGTTATTGATGTTTGATTTTGATCCGGCAATTCAAATGAAAGATCTTCCAGCACTTTTTCCATAATCGTATGTAATCTTCGTGCTCCTATGTTCTCCATTTCCTGGTTCAGGTAACAAGCAGTGCGAGCGATTTCTTCAATCGCTTCCTGCGCAAAAGTTAGATTCACCCCTTCCGTTTCTAAGAGCGCTTTATATTGTATTATCAGAGCATTGCTTGGTTCAGTGAGAATCTTCTTAAAATCTTCTTCAGTGAGGCTGTTAAGCTCTACCCTGATCGGAAATCTGCCCTGCAGTTCAGGAATCAGATCCGAAGGCTTAGTCATGTGAAAGGCTCCTGCCGCAATAAACAGAATATGGTCTGTTTTTACCGGGCCATATTTTGTTACCACTGTAGATCCTTCCACAATTGGGAGTATATCCCTTTGGACCCCTTCTCTCGATATATCGGGGCCAGATCCATGATAATCTTTACCGGCAATTTTGTCAATTTCGTCAAGAAAAATAATTCCTAACTGTTCAGCTCTTGAGAGAGCTTCACTAGTAACGGCATCCATGTCAATAAGTTTTTGCGCTTCTTCATGCTCGAGTACTTTTCTGGCCTCATTTACACTTACTCTTTTCTTCTTCTTTTTCGTAGGAATGATATTGCCGAGCACATCTTGCAGGTTTATACCCATTTCTTCCATACCCTGCCCTGTAAACAGTTCAACCATAGGCGGTTTGCGTTCCTCGACTTCTATTTCAACCATTTGCTCTTCCAACTCATTGTTAACTAAGCGCTCTCTGATTCTTGTCTGCTCTTCCCGGGCCTGCTGCAACCTTTCCTTATAGTTTACATCTTCAACAGGGGTTTCTTCCTGAGCAGGTGCTGCCGGGAAAAGAAAACCAAGGGGATTGGTAGCGCGTTGCTTTCTTTTAGGCAGAGGATAAATGGCTTCAACAAGCTGGTCGTTGGCATTGCTAATCGCCTTGTCGCGAACTATCTCCATGCGTTCATTTTGGACTATCCTGACCGCAGTTTCAACCAGGTCCCTGACCATTGACTCCACATCACGACCGACATAACCAACTTCAGTAAATTTTGTCGCTTCCACCTTTACAAAGGGAGCATTGACCAGACGGGCCAGGCGCCGGGCAATTTCTGTTTTGCCCACGCCGGTTGGTCCGATCATGATAATATTTTTAGGAATAATCTCATCTTGTAGCTCCTCATCCAACAACCTGCGTCGATACCTATTTCGCAGGGCTACTGCAACACAGCGCTTCGCATCATTCTGGCCGATAATAAACTTATCTAACTCTCTGACAATTTCACGTGGTGTAAACTCTTCCTTGGACATTAAGCAAACTCTACCCTTCTGTTCTATAGTTCTTCAACAATGATATTATTATTGGTATAAACACATATTTCCGAAGCAATTTTCAGGGCTTCTTCGGCAATGCTGCCCGGAGAAAGTTCTGTATTACGCAACAAGGCCCGTGCCGCTGCCAGGGCGTAGGATGATCCTGATCCTACGGCTGCAATGCCGTCGTCAGGCTCAATCACTTCACCGGTTCCTGAAATTAAGAGCAGGGCATCACTTCCGGCAGCAACCAGCAGGGCTTCAAGTCTTCTTAAGACTCGATCAGTGCGCCATTCCTTGGCCAGCTCAACAGCAGCTCTCTGCATATTGCCCTGATATGTCTCCAGTTTTCCTTCAAATTTTTCGCAAAGGGTTAGCGAGTCGGCCACCGCGCCTGAAAAGCCGACAATAACCCTGCCTTCATAGAGCCGCCGCACCTTTTTTGCCCCGTGTTTAATAATGGTGTTGTTACCAAATGTAACCTGGCCATCGCCGGCCACGGCAACTTTATCACCTTTTTTTACCGCCACGATAGTCGTTCCTTCAAACATCACAAAATCGCCTCTTTCAGCCTAATTGCGGGGAAAAGCCTTCCGGTAAACCTCATTCAGGTGATTCCTGGTCACATGAGTATAGATCTGTGTTGTCGAAATACTGGTATGCCCCAGCAGTTCCTGGACAACCCTTAAATCGGCTCCTCCTTCAAGCAAATGAGTGGCAAATGAATGCCTCAGCGAATGGGGAGAAATATTCTCTTTATGCGAAACCTGCACTATGTATTTGTGAAATATGTAGCGCACACCCCGATCGCTTAATGGTTTTCCCCATCTGTTTAAAAATAGCTCTTCGTAAGGCTGGCTATCCTTACTCAATGCAGCCAATCGCGGCCTGACTGTTTCAATGTATTCCTTAACCAGGGCTGCAGCGGTGACACCAAAAGGAACAATGCGCTCTTTTCTGCCTTTACCACAGACCTTAACCAATCTTTCCTCAAAATGAATTGAATCAACTTTCAGGCCGACTAATTCGCTTACCCGCAACCCCGAAGCATAGATTAGTTCAAGTAATACCCGATCTCTGAAACCGGTGTCTTTTGTCCCGTCAGGAGCTTCCAGTAAAGACTCTACTTCGTGAAAATAAAGAAAATGGGGCAGTGGCTTAGCCTGCTTCGGACGGGAGACGGTTACCCATTTTCCTCCACTGATCAGTCCTTCTTTTTGTAAAAAAAATAAAAAAGAACGCGTAGCAGATAGTTTCCGCGCTATTGTTCGCCGACTATAACCCTGTTCTCTCAGCCAGGCCAGAAAGCGACGCAGCGCCAGATGACTGACCTCCTGAAATCCTGCCGAATCATCACCTTCCAGATCTAAAAACTGCAATATATCGTTGCGATATGCCTGCATTGTCAGTGGTGAAGCATTCTTCTCTAACATCAGGTAAACCATAAAACGTTCCAGCCACTCAAAAACAAGCATGCTAAACACCCATACAATCCTAACATAACCTTTAAAAGGTTGCAAGCAAATAGAACTTTATTTAAAAAAATTCCAGCTATTTAAAAATTACCCGTCCAGTTTGCAGACCGTCGAGACAAGTTTTGATCACCAATGTCATAATGGTATAGATAAATAAACATAACCCGAATTGCTGACCTGACCTTAACTCTCAGCAGCTGCCTGCTCAGCCTTGATAGTCTCTTCACTGCCACAATCTTTATTTGAGCAGCGGGCAACTCTATTCCCGCCTTTTTTTTGCTCCGTCATCAAAGAGCCACAACGCGGGCATCTTGTCCGCAGAGGTTTATTCCAAACAGAAAAACTGCAATCTGGATAATTACTGCAACCAAAGAAAACACGGCCTTTTTTGCTTCTTCTTTCTATGAGCATGCCACCATCGAGGGGACATTCAACTCCTGTTTCTTTAATGATATTCTTGGTATATTTACACTCAGGATAAGAAGGACAGGCTAGAAAGCGACCGAAACGGCCATGTTTGTAAACAAGTTGAGAATCACATTGAGGACATTTTTCTGTACTGACCTCAGGGGCAACCTCAACCTTTTCAATCTTCTCCTCCGCTTCAGCCAATCTCTCCTTGAAATAACCGTCATAAAAATCTATAATCACTTTTAGCCAATCCTGCTGACCCTCTTCTATCTCGTCAAGCTGACTTTCAAGCCTGACCGTAAAATCAATGTCTATTATCTCAGGGAAAAAAGCGATCATTAATTCAACAATTATACAGCCCAGTTCAGTAGGTTTGAAAGCCTTGTTGTCTTTGATAACATAACCACGGCTTTGAATTGTTTCAATAATGGGGCTATAAGTGCTCGGGCGCCCGATTCCCTTCTCTTCTAGTGTTTTGATCAACGAAGCTTCGTTGTAGCGAGGCGGCGGTTGGGTGAAATGCTGTTCCGGCAGTAACTCGAGTAGTTTTAAGCTATCTCCCTCTTCAAGAGTGGGCAAAATGGTATCTTTATCTTCATCATCAGATTTGTAAAGAACCAAAAACCCGGGGAATCGCAGGGTGGAACCGGTTGCTTTAAAAGAATAATCCCCGGCAACGATGTTCACCCGGACTTGATCAAATAGAGCGGGGTTCATCTGGCTGGCTAGAAACCGGTCCCAGATTAATTTATAAAGTCGGTTTTGCTCGCGACTTAAGTACTGCTTGATCATGCCTGGCTCACGCCTGACAGAAGTTGGTCTGATCGCTTCGTGTGCTTCCTGAGCCCCTTTTTTTGATTTATAGTGAGGAGGCTTATCAGGAAGAAAGGATGCTCCAAACTTCTCCCCGATCAAAGCACGAGCTTCTTCCTGGGCCTGAACAGAAGCTCTTGTTGAATCAGTCCTGATATAAGATATCAAACCGACAGTTTCGCCTGAACCAACATTGATCCCTTCGTATAGCTGCTGGGCAATAGTCATAGTCTTACGGCTCGTAAAACCCAGTTTCGATGATGCCTCCTGCTGAAGACTGCTTGTTGTAAAAGGGGCGAGGGGGCGTCTTTTTCTCTGACTCTTGGTTATTTTTTCGACAATAAAACTTTCATTACGAACAGCCTCAATCACTGCTTCTGCTTCAGAACTGTTTTTGAGCTCAATCTTTTTTCGCTTAAACCGGTCAAGGGAAGATTTGAAGCTTGTAGTCGATGCATTATCCAGCAGAAGGGCATCCAGTGACCAGTATTCTTGCGGCACAAAATTATCTATTTCTTCTTCTCTTTCACAAATCAACCGTACAGCAACTGATTGAACCCTTCCGGCGCTCAAACCACTGCGGATCTTTCTCCAAAGCAAGGGACTGATCTGGTAGCCAACCAGGCGATCCAAAATGCGGCGCGCCTGCTGAGCATTAACCCGGTTCGCATCAATCAGGCGGGGATTTTTAAAAGCTGCTTTTATAGCGTCTTTTGTAATTTCATTAAATTCGACCCGGGAAGGTTCTTCCGGATCAAGCTGCAGGGCTCTGCTCAAATGCCAGCAAATTGCTTCACCTTCACGATCAGGGTCAGCGGCGAGGTAAACTTTTTTTGCTTTTTTGCCGGCTTCTTTAAGCTCTTTAAGAATTTTTCCCTTTCCACGAATGGTTATGTAATTCGGCTCAAAATTATTATCAATATCAACCCCTAGCTTGCTGCGCGGCAGATCAATCAAGTGTCCCTGGGACGCTACTACTTTATAATTCCTGCTGAGAAATTTACTAATAGTCCTTGCCTTGGTCGGTGATTCGACAATAACAAGGTTCATGAATCAAACCTCCTATCCGGTAGGTAAAACTCTACGGATGGTATTTTACCACACTTGTCAAATCCGGCAAAAATATTTACCCGGGGTCTGGCGGACAAGTCTTTTCAATTCCAGTGACAAAAGGAGAGCGCTGGATTCCGCTGCAGTGCTTTCGGTAAGCCTGATGATTTTGTCTATATGCATTGGCTGGTAAGGGATAAGATTGAGGGCTTTTTTTTCTTGTTCAGACAGCTCTATACTCTCGAGGTTCAGGGTCAACTGCTCTTCTGATAAAACATCAAGGTTTAGTTCTTCCAGAATATCAGATGCTGTTTCAACAAGGCGGGCGCCCTCTTTTAAAAGACGATGAGAACCCCTGCTGTAAGGACTGCCAACATTTCCAGGAACAGCAAAAACTTCGCGATTCTGTTCAAGAGCGAAATTTGCAGTTATTAGAGCTCCGCTTTTTGCCGTGGCCTCAACAACAACAGTACCAAGAGACAGTCCGCTAATAATCCGGTTGCGGCGTGGAAAATGAGGAGGCAGTGGCTGGGTGCCCAGTGGGAATTCACTGACTACCGCACCTTCAGCGATGATCTGTTCCATCAAAGCTCTGTTTTGGGGAGGGTAGCAATTATCAACACCACATCCCAAAACCGCTATCGTATAGCCGCTATTCTCCAGTGAACCTCTGTGAGCAGCTGTATCAATACCGAGAGCCATACCGCTGACAATAGTAACCTCTGTTGCAGTCAATGCGGCAGCCAATTGTCCGGCTACCTCCTGACCGTAGAATGTACAGCGCCGGCTACCGACAATGGCAACCGCCGGCCGGTTTATTTTATCAACTGAACCACGATAGTAAAGCAGCTGTGGCGGGTAGTTTAACTGTTTCAATAATGCGGGGTAATGATCATCATTGACCGAAACAGTTTCTATTTTTTTGTTTTGCAACTTTTCCCATTCCTGAATAGGATCGATGCAGCTTTTTTCTTTCCTTAACCGATCAGCTTGCTCCGGAACGCCCAGGGTTGAGGCAATCATTTCGGCAGGGGTTTCCCAGATTTCCCGCGCTGTATGAAAATGATCCAGCAAAGTGGCAACCTGTTTTGGCCCTGATAAAGATACTAAATTCAGGGCATTAAGATAGAGGCGCTCCTGAATGTAAGTTTTATCTATCATGCATTTACTCCTTCAAAACTGACCAGTCAGATGTTAATAGTTTAACCAGTAATTTAACTGCATTTTCAAGATCAGCACTGTCAACCATCTCCGATGGGGTATGAACATAACGGCAGGGAATGGATATAGCCCCGGTGGGAACTCCATCCCTCGATAGCTGTATTGCCCCGGCATCAGTCCCACCGCGTTGCAGCACTTCCAGCTGATAGGGTATTTTGTTTTTTTCGGCGGTTTCAACTATAAACCGGCGCACCCTGGGATGGCAAAGCAGGGAGCGATCCATGATTTTTATCGCCGGACCCTTACCCAGGCTCACTTCCATCGTATCAGCTTTTGGCGTATCTCCAACCATGGTAACATCAACAGCCATACCGAAATCAGGCTCATAGCGGTAAGCTGCCGTTTTTGCACCCCGCAATCCCAGCTCTTCCTGAACCGAGAAAACAAAGCAGACCTCCTGGGGTAGCCTGTCCGGCAAACGTTGCAGTGTCTCTACCAGGACTGCGCATCCGGCTCGATCATCCATAGCCTTTGCCATATAGCGGCCGCCCTCCAGGGCTATAAAAGGTTGATCCAGGCAGGCCAGGTCGCCAATGCTGACCAGAGCACCAGCTTTTTTGTGATCTACCTGACCGAGATCCAGGTAAAGCTTTTGCCAGTCCAGTTCTTTCCAGTCTTTAATTATTTCATGATAAACTGTACCCCTGCTACCATTGGAAAATATCAGCCTCTGCCCGAGTAGCAGGCGGGGCGAAACTCCACCCAGGGGTGAGAAACGGATAAAGCCATCTTTGTCGATATGGGTAACTATAATACCGATTTCATCCATATGAGCAGAAATCATTACTCGCGGTCCCGAACCTTCCTTGACTACAAAAAGAGATCCGAGGTTATCTTCAAAAACCTGATCGGCCTTACCGTCTACTAAGGCTTTAATTAAAGAAGAAACCTTTTCCTCTTCACCGGAAGGACCGAAAGCTTCGGTGAGTTTCCTGACAAGTTCTTTCAATTATTCTTGCCTCCCAACCTTCTATTGCTGCCTTGCTTCGAGCCAGGCTCTGGCCAGATCTTTTGTTGCTTTAAGATCACTCATTTTCAAAACACTGTAAGGTGAGTGAATATAACGACAGGGTACAGAGAGCACTCCTGCCAATACTCCGCCACGAGAAAGAGAAATAGCCCCGGCATCAGTTCCGGCACCGGTTGAACGGCGAAACTGATAAGGCACATCAGCCTTTTCTGCAGCAGTAATTAACTGTTCACGCATTTTTTTACTGACCAGGATGGTGCGATCCATAATACTGATCACCGGTCCGGCACCGAGCAAAGGCCCCTGAAAATCTTTTTTTATCTCAGGTGTATCTGCCGCAGCAGTAGCTTCCACAACAAGGGCAACTTCAGGTTTAATCGTGTATGCGGCCACTGCTGCCCCTCTTGTGCCTACCTCTTCCTGGACCGTAAAAGCGGCAGTAAAGCTCAAACCATTCTTTTCGAGCAATAAATCCAGCAAGATCAGGCAGCCGACCCGGTCATCAAAAGCTTTACCCCTGTAAAAATCTTTTCCCAGGCCAGTGCAAGAGGAATCAAAAGAGACGAAATTACCGATTTCAACACTCTTTTCAGCTTCTTCTTTGCTTTGAAAACCGGCATCTATATATAAAGATTCTTCTTCGAAGGGCTTATTTTGTTCACTCTTCTTTTGCAAATGAATCGGTTTTGAACCGATTACACCAGGTAAGCCCTTATCGCCGATCTTAACCCTCTTAGCAACAAGGATGCGGCTGTCAATCCCGCCAACCGGCTTAAATTTAAGCAGACCACCGGCCTCTATGGACATGATCATCAGGCCAACTTCATCCATGTGAGCAGACACCATAACCTTTGATCGGGTCCGGTCAGACCCCTTGGAAGCGAAGAGATTACCCATGGTATCTACTCTTATTTCTCCACCAAAACCGGCAAGTTTGTCGGCAATAAAACGGCGGACCGGTCCTTCATCACCGGAAACACCCCTTAGATTAGCCAAAGCAGTTAACATTTCTTCAGCTCCTCCATTAGTTTGCCGTCAACCCTGGGAATAAACCGGCTTAGCAACCTGCCACAGAGATTCAGATCTTCTAAGCTAATTAACTCAACAATTGTGTGCATATATCGCAGGGGAATTGAGAGCAAGCCTGTTGGAATACCTTCCTGGGAAACCTGTAAAGCCCAGGCGTCCGTACCACTATGCCCGGGTATCGGTTCTCTCTGACATGGCAAATAATTATCTTTAGCTATTTCTTCCAATTTTCGGCTAAGGTAAGGGTGCAAATTTGGGCCAAAAGCTACTGCCGGTCCGCCACCTACTTTAAAAGTCTTCTGATTATCCAAACCGGGAGCTTCACCGTGTGTAACATCAACTACCACTGCCAGATCAGGTTTTAGCCCGTAGGCTGAAGTGATTGCTCCTCTCAGTCCAACTTCTTCCTGCAGCGAAGCAACAAAACAAATATCGGCCTCATGGCGCATAGCCGCCATCTCGGCAGCACAGATTATTAGAGCAGCTACACCTGCCCGGTTATCCAGCGCTTTACCGGTAACTTTCTTACCGGCAGACAATGCCAGTGGTTTCTGTTCGAAAGAGACAACATCTCCGACAGATACCAGTTTTCTGACCTCTTTTTCCGCGAGACCAAGATCAATGAATAGCTTATCAATGGGCAATGTTTCCGTTAACTGTTTTTCGGTCAGAAGGTGCGGTGGAGCAGCTCCTATTACTCCCTTTAATTTATTTTTGCCATAAACTTCCACAGGCTGTCCGGGAAGGGTCCTGGCATCGATACCGCCAACCGGAGCAAATCGCAAAAAACCGCCAGTATCAATTTTAGTGACCATAACTCCGATTTCATCAATATGGGCAACGAGGGCTATGGTCATATGGCCTGGTGAAGAAGTTGATTCTCCTTTCTTCAAAGCCAGGAGATTACCAAAGCGATCTTTACTAATTTGATCAGTATATTCTTTAAAAAAACTTCCTGCAATACGGATAACTTCATCTTCAGCACCGGACACCCCCGCTGCTGCAGAAAGATCGAAGAGAATATCAGTGATCTTCTTTTCCTCCACCGGTTAATACACCCCTCTGGCATAAACTTTCCATGATCTGATCTTCAACACTTAATAACCTGTAGTTTCACCCTTTAACTGCTCCAGGACATTTTTAGCCTCTTCGAGTTCGGGCAGTTTGCGACAGAGAAGACCATATTCGAGACTGTCGACGAGAGCAATCCAGCTGGCTTCAATAACATTGGGAGACACTCCGACTGTTCCCCAGCTTGTATCATCGTCACGTGATTCTATTAAAACTCTTACCTGAGCACCTGTTCCATCAACCCCATCAATTACCCGCACTTTAAAATCAGTCAGTTTGATTTTTTTCAGGGCAGGATAAATTCCTTCAAGAGCTTTTCGCAAAGCATTATCAAGAGCATTCACGGGACCGTTTCCTTCTGCGGCAGTATGGACCTGAACATCTCCGACCCGCACTTTAATCGTAGCTTCAGAGTATAGCTGACCATTTTCTCTTTTTTCAATAATTAGTCTAAAACCTTCAAGCTTAAAAAGGGGCTGATAAGCTTTCATCATTTTCAGGATTAGTAATTCAAAAGAACCTTCTGCGCCTTCGAACTGGTAACCATAATGTTCCAGTTCCTTGATTCTGCGTAATACAGAAGCTGTTTCCGGGCGATCTTTAGCCAGCTTGAAGTTGTTTTGGGTTGTCTTCAAGGAAATATTGCTTCGTCCTGATAGCTCGGAAACCAGGATGCGGCGTTGATTACCGACTTGATCAGGATTAGCATGCTCATAGGTAGCAGGCTTTTTACTGACGGCATCGACATGGATACCGCCCTTGTGAGCGAAAGCATTGTAACCAACATAGGGCTGCTGTTCAGCTGGGGCAATATTGGCCAGTTCGGCAATAAAGCGGGATAACTTAGTCAAACCACGTAGTTGCTCAGGGCTAACAATTTCTAAACCCATTTTCAATTGCAAGTTAGGGATAATTGTACAGAGATTGGCATTACCGCAGCGCTCTCCATAACCGTTAATTGTCCCATGGATCTGAACAATACCTTCTCTAACAGCCAGTAAAGAATTCGCAGTCGCCATGCCGGCATCGTCATGGACATGAATACCCAGGGGAACTTTGACCCTTTCTTTAACGGCCGCAAGGATACTATGCAACTCCCAGGGCATTAAACCCCCGTTGGTGTCACAGAGTATAATAACCTGTGCCCCGCCTTCTGCAGCAGCCTTAACAGTAGCAAGAGCATAGTCGGGGTTTGCCTTGTATCCATCAAAAAAATGCTCGGCGTCAAAAAATACTTCCCGCCCGAGTCTTTTCAGATGGGAAACACTGTCTTTAATCATAGCCAGATTTTCATTCAAACTGGTCTTAAGCGCGTCATGAACATGGAAATCCCAGCTTTTCCCAAATATCGTTACGATTTCGGTGCCTGCTTCGAGAAGAGCTTTTAGATTTTGGTCTTCAGCAGGGCTTATGCCGGGACGTCGTGTACTGCTGAAGGCGCAAAGTCGAGCATGCCTTAGCTTAAGCTTGGCAGCCCTTCTAAAAAACTCAATGTCTTTCGGGTTGGAGCCAGGCCAGCCGCCCTCAATATAACCGACCCCAAACTCATCAAGTTTCTCAGCTATTTTTAGTTTATCGGCAACAGATAGAGAAACCCCTTCCCGTTGAGACCCGTCTCTTAATGTTGTGTCATAAATATCTACTTTAAACATAGCTTCCTTTTCCTCCCACTTACTCTAACAGTTAACAATAAATTAAGGTATAGTATAACATAATTAAAGAATTTGCATTGATTCTACCAGATGAGATCCAAATATTTCAATAGCGTTCTTAAGCAACTGATTACGCCTGAAACACAAGCATAAACTAGCCTCCTGCAATCATATCATTTTCATTCAAAACTAATCAAACTTAAAGGAAAAAGGACTGGCTGTTGCGAATATAACAGTATTTTATTTGAGTCAAGAGTTTACCAATATCTTGCGGGGGGCGAAATGATGACCTGGAAATACGAAAAACCTGACAACCTGGTTGATTGGTGGATAGAAAGCGAAAATAAGTTTAAGAATAATGACCTTTTTCTGATTCACGATGGCAAAGGTGGGCTCACACCACTACAATATGGCGAGGTAGGTAAAAGGATCGATGCGGCCCGGGGAGGTCTGGCTGAACTCGGCATAGACAGCGGTGATGCAGTGGGTATCATTTCCGCCAACCGTCCCGATTGGGCTGTCCTGGCCTTTGCCACCTACGGCAGGAATGCGCGTTTTGTACCCATGTATGAAAAAGAGCTAACCAAAACCTGGAAGTATATTATCGAAGATAGCGGCCTGAAGTTTTTAATGGTCTCCACCCCGGAAATATATGCAAAAGTTCAAGAATTTGCCGGTGATATCCCCACCCTTCAGTACATTTACATTATCGAAGATGAAGGTGAAGGTGAAAATAGTTTTTCTGCCCTGGAAAAAATGGGTAAGGCAAATCCCACTGAGCCGATCATCCCCGGGCCCGATGATATAGCCGTGCTCATTTACACCTCAGGCACAACGGCCGAACCCAAAGGTGTACTCCTCAGTCATGGAAATATTACTTACAATGCTTTAACAGGTTTCAGGCTTTTCCCCGATTTGCGTGAAGGTCAAGTCGGCATCTCCATGCTACCCTGGGCTCACTCCTATGCCATAACTGCCGAACTTACATCTTGGATCGGATTTGGCGGCACCCTTGGTTTCATGCGCGATGTCAGCACCCTGGCTGAAGATATGCGCCTGATCAGACCACATTACCTGGTTTCAGTACCTCGCGTTTTTAACAAAGTCTACGATACAATCCAAATGAGAATGCACGATGAGGGAGGGGTGAAAAAGAAACTTTTCGATGCCGCCTGTGCAACGGCCAAGAAGAAACGAGAACTCGAGAATATCGGGGAAAAGAAAGTATTCCTGAACATCAAGCATGCCATCCTCGACAAATTAGTTTTTTCAAAAATACGTGCTGTCGTGGGTGGGCGCATTACAGGAGCAATGACGGGCAGTGCTGCCATGAACAAAGAAATTGCCGAATTCTTTTTTGATATCGGCATATCAATTTTTGACTGCTACGGTCTTTCTGAAACAGCTCCCGGTGTAACAATGAACAGCCCCCTGGCCTGGCGTATAGGTAGTGTCGGCAAGGTGCTTGACGGCCAAAAAGTGGTGATTGACAAGTCAGTTAGTGAAGCAGGGGCTGATGACGGAGAAATTATCGTTTACGGACCAAACGTGATGAAAGGCTATCACAACAAACCCGAAGAAACGGCAGCTGTAATGACAGCCGACGGAGGATTTCGCACCGGAGACAGGGGGCGTCTGGATGAAGACGGTTTCCTGTGGATTACGGGTCGTATCAAGGAACAGTATAAGTTGTCGAATGGAAAATACGTTTTCCCGGCAGCGATTGAAGAAGAAATAAAACTTCTGCCTAATGTTGCCAATGCCCTTGTTTATGGCGATGGCAGGCCCTATAACATATGTCTGCTTCTGCCCGATTTCGAAGTAACAAAACGCTGGGCTGAGCGAGAAGGTGTTTCCCCTGAACCGGATGACCTGCTTGCCAACCCCGCTTTTAAAGAAATGCTAACCTCGGAAATCAGGGCTCATCTGAAAAAAACATTTGGCGGCTATGAGATTCCCGAAAAATACCTTCTGATCAAGGAAGACTTTACTGTAGATAATAAAATGCTGACCCAGACTCTTAAATTAAAGCGCCGTGTAGTGGTAGATCATTACGCTGAGGAGATTGAGGAGCTTTACCGTCAGGAGTAAGAAGCTCTAAAACGTTCCTTCACGTTTAATTTCAGCGACGAGGCCATTTTCAATCTTGAATACCAAACCGCTGTAAGCACAGGAATGCGGTATGTATTGATAGTAATTTATGGAAAGTGTTCTATTGCGCAAATGAACTGAATTGCTGCTATTGAATCAATAACCGTTATCAAGATCTACGAGGCGGTAGCATTCAGAGGGAAGCTCACGAAGGAAAGCTGATGGGCCTTCAGAAATAGCTCCATAATTTCGGTAGTTTTCACGGTAAGTGCTCAGGCACAAAAAACGCCGGGCACGAGTAACGGCAACGTAAAAAAGACGTCGTTCTTCAGCAAGGTTTCTGTTATCCTGGTGCTGGGAAGGGAAGTGCCCCTGGTTCATAGCGATAACAAAGACTGCATCCCATTCTTTACCCTTTGCACTGTGTATGGTTGAAAGCGTAAGTTGTTCTGACTGGTTATAACCTTCAGTGCTGGTATCGGCAAAAACTGATTCTTCCAGAGTCAGCGACTCCAGGAACGTAGCAAGGCTATTAAAACGTTCAGAGTAAATCATCAGGCGTTCAATCCCACGCAGGCGTTCTTCATATTGATCGGGGTAATTCTGTTTCAGGATGTAGTCATAATTTGCATCCATCGACGATGCTATCAGGCGAGGTACATCCTCAAAGCCTATTTTAACTAAGCCTTCGAGAGTAACGGTCAATGCCTGCCAACCCGCTTTACCTCTAGAGGGACTTTCTATGCCGGCTAATGCCCTCTGCAGGGGATTATCATATCTTTTAAGATCAGACCAAAGCTTGTCAAAAGTGGCATTCCCCAGCCCCTGCTGTAAAGTTGTGATCCTGCGCCATGCATTTTCATCATAGGGGTTATAAATGACCTTCATATAGGCCAACAGATCTTTAATATGAGCTTTTTGGAAAAATTTAACGCCACCATAGGTGCGGTAATTTATCCCTTTCCGGTTCAGGGCAAACTCCACTTCCGGCGTCAGGTAAGAACTTCGGTAAAGAACAGCAATCTGGTTTAAAGCAATACCGTTGTTCTGCAGCTCCCAGATGCTTTGTAAAATAAAAGATGCTTCCTGGTTAGCGTCGTAAACTTTTGCAATAACAGGTTTTTCTCCTGCCTCGTTTAATGAAAATAATTTTTTTTGCAGCTGATCACGATTATGACTGATTGAACAATTTGCCAGTTCAACAATTTCCGGACTACTACGGTAATTTTGTTCCATACGTACGATCCGGCATTGCTCATGCTTTTCAGGAAAAGAGAGGATATTGCCAATATGGGCGTAACGAAAGGCATAGATTGACTGGGCATCATCGCCAACGACACAGATGCTGGCTGAGTTATTAAACTGTTCGATGATTCTTGCCTGAATGATATTGGTGTCCTGAAATTCGTCAACAAGCAAATGCTTGAAACGACTATTATACTGTTCCCTTACTGCCGGGTGCTGTTCAAAAAGTTCAAGCCAGACCAGCAGTAAGTCATCAAAGTCGAAGGCATTACTATCACGTTTTCTATTTTCATATATTTCTGCTGCCTGCTTAATCACTTCAAGATATTCGAGACGATACGAATAATCTTCTTCCATTACCTCCCTGATCGACAGGCCTGAGTTTCTAGCATGGCTGATAATACGGCCAAGAAAACCCCTCTGCAAGATCAGTTTGCGGTCATCATCCGAGATTTCCAGGTCCGAAAGAATTTGTTTGAGAGTGATCCTGCTGTCATCTTCATCAAAAATCGAGAAACCTGAATTTCTACCGAATAGGTGGGCATGCTGTCTTAGAATTCTCGCTCCTATACTATGAAAAGTACCGGCCCATAGTTTATGAGGAAGAAAACCAAGCAAACTTTCAAGCCGTTCTTTCATTTCACCAGCGGCTTTGTTGGTGAAAGTAAGCAGGATCAGTTTTTCCGGGGGCAACCCACTTTTAATCAAATGTGCCGCACGATAGACGAGAGCCCTGGTTTTACCGGAACCCGGCCCAGCCAGTCCAAGCAAAGCCTTATTTTCAGCAGTGGCAAATTCATACTGAGCAGGATTCAATTCAGCTTTGAGCAGATTGAGCCAATTGGGATCAGGCTCGTACTTAAAGTAACCGGGTTGGCTATTGTTATCCAAGGATTAAGCTCCATCTGTTATTTTCAACATGGCCGATCATAACATATTTCTCTACTCTCAGCCAGCCCAAACTGGACAGTTGACAGTGCTTGCTTTATTATTTAAACAAGTTCTGTTTGGAGAAAACCACCATGACCGAAGACATCAGGGAAATCTTACTCGAAGTTTTGCAGTCAATCACGCCAATTGTCCTGGTAGTCGCAGTAATCCAGCTCCTGCTATTGCGCTCTCCAGGTAATTTGTTCTGGCAATTTATGGCCGGTGCAGCTTTAGTAACTGCCGGTCTCTTTCTTTTTTTAGTAGGAGTTCGCATTAGTCTTCTCCCGATCGGAGAAATGATCGGCTCGGAACTGGTATCCCGGGGTTCGTTATTGTTCCTGCTGATATCCGCTTTTATTTTTGGCTTTGTAATCACCATCGCCGAGCCCGATGTAAGAGTCCTTGCGCATCAGGTTGATATTGCTTCCCGGGGAGCGATTGACTCAAACATTCTGATCATAGCCGTCGCCCTGGGAGTGGGATTTTTCGTTGCCCTGGCCATACTGCGCATTCTCCTGGGCATACCAATCGCTTATCTGCTGGCAACAGGTTATGTTCTTATAGTCGTTCTTTCCTTTTTTACCCCACCCGACTTTGTGGCCATATCTTTTGATGCCGGCGGTGTAACAACAGGACCGATGGCAGTACCATTCATACTTGCCCTGGGTGTTGGGGCAACGGCTGTAATGGGCGGAAAATCCAGTGTTGCTGAAGCATTCGGCCTGATCGGCCTGGCCTCAATCGGACCGGTAATCAGCGTGATGATTCTGGGGGTGATTTTCGGTTGAGCTTCCACATTATCCTGCAGGGTTTCGACAATGTCTTAATGGAAGTGCTCACCGCTATTAGCCCGGTGCTTGTATTGTTTTTGCTCTTTTTAGTGGTTTTTAAATTGCCACGAAGCATGTTGCTGACGCTTCTTAAGGGCATTGTTTTTGCCTTTGCCGGCCTGACCCTTTTCCTGCAGGGTGTCAAAGTCGGCTTTATGCCGGTCGGGATGGAGATGGGAGCCATACTGGGTGATTTACCCTATCGTTGGATCCTGATCCCCATTGGCTTTATCCTCGGCTTTGTTGCAACCCTTGCTGAACCGGCAGTGCGTATTTTAAGTGACCAGGTAGAAAAAAGTTCCAGTGGCTACATCAAGAGCACGATTATCTTATTTACCCTCTGCTTTTCGGTTGGACTTTTTATAGCACTGGGCATGACCAGGGTAGTTTATGGCATTCCTTTTTATTACATCATCATACCCGGTTATCTCTTTGCCATTATATTAATGTTTTTCTCAAAACCTTCATTCACAGCGATCGCTTTCGATTCAGGTGGAGTGGCAACCGGCCCAATGACCGTTACCTTTATCATGGCCCTGGCTGTCGGCGCAGCGGACCAGATAGCGGGCCGTGATGCAATTATTGACGGCTTTGGCCTGATCGCAATGGTTGCCCTGGCCCCGATTATCATGGTAATGTTGCTCGGTTTTCTCTATCCTGACCCCGAGGAAAATGAAGAAGAAATTGAAGATAATGCATTCAATAACGGTGATAGTACTTCACCGGCTATGGTAGAAGATGAAAGGGTAAAACCAAAGGACCAAGCCGAAGCGGATGACAATACCCTTGCATCCAATCAGCATATTTCCGGAATGTCGGAAGAAGGTTTTTCTGAACCGGAAGTACACAGCAGGGACGAAAATGATAATATAGGCAGCAAGGAGGCAGATAATGATGACTGATTTGCTTAATCGTGACTTAATTGTAACCATTGTCAAAAAAGGATGGTGCGAGAAGATAATCAAGGCTTCAACGGCTGCAGGAGCTGAAGGGGCTACAATCATTCCGGCACGTGGAACAGGCATTCATGAACAGAAACATTTACTCGGCATACCAATTGAACCGGAAAAAGATTTGATTCTGACCATCGTCCCCGAAGAAATTACAGACAGGGTTCTTGATGCCATTATTGAGGCCGGCAAACTCTACAAGCCGGCAACCGGTATAGTTTTTGTTCTCGACCTGAAGAAGGTGGCCGGCATCGTGCATCAGGTAAGGGCCCTTGAAGAGATAAAGAAACAGATAAAAGAATAAAAAGAATAGGAGGAAACAGGGCCCCCCTATTCTTTGACTAGAAATCAAAAAGATACGGTTATACCTTGGCAAACTCGTCTTTACCTACACCGCAGACAGGACAGACCCAATCATCGGGAAGATCTTCAAAAGCGGTCCCTGGAGCGATACCTCCATCACTGTCTCCTTCTGCCGGATCATAAACATAGCCACATACCTGGCATTCCCATTTCTCCATAGAAAGTACCTCCCTTGCAATTTTTTAAATAGCTGAATATGTTGAATTATAACATAAAGACTTTCAAACTGCTAACCGGGCAGCTCATACTTTTGGAAGGAACCACAAAATATTTTTCTCGGCGTTATTGATATAAATTCACAATAATGAAATTCTACTTCTGCTGAAAAATAATTTGGTGTATAATGTATTATTGATATTTGCCAGTTAATAACATCATTGCTATTTTAAGCAGAGGCACAGAGTGGTGACAGAACATCTATCATCATAAATAGAATGCTATCAAATTTAATTATGGTTTTGTTTTGTTAATCAGGTCGGGTTAGTCAACGAATTGGAGGTTGATTTATGATGCTTTTAGTGGTGAGCGAGGGCCAGGATACCGGAAAGCAACTGGAGATCGAGCCGGGTAGAATCTATACAATCGGGCGTGACTCAACAACCTGTCATTTGGTGCTAAGTGACCTCGAAGCATCCCGCAGCCATGCGGAAATATATGTCGCGGACAATGGCAAAGTAACTTTAACTGACAATAACAGCCAAAACGGCACCTTTCTGAACAGCTACCGGATCAACTCTCCGGTAAGAATAAGCCCGGGAGACAGGATCAGCATTGGTAAAACTACCATTGAACTTTCGACAGTAGAAAAAGAACACCTTAGTAAACAACAGGAAAGCTCTCTGCATTCGTCTTATCATCATGCAGTCGGCAGCGTTATCAGCCTCGGCCGTGACCCTTCTAACAATATTGTGCTCGATCACCCCCAGGTTTCCAGGCACCATGCAGTAGTCGAAACAACCGATTCAGGCACTTTTATCAAAGACCTTAACAGCACTAACGGTACTTATGTTGATGGCCAGCGCATCAGTGGGAAACACCCCCTGTCTACAGATTCGGTCATACGCATCTACGGCTATCGCCTGACTCTTGATGATTTTCAACTGGTCACTCACGACGAAACTGCCGGTCAGGTTGATCTTGTCGTCAGGGATATGAGTAAAGTAGTAACCCTGCCTAACGGTGAAGAACTTGTAATCCTCAATAATATAAATTTTCAAGTAAAACCCCGGGAGTTTGTGGCCATTCTTGGAGGAAGCGGATCCGGGAAAACGACCATGTTAAATGCCCTGATGGGAACTTCACCTGCTACCTTTGGAGAAATATTAATAAACGGCACAAATTTTTATGAGGAATATGGAGCCTTTCAATCATTAATGGGCTATGTGCCCCAGGATGATATTGTCCACTTAGAATTAACTGTTGAAGAAGTTTTACAATATGCAGCACGCCTCAGGATGCCTGATGATACGAGCACAAATGAAATTCATTACCGGGTAGAAGAAGTTATGGAAATCCTCGAGCTGACTTTCCGCAGGGATACACCTGTCAAGAGACTCTCCGGTGGTCAGAGGAAGAGGGTCAGCATCGGCGTTGAGATTATAACCAAACCGAGCATCATGTTTCTTGATGAACCAACTTCGGGACTTGATCCCGGTCTCGAAAAGCTGATGATGCGCATGATGAGAAACATGGCTAACCAGGGGCAAACTATATTTTGTGTGACCCATGCCACCTTCAACATCCACATGTGCGATAAAATTATATTCCTTACTGCCGGAGGTCGCCTGGCTTTTTTCGGTTCTCCCCGCGAAGCTCTCGAATATTTTGGTACCGATGACTTCGCCGAAATTTACAGAAAGATCAACCAGGATGAAACCCCTGAAGAATGGCAGTATCGATACAGCGTTTCCAGTTACGCAGCAAAATATTATCCGCATGGTTACGAAGAGCCTTCGGGTAAAAACTTTGTTGCTGCAAGCCATAACAAGAAATCTCCAATACTGCAATGGCTGACTCTAACCAGCCGCTACTTCAAGGTAATGACCAGGGATAAAAAAAATCTGATGCTTCTATTTTTACAGCCTATCATTATCGCCCTTGGCATGGGAGTATTAATGTCAGATTCAATCTTTGAAAAGAGCATTCACCACCCCGATGATCTTGTCATAACCCAGGAGATAATTATAGAAGGCCGCTCTGATGAGGTTCAGGCACGAATTGATGATGAATCATCACGTTTCGAAGATATGATGTTAATAATTTTAGTATCATCTCTATGCGCCGTCTGGTTTGGAGCCTGCAATTCTGTCGGTGAAATAGTCAAGGAGAATTCAATCTACAAAAGAGAACGTTCAATTAACCTAAAGATCGCACCTTACCTGTTATCCAAGTCCTCTGTGTTAGGTCTGATCGGCCTTGCCCAATCAATTCTTTATGTTGGGATTCTATGGATATTTATAGGCGTGCCAGATTTTCTGCTTTTAACTCTTGCCTTTTTCCTGGTTATATTATCCAGCTCAATGATGGGTCTGACCATATCTGCCTTCGTGGCCAGTACCAGCTCCGCCACCTCAATGCTGCCAATTGTTCTTTTACCACAGGTTATTCTAAGTGGTGGATTATTTCCAATCGCCGATGTTGAGCCTGAGTCCGCTCAAATGATCTTTAACATTGCTGTCGCTAAATGGGGCTTTGAGTTAATCGGTGGGGGTGTTTTGGATGTTAATAACCTTGTCGCTTTTAATGAACCACCATATCCTGCATTTGAAGGTTCTTTTGAGGCACACTGGTGGTGGTTGATTGGCCTCACAGTTATGTTTTTTGTCATCGCAGTATTTTCTATGCTTAAAAAGGATAAAGAGCTAACATGATTTCGACTCTGCGAATCGTGTCTTTTTGCTATTGTTCTAATTGAAGCATTTGAGCTGGAATTAATACACTAACCAATGTCGCCAGAGGAGGCCTCTAATTGTTAGCAAAAGTGCATTCATGTACATTGTCCGGTATAAGTGGTATCCCTTTAGAAATAGAAATTGATATTGCTGACGGATTACCTGCCTTCGATATTATTGGCCTTCCGGACGCATCGGTTAGAGAAGCAAAAGAGAGAGTCCGTGCCGCTATTCGTAATAGCGGTTTTTCTTTCCCCTATTCACGCATTACTGTCAACCTGGCGCCGGCAGATTTAAAAAAAGAAGGCTCTGCCTTCGATCTTGCTATCGCCATCGGTTTGCTTGCCGCAACCGGGCAGGTGCCTCAGGGTGAGGCTCTCGAAGAGGCAGTTTTTGTCGGTGAGCTTTCCCTGGATGGCAACTTGAGAGCTGTCAACGGTACCCTGGCTATGGCACTTTCTTTGAGTGAAAATAAAAGTTACTGCAATAAAACCCTCTATCTGCCGGTTATTAACAGCACTGAAGCAGCGCTGGTGAACAAGCTCTCGGTTCGGGGTACGAATACGCTCATCCAGCTAACCAATTATCTTAATGGTGAAAGTAATCTGGCTTATGCCCAACCATTGCAAGAAGAACTGCCGGTTTCCGCTAGCGCTGACCTCGATTACAACGAGGTAATGGGACAGGAAACTGCAAAGAGAGCGCTGGAAGTAGCTGCAGCAGGTTCTCACAATATAATGCTATATGGGCCTCCTGGAAGTGGTAAAACAATGCTGGCCAGGCGTTTGCCCTCAATATTACCGCTACCCACCCTTGAGGAAATCCTCGAAATAACCAGAATCCACAGTGTGGCCGGCCAGCTTAACCCGGAAAAACCGCTCATGCGGCAAAGGCCATTTCGTAGTCCGCACCACAGTGCTTCTTCGGCCGGAATAATCGGTGGTGGAAAAACACCAAAGCCGGGTGAAGTAAGTCTTGCCCATAAAGGGGTCCTCTATTTTGACGAATTACCTGAATATAATCGCGAGGTTTTAGAAGCTCTCCGTCAACCACTTGAAGATAAAATTGTAACCGTTACCCGTGTTGCTGCTACCATTAGCTACCCGGCAGATTTTATGTTTGTCAGTTCGATGAATCCCTGTCCCTGCGGTAACTTTGGAGATCCGGCCAGGGAGTGCCGTTGCAGTCCGGCCCAGATTTACCGTTATCGGTCGAAACTTTCCGGACCACTCCTTGACCGGATTGATATCCAGGTCGAAGTACCGGCCATCAAGTACGAACAGCTGCAGCGGAGAGGTGACAGTCAAGGCTCGGCCGAAATCCGCAGTCGTGTGGAAAAAGCCCGTATAATGCAACGGGAAAGGTACAAAACAATAAAAGTTGCTGCCAATAACCGGCTTCGAGCACGGCACTTCGATAAGTACTGCCTTTTAAGCAGCGAGGCAAAACAGCTGCTACGCCAGTCATTTCAGCAGTTGAAGCTCTCTATGCGCGCCCATGACCGCATTATCAAGGTGGCAAGGACCATTGCCGACCTGGACGGTAGTGACATTATCGACTCAGCCCATATCGCTGAGGCGGTACAGTACAGGAGCCTGGACCGGCAGAGGTAATTAATCCAGCCAGCTCTAATTTTTTTCCAGTAATTTAAAGGTTTTTTCGACCGACTCAAGGGCTGTTTCAGCAGAAACGATCGAACGTTCAAGTTTGCGGGGTGGCTGAAGGCCCCAGCTTTTCAAGCCAATGACCGGTTTGTTCATCTTTAAAGCGAGGGCAATTTCCGAGAGAGTGCCATATTCTCCACCTATGGCGATCAATGCGTCCGCAGTCCGGGCAATAATGGCATTGCGGGCTTCACCAATGCCTGTTGCAATGGTAAAGGTGAGAAATGGGTTACCCTGTTCCCTGTGCTCTCCCGGCAAAATACCGATAGCAGTACCACCTGCTTCAGCAGCGCCGCGCGAAGCAGCCTCCATAACTCCCGAACCACCGCCACAAATAAGGATACCTTTCCTGCGGGCTATTTCTGCACCAACTAGACGGGCTAATTTTTTTTCTTCTTCAGAACAATAAGAACCCCCAATTACTGCAATATAGAATAGCATAGCCATCGCCTCCTAATCAGCAAGAATACCTCGCATATGGTTAAGCTTCAGGACTGTCAGGTCATTTTCATCCAGTAATATAGCAATAAAATCTATTCTGCACTTAACTTCCTGCCCTGCCTTGGATTGCAGATAATATAAAGCCAGGCGTTTGAGGCGACGGGCTTTAACTGGTGTAAGGGATTCTTCAGGCAGCCCGAACCTGATGCTTGTCTTGGAGCGAACTTCGATGATCACGATAGCCTGGTTATCGCGGGCAACAATATCTATTTCACCGAGGGGGCAACGGTAATTTGTAGCAATTATTTTATAGCCAATTCTACTGAGATATTCCCGGGCTGCTTCTTCCCCTGCCTGGCCGACCTTCTGGCGCTTATCTGTCATATCCTTTTTCCAAAAGCCTCTCCAGGCAAATTGAAAGAGCAGCGATGCTCGGGACAGGGTCCATGTATTAAAAGAGCTTTTTGATGTTCAGCAGTTCCATAGCCCATGTTACGATTGAAACCGTACTGGGGATAGCGAAGATGGAGATTCTTCATGATGCTGTCTCTGCTTACCTTGGCCAAAACAGAAGCTGCAGCGATTGATAAAGATATACAATCACCGCCCTTAATAGCCTTTTGTCTGTAAGATACTGCTTTGATCGTATATCCATCTACAAGAATAAAATCGGGAGTAAGAGGTAGTTTTTCTAGGGAACGTTGCATAGCCAGCATAGAAGCAGCATGAATGTTTAAACTGTCAATTTCATCTTTAGAAGCACTACCGATGCCATAGCCTGCTGCTTCCTGGATGATCTGTTCAAAAAGCTCTTCCCTCATAGCTGCGCTAAGCTGTTTTGAGTCATTTAAACCAGTAAAAACCTGGCCCGGTTTCAAAACTACCGCCGCCGCAAAAACCGGTCCGGCAAGAGGTCCCCGACCGGCTTCGTCAATCCCGGCCACAGTTCTGTAACCCTCCGCCCACAATGCTTTCTCTTCAGTCAGCATTTTTTGCAATCGCTCAAGCTCCCGTTGTTTTAACTCCAGTTGAAGCCTATACTTTTTTAACAATAGTGCCGCTCCGGCACGCCGGTCAATGGCAAGAGCATGCATTTCGGCAGGGGTCAATTCATTCTTTTGGTCAAGATAGCGAGTTAATTCCGGCAGGGTCATATTTTTAAAACAGACCATGGTCTCTCCTTGCCAGCCTAATTAGGAATTTCGTCTAATGGTGGAGGATGTTCAAGTGTAACTTTTCCGAGATTTCCATTTTGAAAATCTCGCAGTAAAAGAGCTGCCGTTCTTTCTGAATCTATCTTGCCGGCAGCCTGCAGGCACCCCTGCAAGATACCGATCTGTTGAAACATTTCTTCAGGTTTACCCACAAGTAAACCCGGGTAGCGGGCTGTTATATAACTTTCTTTTTCATGCTGAAGATAGAAATCTATCAACTGGCAGGCTATATCTTCAAGCTCAACACTGCCGGCAGGCAAGGTTCCAACAGCAGCCAGAAGCCACCTGCGATCTTTATCAAATTGGGGAGTGAGGATACCTGGCGTATCAAGCAGTTCAAGACCCGGGGTTATTTTTATCCACTGCCTGCCCCTGGTTATACCAGGCTGGTTGCCTGTACGGGTCACTGCTTTACGCACAAAATAGTTAATCAGGGTAGATTTGCCTACATTGGGAATACCGGCAATAAGCATTCGCAACGGTCTCTTGTAGCGGGTGGACTTCAGGTTGTTTCCCTCTTTCTTAAGGAAACGGAGCAGCTGATCAAGATAGCGCTTTTCATAGACACTAAAAGCCATCGCTTGATGATTATTGTTCCGGAAATAAGAAAGCCAGCATTCAGTAACAGCTGCCTCCGCCCTGTCCGCTTTGTGCAAAAGGATCAGATGCTTCTTACTAGTGATATAGCCTGCAAGGACCTGATTGCGACTGCTGGCTGGAATACGAGCATCCAGCAACTCTACAACCAGATCGATGATTTTTATATCCTGCACTAAAGTTTTTTGTGCCCTGGCCATCATTCCGGGGTAATACTGGCCTTGTTTCACAATACCCCACCTTGCTATTAATTACTAATTAACCTTGCTTCCCAGGGTGGCCAAAAAACACAAAAGGCACGCCCTTTCAATTGCTCCAGGGAAATAAATCCTACCCTCGGGTCTCTGCTATCCATACTATTTTGGCGAAAGTCGCCCAGCATGAATGAATAGCCGGGAGGAACTTCGACAGGACCAAAATCTTCTATCTCCATGTCATCGAGAAGGTATGGTTCATCTATGAGGATATTATTAACATAAAGTCTGCCGTTAATAATCGCTACTTTGTCACCTTCAGTACCGATGACCCTCTTGATAAAATCCCGTCCTGGTTCAAATTCAAAAA
This sequence comes from uncultured Syntrophomonadaceae bacterium, assembly GCA_964627855.1. Taxonomy (GTDB): domain Bacteria; phylum Bacillota; class Dethiobacteria; order DTU022; family DTU022; genus CAZVLE01. The sequence continues at coordinate 18,244 of CAZVLE010000087.1, read as the reverse complement.
CCACTATATCACCGGGACTGGGCTGATCAAAGCGGTAAACCAGCTTATTAACCATCAGCCTTTCGGTTTCAAGCAATGTGGGATACATCGATCGCCCTTCGACTACAAAAACTTCAAATAAAAATAGTCTGATCAAGAGAGCCAGCACTATTGCTATCAATATTGAGCGAAGCCAATCTAATATATCTTTCCACTTGTTCAATTAATTCATCCCCGATTATTTAACGGCGCTCTTTTATTCTTGCTGCTTTACCGGTTCGCTGTCTCAAATAATATAGCTTGGCTCTGCGCACCTTACCTCTTTTTACCACCTCAATTTTATTGATTGAAGGCGAATGGACAGGAAATATCCTTTCTACACCAATACCGAAAGTCACCCGGCGAACAGTGAATGTTTCCCTGGCACCACTACCCTGACGCCTGATCACTACTCCTTCAAAAACCTGGGTTCTTTCACGACCACCTTCAACTACTTTCACATGTACCTTTACGCTATCACCGGGACTAAAACGTGGCAAACCTTCTTTTAAGGTTCGCTTTTCGACTTCCTTTATTAAGTCCATCGTTTATAACCTCCTTCAAATATTGCTTGATTATTAAAACTTAGTCCTTTACTCAGGACTGGTGTTTATTTATACTTTCAATATGTGCTTTCTCTTCCCCTGTCAATGCGGCTTTTTCCAGCAGATCCGGCCTGCGCTGATAAGTTCTTGTCAGTGCCTGCCGCCTGCGCCAGGAGGCAATGCTGCCATGATTTCCAGATAGTAATACTGCAGGTACTTCCATGCCGCGAAAGATCTGCGGGCGTGTATATTGTGGAAACTCAAGTAAATAATCATAGAACGATTCGTTGGTTGAAGCTTCCTCAGACAATAACCCGGGTAACAGACGCACCACTGCATCAACAACAACAGCTGCGGCTAATTCCCCTCCGGTGAGGACATAATCGCCAATTGATACCTCGTCATCAGCCAGGGCAATACGGACACGTTCATCAACACCCTCGTAACGACCACAGATTAAAATAAGGTGTTTCTCTCCGGCCAGTTCTGATGCTACCTGTTGATTAAACACCCTTCCCTGTGGGGTAAGGAGAATTACCCTGGCTTTGTGAGCATGAGAAGTTTTTAATTTCTCTACCGCGGCAAAGAGGGGCTCAGGCTTAAGAATCATACCACACCCACCACCATAGGGAGCATCATCGACCTGGCGATGGCGATCATCGGTATAATGACGTAAATTTACCAGGTTTACCGTGACCAGTCCCTGATCAATAGCCCTTTTAAGCATACTTTCTTTAAAGGGGCCCTCAAGTATACCGGGAAATATAGTAATTATATCTATTCTCATCCTCAGGAGACTCCCTTATAATTCTAGCATACCATCCGGCAAGTCAACAGACATGGTTTTATTTTTTAGATCTATTTTCCTGACAAACTCTTTAACAGCCGGTATGAGCATGCTTTTTTCTTTTCCTTCAGCCTGGTTTACCAGATACAGATCATGGCCACCGGTAGAAATAATATCTGCAATCGTGCCAATAAAAGTTCCGTCAGCTTGATATACTTTCATGCCAATCAGCTGATCATGGTAATAATGCCCTTCCGGTAATTTTATTCGCTCCTGTCTTGGTATCACCAAACCACAACCGCTCAAACATCTGGCATCTTCTCGTGTTTTTATCTCCCTGAATTTAATCAGCCAGAAACGTCCGTGCAGACTTGTCTTTTCAACCACCATACTCCGACGCTCTGCATCGTTAACCAGCTCAACCCTGTCAAGCAAATTGATTCTTTCAGGAAAATCGCTGTAAGGAAAAACCTTCAACATTCCTTCAACGCCATGCGGCGACAGGATCCTGCCAATCAAGATATCTTCTTGCTTATTGAACAATTTCTACAACAACCCGCTTATTATCTTTTATGGCCGCTGCATTGATTATTGTCCTGATAGCTTTGGCGATACGGCCTTGTTTCCCGATCACTTTTCCCATATCTTCAGGTGCTACTCTCAGTTCCAGCATGATCATTCTCTCACTTTCGACCTGCTTAACTTCTACCTGTTCGGGATCATCAACCAGAGCTTTTACCAGATGCTCTAAGAGCTGCTTCACCACTATCACCCCCTACCAGACTACTTGTTCAGTCCGGCTCTTTCTAAAAGCGCTTTCACCGTATCAGATGGTTTGGCTCCCTTTGAAACCCATTGCTGAACTTTTTCTGCATCTACTTCAAAGGTGGTCGGTTTTGTGGTCGGATTATAATAGCCCAATTCTTCGATAAACCGGCCGTCTCGTGGGAAACGCGAGTCAGCTACCACGATGCGGTAAAAAGGTTTCTTTTTTGCACCCATTCTTTTCAACCTGATTCTTACAGCCAATCATATCACCTCCATTATTTAATTGTCCCTCTGCTTTATGAAAACCGGTTATGTGAACCCGGGATATCACTAAAAAGGAAAACCTTTATGACCTTTTTTAATTTTTTTCAGAGCGCCTTTTTTATCTTGAGAGCTTATTTGCTTAACCATCTTCTGCATTTGATTAAACTGGTTCATCAGGCGGTTTACATCCTGCACAGTGGTACCGCTTCCGGCTGCCACCCTGCGACGACGACTGCTGTTGAGAATAGACGGTTCCAAACGCTCTTTTTTAGTCATTGAATCAATAATTGCTTCAATTTTAACAAAGTTTGCTTCATTTACCGACATCTGCCTGATTTCTTTGGGGATACTGCCGGCACCGGGTAACATATTTAAAATATCTTCAAGTGATCCCATGCTGCGGAGCTGCGTCAATTGATCCCTGAAATCATCAAGACTAAATTGCTGTTTTCGCAGCTTACGTTCCAGCTCTTTAGCTTTTTCCATATCTACAGCCGCTTCGGCTTTTTCTATCAGAGAAAGAACGTCACCCATACCTAAAATGCGTGAAGCCATGCGGTCAGGATAAAACGTTTCAAGTGCTTCAACTTTTTCACCAACACCGACAAACTTAACCGGACAGCCAGTCACAGCCTTTACCGACAGAGCAGCCCCACCACGAGTATCGCCGTCGAGTTTTGTCAGGACAACTCCGGTTAGGCCAACAGCGTCATTAAAAGCAGTCGCGGTGTTGACAGCATCCTGACCGGTCATGGCATCAACAACAAGCAGTATTTCATCCGGTTTTATCTTCTCCTTAATCGATAAAATTTCGGACATCATTTCTTCATCGATATGTAACCTGCCGGCTGTGTCAAAAATAACCTGATCATTTTGATCTTTAACAGCGTGTCGTAGGCCTTCCCGGCAGATATCAATAGGTTTTGCATCAGGATCACTGTAGACCTTTTCACCAACTGACTCTCCTAAAACCTGTAGCTGCTTGATCGCCCCGGGACGATAGGTGTCAGCGGCAACCAAAAGTGGACGTCGGCCTTTTTTTCGAAGATGCAGGGCAAGTTTAACCGCTGTCGTTGTTTTTCCGGAACCCTGCAGGCCGACAAGCATAATTTTAGTAGGCGGTTGTTCCGAATCGATGAGGCTCTTAACATCTTCACCCATCAGCCGGGTCATTTCTTCATTTACAATCTTCACTACCTGCTGACCTGGAGTAAGGCTGCTCATTACCTCATGACCTATAGCCCTATCCTTAATGGCAGCGACAAAATCTTTGACTACTTTAAAGTTTACATCGGCTTCCAGTAAAGCGAGCCTGATCTCCCTCAATGCCGCATCGACATCTTTTTCATTCAGCTTACCTTTTCCTCTCAGTTGACGAAGAGTCCTTTGCAGCTTGTCGGCAAGACTTGAAAACATCTAAGATTACTCTCCTATTCTTCACTACTCTTACGAAGTTCTGCTATAATACTTTTTAGTCGTTTCAGACTATGCTGATCTATTTGGTCTGATTTCAGAAGGCCTTCCGCCTCTGTAAACAGCTTCTGTTGGTTCTCGAAAAGCCTGTATAAACCCAGTTTACACTCAAACCTTTCAATTGAAGCTAAAGCACGCTGAATTAAATCATAAATGGCCTGCCTGCTGATACCGTATTCCAAGGCTATTTCTCCCAGGGAATAGTTATCGCTAAAATAAAGTTGGAGCACCTCCTGCTGACGTTCGGTAAGAAGTGGTGCATAAATATCATATAGCATGTTAATACGATTGATCTGATCGAGCAAAGTTTTCCTCCTGTCAAGCACTAATACTTAACAGAGAGAGTATAGCAAAAAAGTTGGGCTAAGGCAAATAAATATTTAGCAGGGGCTAAAAATGTGAAAGCAGGTCACTCTTCAAGGAGAGCGCTGACGAAATCAGCAGCTTTAAAAGGAGCCAGGTCTGTCATGGTTTCTCCAGTTCCGATGTAAGATACCGGTAGATCAAGGTTGTCACGAATACCGATGACGATACCACCCCGAGCCGTTCCATCAAGTTTGGTCAAAATGATACCATCCAATGGAAGTGCCTGGTTAAAACTTTTAGCCTGAACCAGGCCATTTTGGCCGGTCGTTGCATCAACTACCAGTAAGACCTGGTGAGGAGCTCCAGGCATTTTGCGTCCAATAACCCTGTATATTTTATTTAGTTCTTCCATAAGGTTATATTTATTATGCAAACGGCCGGCAGTGTCACCGATTACTACATCTATATTCCTAACAAGAGCAGAATTAACCGCATCAAAAAAAAGCGCAGAGGGATCAGAGCCTGCCTGCTGTTTAATAAGGTCCACGGATGCCCGTTCAGCCCAGATTTCCAGCTGCTCTATGGCAGCTGCGCGAAATGTGTCCCCGGCAACCAATAAAACCTTCTTACCCTTATTTTTTAAGAGACCGGCCAATTTTGCAGCAGATGTCGTTTTTCCTGAACCGTTTACACCCACCAAGAGAATAATATGAGGTTTGTCAACTATGACCAGCGGATCAACACTCGTATCCATCATCTTTATTAATATCTCTTGCAAAAGCTGCCGGGCCTCCGGTCTTGTTTTGATTTTTATTTTGTCAGCTTCTTCTTGTAAGTTTCCAACAAGTTTGATAGTTGTCTCCACGCCAACATCACCACTGACTAAAACTTCCTCCAGTTCCTCATAAAAAGCTTCGTTCAGCTCTCCGGCACCAAATAGGCTGTTTAGATGACCTAAAAAACCTGAGTGGCTTCTGGCAAGACTTTTTTTGAACTGGTCAATCAAACTCATCAATCTTAATTCTCCCTCGCGATAACATTGTTTTCAAGCTTCAAGGACATCAACTTAGATACTCCCGGTTCAGGCATGGTTACACCGTAAAGCACTTCTGCTGCTTCCATGGTTCTTTTCCGGTGAGTTATCATGATAAACTGCGCCTGCTTGGTACTTTGTAATAAAAACCTGTTAAAACGTCCCAGGTTGGCATCATCAAGGGTTGATTCAACTTCATCGAGCAGGTAAAAGGGTGCTGGTTTAAAACGCAAAATGGCAAAAACAAGAGCGATGGCTGTTAATACTTTTTCCCCGGCCGATAAAAGGGTAATATTCTGCAGCTTTTTGCCGGGTGGCTGCGCTACGATTTCTATACCGGAATCAAGCACTTTTTCAGCATCGGTAAGTTTAAGGACTACCTGTCCCCCCTCAAAAAGTTCGTTAAAGGTTTGCTGGAAGTTTTCCTTTATCTTTTCAAAGGCAATCTCGAAATAGTACTCCATGCGCTGGTCTATTTCAGCAAGAACTTTATTTAAAGAAGCTTCTCCTTTTTGCAGATCATCTTTCTGTTCCTTTAAAAAATTAATTCTATCCTCAAGGCGCGATAGTTCTTCTATCGCCCCGAGATTTACTTCGCCTAACCCCTCGAGATCTTCTTTCAGGTTTTCAATCTGAGCCTGGCTTTCCTCAGGATCAAAACCCTCTTCCAGAACCAGTAGCTCCATCGATTTAAATAATTCCCGATAACGCATCTCCTGGTAATTAATCTCAGCTTGCAATCTGGTCTTTTCCAGTGACAGTTGTCTTTCCCTTTTTTCCTGGCGGGAAACCTGGCTTTGCCGACGCCGACCCTCTTCCTCCAGCTCAATGATGTCAGCTTCAGTTTTATCTACCTGCCTGGTTATGTCTTCAAGTCTGGTTATTAACGCGGCCTTTTCAAGGTTATAATCTTGAATCTGCTTTTTAATATTCTGCTGGTTTTCCCTGTTTTCTTCAAGAGAAGTGCGGTATTCGACAGATTCCTGTTCCTTCTCTGTTATTTCCAAGCGGGGCCTCTTGATGTTATCATCAATCTCCGCTATCCTGGCCATGAGCGCTTCGTGCTGTTCGCGGCAAGAACTGATTTTGACCAGAAGATCTGTTACTTTTTGTTCAAGCGCTTGTTTTTCTAGGAGAAACTGGCGGTAACCTTCTTTCATCGCCGCCAGTTCCTGATCGTATTTATTCAGGTCGCGGGTCGATTCTTCAATTACCCCTTTAGCTGATAAAATTCTCTGTTCCAGCTCTTTTTCTTCGAATTCAATTTCCTTGATTATTTTTTCTACTGCGAGGTAACGATCGTCTAAATTATTTTGTTCACTCACTGAAGCTTCATATTCTTTCTGGATGGAATTCAAAGACTCCATTAAAGCCTGCTTTTTATTTAACAACTCTGCAGATTCACTTTCCGCTGAAACTAGCTTAGACTGCACTTCCTTTAAATTCTTTTCTGTTTTCTGTATTTCTATATTAATGATTGACTGCTGTTTCTCAAGAGATTCAATTTCTTTACGCCTTCCCAATGGCAAACTGGCGTTACGCTTCGGAAAACTCCCTCCCCTGATTAACCCTCCAGGATTAATTGTTTCCCCGTCTAAAGTGACAATACGACAACTATAGCCAATAAAACGAGCAGCTTTTGTTGCTTCTGTCAAACTGCGGCAAACCAGGACAGAAGACATAAGGTAATCTATAGCTTTACGATTGGCAGGATCAGTATCAACAAGCTCTGAAGCTTTACCAATTACACCAGGCAAATTACGCCAGCCGGGGTAGCGGGCCAGAGGATCAGCCGGGTTATGTAAAACATCCAGTGGCAAAAATGTAGCCCAGCCCTTGTTGCCCTTTTTAAGGAATTCAATTGCCACCTGAACCGCTTGTTCTGTTTCGGCGACCAGGTATTGTAAACTACCACCCAGCGCTGATTCAAGCGCCTGTAGATATTGATTGTCAACCGAAATCAGGTCTGCCACCGGCCCGATTATACCTGGGAGGCTGGAGCGAGACTGCAGCACCTCTTTAACACCCCGGTAATATCCCGATAAAACTGCATCCTGTTCTTTTAATAATTGCAAACGACTGTTAAGCCCATGAAGTTCTTCTCTGTTTTTCAGCAGCTCTTGGTTAACCTTATCTACTGCTGCTTTGCTGTTGTTTTCCCTGGCGACAGCATTTGCCAGTGTCTGTTCGGCATCAGCCACTGATGTTTTAGTTTTCTCCAGCTTTGCACTGAGACTTGCAATATTTTCTTTTAATGTTTCACGTTTTTTACCCAAAGAATCCTTGTCTGTAAGAGCGTTATTCTTTTGTAGATGCAATCGTTCAAGACGACGGTTAATTTCTTCAATAAGTGTAGCATGAGCCTCTTTACGGTTTCTGGCTTGATATGTTTCCTCCTGAAGTTTTTCAACTTCAAGAGCAAGTGAATTATTTTCATGTTCTGTAAGGTTCCGGCGCAGTTTAGTGAGCTCTTCTTCCAGTTCAGTTAACTGATCTTTTTTTCCAGCCAGTTCCTCTTCGGCATTCCTTTTTTGAGCCTCATATTCAGCTATCAACTGTTCCAATTGTTTTAATCTCTGCTCATTCTGTTCCAGTTGGGTTTGATAACGGTTTTCCCTTTCCAGCATAATTTCTAAATCATTTTCCTGCTTTTCTATTGCTCGTGATACCAGGTTATTTTTTTCTTCCTGTTCTCTCTTCTCCCTCAGGTAATCCTGAAGAGTATTTTTTAGATCGCCCAGCTCTTTTTCATAGATTCCACTTTTTGCTGCAGCAGAAATCAGGGCGTCATTTACGGCATCCAGTTTACTATTAATCTTGTTAAATTGGCTTCTGGACTCTTGAAGATGAAAAGATAATAACTTTTGTTCCTGTTTATCGATATTTTGTTTAAGTTCACGATATTGGCGAGTTACTTCAGCCTGCCCTTGCAGAGGCTCAACCTGGGTTTCCAATTCATAGATAAGATCTTGAACTCTCACCAGGTTATCCCTGGTTTCATCTAGGCGACGTCTGGCTTCTCTTTTCCGCATTTTGTACTTAAAAATGCCAGCAGCTTCTTCAAAGATTTCCCTTCGTTCCTCGGGACGACTATTAATGATCTCGTCTACACGTCCCTGACCAATGACAGAATATACATCTTTGCCCAATCCTGTATCTAAAAACAACTCAGTAATATCTTTTAATCTACAGGGAGATTTATTAATATAGTACTCACTGTCACCATTGCGAAATAAACGCCTGGTAATGGTAATTTCGTCGTAATCAAGATTTAAAAAAGCATCTGCTTCGGCAAATGTCAGGGATACTTCAGCGAAGTTAAGGGCCTTGCGATCCTCACTGCCCGAAAATATAATTTCTTCCATTTTTGTTCCACGCAAAGATTTTACACTTTGCTCTCCAAGAGCCCAGCGTACAGCATCAACCAGGTTGCTCTTGCCGCAACCATTCGGCCCGATAATAGCTGTTATGCCGGGACTTAAGTCAAGTTCTGATTTATCGGCAAAAGATTTGAACCCGAATAATTCCATCCTTTTTAGATGCAAACGTAATTGCTCCTTGGAAATAAAATACTCACCGAATTATAAATGGGGTTATTTATTCGTTTAAATATCATGCTTTGCCTTCCTTGGTTCAACCGTTATTTTTATAGCCGTGCGTTCTTCATCATCAATAATCAACTCGACGAAAGCTGGAATCATTATTAAATCGATACCGTTTGGAGCAACATAACCTCTGGCAATAGCTACCGCTTTTATAGCCTGGTTTACCGCCCCTGCTCCAATCGCCTGCAGTTCAACCACTCCTTCTGCTCTGATCACAGCAGCTAGAGCTCCTGCCAGGGATTTAGTTTTAGAATTAGCCGATACCTTTAACGTTTCCATAGCTCTTATTAACGCTCCTTTATAATTTAATGAGCCGGGATACCTGCTTCGTCTTAAGGCGTAATTTTTATCCAGGCCTGCCTGGCTGCTGCCTGTTCAGCCTCCTTTTTACTGCGTCCTTTACCACATCCAACAGAGTCGGCTGCCATGATTACCTCTGCTTCAAATTCTTTGTTGTGGTCGGGGCCGCTTTCACTAATAATACGATAAACCGGCGTCACGGAGAAACGAGCCTGTGAGAATTCCTGCAGGAGGGTTTTGTAGTCACGTCGCAGAACACCTTCTTCAAGATCGTGTAATATCGGCGTGTAGAGCTTCAGGATATAATCCCTGCTTTTCTCCAGACCCTGGTCAAGGTATATTGCTCCAATCAAAGCTTCTATCGTATCCCCAAGTAACGATGGTCTGCTGGAGCCTCCGCTAACCACCTCTCCTTTGCCAAGGCGTAAGTAATCACCCAGGTTCAGTTCAAAAGCCAGCCTGGCCAGTGAAGCTTCGCATACGAGATCTGCGCGTAATTTAGTTAGCCTACCTTCCGACAGTTGAGGGTAATGATGATAGAGATAATCGCTAATTACCAGCTCAAGCACCGCATCACCAAGAAATTCCAGGCGCTCATTATGAATGCGGCGATGGCCTTTTTCATGCGCATAGGAGCTATGAGTCAATGCCTGCTCATAAAGGCTGATATTGGAAGTCTGCCAACCAACTTCATCAAGGAATAGAAGCACTTTTTGAGACCAGTTCATAGATAACCCCGCTTACTAAAAAGCCCCTAAACCAATATGGTCAGGAGCAATAAATTTATATATTCCTTGAGTTTACAATGATTATTCCAACCCTCAAGAATTACCGAGAATGGCAACAATGGGATTTCGGCGTCGGTAGTCAATTTTTTCTGCACATTTACACCCCAAAAGCTGGTTAAACTTGCGATTCAATATATTTAACAATATCGCCAACTGTTTTTATATTTTCAATTTCCTGATCGGAAATCTCCAGATCAAATTCTTCCTCCAGGGCCATAACCAATTCCACAATATCCAGTGAGTCCGCATCTATGTCTTCGAAACTTGTTTCCATAGAAAGTTTATCAGCGGCAACTTCTAACTGATCGGCTATAATCTTTTTAACCTTCGCATCAACGCTCATCTGGTCACCTCCTTCACTGGCAGTAAATTGTTAGTTTAGTATAGATCAATTCTACAGCAATAATCAATAGTCAGCTGTTTCTCCGTTTAACTTAACCAGTGCTTCTTGAAGTTGCTCAATAACCCGTTTTTGAACAAATGGATAGGCTTGCCTGATCAAGGCCTGTTCGATTGATCTGGCCTTGGAGGATCCATGGCACTTTATACATAGCCCCTTGACGCCTATCAAAGGAGCACCCCCATAACCGGAAGTATCTATCTGTGCTCTTAAACCAAGAAATACCGGCTGCAGTAAAATTGCACCAATTTTAAACCTCAGCTTGAGATTAATTTTTTGTCTGAAATAACCGAGAATTGCCCTGGAAATACCCTCAGAGGTTTTGAGAAAAACATTGCCGACAAAGCCATCACAAACTATCACATCGGCTCTGTTAAAGAATGCCTCTGTTCCTTCTATGTTGCCGATAAAACCGGGCAAATAAGAATCAAACAAGGGATATGCCTTTTTGATCTGGATATTACCCTTATTTGGCTCCACTCCAACATTTAACAAGGCTATCCGCGGCTTCTGATAACCCAAAACCTGCTGTGCATAGATTCTGCCCATGAAAGCATACTGCAGGAGTTGCTCCGGGCTCGCATCCATATTTGCTCCAACATCAAGAAAAAGTACCGGCCGACCGCTAAAGCTTGGCATCGGTGTTAAAAGCGCAGGTCTGCTGATGCCACTTAGTCTGCCCATAAAAAGCAAACCACCTGCCATCAAAGCTCCGGTGTTGCCGGCACTGATTGCTGCATCGGCATCGCCACAGCGAACTGTAAGCAGGGTCTTAACCATTGATGATTCTTTTTTGCCCCTGATCGAAAGGCCGGGATCATCATTGTTCTCGATAACCTCTTCAGCATGACATATCTCGACCCGACTGGCAGGATAATGATGGTCATCAAGAGCCTTTTTGACAGCCTTTTCTTTTCCAACAAAGATTATATTCATGTCTTCAAAATGAGAAAGAGCGGATATTGCTCCGCTGATAATTTCTCCTGGAGCATGATCTCCGCCCATGGCATCTATAGCCACCCTGACAGTCAATCCGATCACTTCCCCGCTGAACATTCGTTGGCAAATAAATTACACCCCTTTTGCCTGAGCATAAAGGGGTGTAATCAACCCATTTTTTTAATTCACCTTGACTGCTTCCCGGTCTTTGTAATAACCGCAGTTTAAACAAACCCTGTGTGCAGGCTTGAGTTCGTGGCAATGCGGACAGGGGATTAGCCGGGGAACTGAGAGTTTATTCTGAGCTCTCCTCATATTTCGTTTTGATTTTGAAGTTCTGCGCTTTGGAACAGCCACAATAACGCCTCCTTGTTAGACTCAGCTTCCGGAACGTAGTTCTCTTAGCTTTAGCAACCGCATATCAATACTATTACTATTATTAGCACTACCGCACCGGCAATTAGATCTGTTTAAATCTACTCCACAACCGGCGCAAATACCTTTACAATCCGGATTGCAGAGGGGATTGTACTCCTGGGCAAGAATAAATAATTGCCTTACATATTCATCTAGATAGAGGTAATCACCGCTGACAGTTAGCATATTCGCGGTTTCAAGAGCCTGTGATACAGGATCATCTTCAGCCGTGCTTCCTTTTAATAAGGTAAATGAATCTGTGAATGCTGTTTCAAAATGGTTGACAAAAGGCTCCAGGCAACGGGAACAGAAAGCCTCTATCGAGGTCTGAAGTTTGCCCCTGATAATAATTTTATCTCCGCTGTGACAGGCCTCAACTGAAATTTTAAGGTTGCCATTCTCCTTAAAATCAGCGAAGCAGTCGGAAAGATCGTGTTGAAAACTGTAGGCGACTGCTTCTCCACTCATAGATTTGACTTCAGGCAGGTAAATATCCATTAACAAAAAACTCACATCCCGAAAAACTAAAGCTATTATATAGAGCTTTATTTTCTTTGTCAACAACTGGGATCATAGCAGAAACATTTACGAAATGCTACTGATTTCAATAAGTTATTCCATCAATATCATTATCCTGTCCCGTCAATGAGGCCTCAGAGAAGACAATCATGATTTGATTGGGCAGACAGACTATACTCTCATATGAGTAAGTAATCCAGCCGGTATGAGAACATATCGCCCGGGGGCATAATTCCTCTTCAAGAGGAAGCATCCTTATTTGCCCGTCCTTAACTTCAATCACAGCAGTATGTTCATTTTCATCGCCAAAACTAAGCTCGTAACTGAACTGATCAGCTGCTGAGAATGACAGCTCGGCAACCTGCTCATTTTCAACATAGACCAGTGCATAGATCTGTTCGGCTGCACTGGCTCCCTGCAGGTTAAACCAGAAGCCGCCAAAACCCCAGGCCAGTATGGCAACGATGATAAAATAATCGGCAAGCCTGGGTTTTAATTTTGCCATAAAGAATCACCTATCTAGATTATAGCATACCCGGCCCGGCAAAATCAGGGCATCGGCAGCAACAACACCTGCTCCCTCCTCATAAACGATCAGGGGATTAATATCTATTTCTTCCAGCGAATCACCAAGTTCCAAAGCTAGCCGTGAAAGCTTAAGGATAACTGAAACCAGGGCATCAAGATCCCTTGGCTGCTCACCACGATACCCTTTAAGCAAGGTTTTACCTTTCAACTCATTGAGCATTTCTCTGGCATCAATTTCACTTAAAGGTGCCACTCTTGTAGCGACATCCTTGAAGACTTCAACGAAGACACCCCCCAGCCCAACTACTATGGCCGGACCAAAGATTGAGTCTCTTTTTAGACCGACAATCATTTCCAGGCCGGGCTTAAGCATTTCCTGGATCAGAACACCCTCTATTTGTGCCTCAGGGTTATAAAGTTTAGCTTGCTTAATTATCTCTCGGAAAGCGCTCCTTACGCCCTCCTCATCAGCGATATTTAATTCCACCCCTTTGGCTTCAGTTTTATGCAGCAAATCGGGAGACATTATTTTCATGGCGACTGGGTACCCGATATTTCTAGCCGCTTGGGCAGCTTCAGCTTCAGTTTCTGCCAATATTTCTCTGGTCACAGTAATGCCGTATGAGTCAAGAATCTTTTTAGCTCTCCACTCAGTCAATGCAATCTTTTTTGCGATGTTTTGCTCTGCAAGGATAGCCATTGCTTCTCTTTTTTCAGAGCCTTCGATATAAGTTGGATAAATCAGTGGTTCCCTGGACTTCTTAACCCAATCAGCCAGAGCACTGATTGCCCACAGACCGCTTGGGATATGCTCTATAACCGGCACACCTGCTTTAACCAGGCTTCTCTTTGCTTCAACTGCATAATCCTGCCCGGTTGGCCAGGTAAATACTACCAGTGGCTTCTTTAACTCTTTGAACACTTCAATGATTCTCTTTCCCGCTTCCGGATCTGGCATTTCGAGGTTATAAAAGAAGCCTCCAACATCTACTTCCGGATCCTGCATGACAAGACGCAAGGCCCTTTGGAATAGTTCCGGTTCAACAAAAAGCTGTGATGTCAGATCTACAGGGTTACTTACCGCACCATAGGGAGGGAAAAATTCACGAAGACTCTGTTGGGTTTTTTCAGTCAAGCTTACCACTTCAAGACCGTATTCAGGACATTTATCGGCAACAACAACCCCTCCGCCACCGGAAATGGTTATAACCGCCATTTTTTTGCCTGCAGGTAACCGTCCAGTAGCATAAAGTGCAATCAGGGCATTCATCTGTTCAACATCATCAGCCCGGACAACGCCAAATTGTTTAAATACACCGTCATATACTGCATCTGAGCCAACGAGAGCTCCCGTATGAGAAGCTGCAGCTGCTGCTCCACTATCAGTTCGGCCAACTTTTAGCATGGTTACCAGTTTCTCATTCTCTAAAGCCTTACGGCAGGCTCTGATAAATAAATCACCGTCACCCTGCAAACCTTCCAGGTAGCCGGCGATAATTGATACTTCATCACGTCCGCTAAGGTAGTTTAAAATTTCAGCAAAAGAAACATCCGCCTCGTTACCGGTACTGACAAAATAATTGAAACCAATGGACAGCTGGATTACCATCTGGTAAATGATCCCACCGAGACCACCGCTCTGTGTAATAAACGAAAGAGCCTTGGGATGAAAGAGATCTTTGATTTCCTGGTTATAAAAGAAGCTGGCCATGGAGCCATTATAGTAATTAAGCACGCCAAGGCAGTTTGGTCCAAGAATTCGCATGCCACTTTCGTCGGCCAGTTTTTTCATTTCCTCTTGCTTGGAGCGGCCTTCCTCTCCAACTTCGGCAAAACCTGAAGTAAAAACAATCGCTCCTTTCACCTGCTTCTCAGCACATTCTTTTAAAACGTCCATCGCCTGCGCTGCGGCAACTCCGATAATAGCCAGGTCAACAGGCGCTTCTATATCCAGAATTGAAGGATAACACTTTAGCCCGCCTACATTGCGATATTTCGGATTTACAGGGTATACCTCTCCCCTATAGGCAAACATACTCAATAAGTACAGGGGAATGCCATTTGGTTTTATCGGGTTCTGGCTGGCCCCGATTACGGCAATCGATTTTGGATAAAAAAATGCTTCCAGATCCCTGGCCTGATCTGTCTTGTAGATCTGAAGTGACTGCATGCTCATCTAAGAATCCTCCTTGAACTATCTGCAAAAAGTTTAATTAATGTCACACATTAATATTTTACATGATCAATTAATAAATGGGTATACTTTTATGTATGGCTGTGGAAAAATAATTTACCTGTCCCTTCGTAAGTTCAGAGAAGCAGATCTTAAATCATTGTCGTGTTATGTTATAATTATGAAAGACTTTTTAAACAGGTAGGAGGCTCACTGACTGTTGGCAGAAAAAAAGAAACCCTTTGACCAGCAAAGCATTTCAAAAAAGAATAAAGCAGGCAGCCCAAAAAAAAAGAGGCGCCGCGCTGTAAAGATAGTAATCCTTTCTTTATTCATAATACTGCTGTTGGGAGCAGGTGCAGCAACGGCAGTAGTATATGATTTTATCGATGATGCTCCGGAAATTGATCCCGCCAGGCTGGAAACGGTAGAAACTTCGTATCTTTATGATATAAATGGGCAAGAAATCACCGCTCTTCACGAAGAGCAAAACCGGATCATTGTCAGCCTGGATGAAATCCCTGAGCATGTCCTTAACGCTTTTATAGCCATCGAAGATGAGCGTTTTTACAGCCACTTTGGTTTTGATATTATCGCCAGCATCAGGGCTGCTTATATCAATTTCAGGGCAGGTACGATTGTGCAAGGCGCCAGCACAATAACTCAGCAATTAGCCCAGAATGCCTTCTTAACTACTGAAACCAGTTACAAACGTAAGGTTCAGGAAATCTGGCTGGCCATCCAACTCGAACGCAATTATGTTAAGGAAGAGATTCTTGAGTTTTACCTGAACCGTATCTATTTTGGCAACGGCGCATATGGTGTACAAGCAGCCGCTAAAACCTATTTCAACAAAAATGTCGATGAACTGACAGTTGCCGAAGCGGCTATGCTGGCCGGGGCAGTCCGTTCACCGAATTATTACAACCCGATCAATAGTAAAACTGCAGCTGAAAGCCGTATGCAGCTGGTCCTTTCGAGCATGCACAGGCTTGAATATCTTGATGATGCTGCCTATGAAAAAGCAAAAAATCAAAGAATGTCATATGCCCGGGCCCCAAGCCAGGAATACCCTTTCCCCCATTATGTAGATTACGTCGTTCATAATGAATTAATCAAAGTTTTAAGTGCCATACCCTCTATTGGCTCGTGGGAAGAAGCCTATCGGGCTATATATACAGGTGGCCTGAGTATTTATACCAACCTGAATCCATCGTTGCAAGGTCATGTAGAAGAAGTCCTTGGCAGGGAAGAATTGTATCCCACTACCAGCTATTTTGACATGTTAAAGGTAAGGGAAGCTGCAGCGGCACTTCCTGAAGATCGCGACATACCAAGATCTGAACTTGATACCCTGGTTGATGAAGAAAACGGAATCGCTCAGCCTCAGGCAGCTATTGTTCTTGCTGATCCCATCAGCGGTAAAATTATTGCCCTGGGTGGTGGAAGAGAGTACCGTAAAAAAGCAGATGAAGTGCTGCGTTTTGCCACTTTACGTCAACCCGGATCGGCCATAAAACCCATCATCAATTATGGACCCTGCTTTGAAGAGGGCGTTTTATCCGGAGCCGGCGCCACCCTGGACGATTCACCTTTTATCGGTCCAAGAGGTGACTGGTTTCCTGAAAATTTTGACAGAAAATTCCGGGGAATGGTCACTGCCAGGGAGGCCCTTCTTTACTCATATAACATCCCGGCCATCCGTTCCTTTGAGTCCTTAGGGCCCGCAGTCGGTTCAGATTATGCCATCAAAATGGGCATATCAACCTTACATCCCAATGAGGTGGATAATCTTAGCCTTACACTTGGTGGATTCACATACGGCGTCAGCGCCATTGATATGGCCCAGGCCTACAGTGTTTTAGCCAACGATGGTCTGAAGGTAAACCTGCATACAGTCGAAAAGATCGTCGATCGGCATGGTGACATCCTCTATGAAAATAAATCAAATCCTCAACAAATATTGAGCCCGCAAGCAACCTTTTTGGTCAATGATATTTTGCAGGACTTTGTCACCCAGTACCTGGGACGTAATTTACAGATAGACCGCCCCGTTGCCGCTAAAAGTGGTACAACTGACAAGTGGAAAGATGTATACATGGTTGCCTATACTCCAAACCTGGTCGCCTCATTCTGGATGGGCTATGATGAGCCAAAACTAGGAGGAATTCGGGAAGGCTGGCGCTATTCAACAGTCTTTTTAAGAGAAGTGTTTCTCGAAGCCTTTGAAGGCCTTGAAATTAAAGAATTTGAGCGACCGGAAGGCATTGTCCAGATGGCTGTGTGCAGTAAGTCAGGGCTTATTCCAAATGAATCCTGTCGCACCGCCGAATCAGTTACCAGCGATTATTTTATAGCCGGAAGTGCACCTGCTGAAGGCTGTAATATGCACACTGGCATGTTCTATAACCGCCCGCCTTTCATCATAACTGATGAACGCTGGTCCGGTGGAGCAGAAAGGGGCCCCGAAGACGCTGATGACAGACCTTCAAGTATTTTCGGCCATAATGTAGCCGAGCAGACCGGCCAAACTACCAGTGACATTACCCTATTTAATGCTTTCATTAGTGAAGAAGGAGTCACCTTGCAATGGGACTACAAAGGACCACCTCACAGTGGTTTTGAGCTAAGAAGAACCGCCCATGGCGGCAGCGGCACCGATATGACTTTAGATCTTGACCCGACCACAAGGCAACATTCCGATACAGATGTTGATATGAATGCAGTTTATATTTATACCCTGGCTGCCCTCTATCCGGACGGTCTCATTTCTGAACCGGCCACTTTAAGCATCAGCACAGCAAGAGCGGAAGGGGGAGGTATTTTTCTACAACCTTCTGCTGAGACTGTCATTGTGCCCAATGTAGTGGGATCATTCCAGGCAGTAGCTGAACTGAATATCTCAAGGGCAGGCCTAATCGTAGGAAGTATTAACCGCGATTTTGATGATAACTTAATGCAGAATATGGTAATTTCACAGGTTCCTGCGGGAGGCTCAGTCGTTAGAAAAGGCACCAGGGTTGACCTGATTATTTCAAAGGGTAGTAATCCGGGGGGCAATTAGGGGGAACTGTGGTCAAGCCTTAGCTTTTGCTCCAGAAGCTATGGCCGTCTTTTTTATACATAAGGCGACTCTGGGGAGGCAGGGAGAGCAGAACCTGTGCTATGCAGGTGGCAGGCTGTTGCAAAGAGCTGCAACCGCTACCATATAGCTCCTCTCCCTCCTTTTCTAACCGGCGCCACTCTGTTGGGTTTTCCATGCGAAATTCCTCGACTACCTGAGCTGTTGTTTTAAAAATTCCCGGTTCCAGTAAACCGAGAATTAGTTTTTGAATCAAGTAATTATCCATCTTAAATCCCTTTATTGTTTTATTTCGACAA
>CAZVLE010000086.1:0-47252 GCA_964627855.1 uncultured Syntrophomonadaceae bacterium | reverse complement strand
TGGAGAGTAGGAGGGAGGATAGAATCGTATGTCACAACGAGTGGGAATAATCGGTTTTGGCCAGACTTATCATCGCAGCCATCGCGATGACGTTAACGGTGTGGAACTAATCAATGAGGCTGTACGTGCTGCTCTCGATGATGCTGAGCTGCAAATAGGCGACATCGATGCCGTGGTAATTGGCAACATGGATCATTTTGAAGCAGTGAATTATGTTGATACCTGGAGTATCGATGGCAGCGGAGCCTGGATGAAACCACTGATCAAGCTTACTACAGGGGGCACCACAGGGACGACTCTGGGTATTGCCGGATATCATCATGTTGCCTCGGAACTTTTTGATGTAGTTCTAGTCATCGGCTGGGAAAAAAACTCCGAATCTGATACAACCGGGGCGATCATCACCTGCAGTGATCCCATTTTTGATCGTTTTTCTTTCAGCGGGGCCTTACCGGGCCTGGCTGTTGAAGCTTCGGCCTATATGAAGCGTCATGGTGTTACCGAAGAGGATGCCGCGAGGGTTGCAGTACGCGATCGTGCCCACGGAGCCAACAACCCCCATGCTCAGCTGCGCACTACGGTTACCGTAGAAGAAGTAATGCAATCACCAATGCTCTCCTGGCCCGTCAAACTTCTTGATATCTGCCCACGCAGTGACGGAGCTGCAGCGGTAATTTTTGCCGGGGAGAGAAAGGCTAAAAAGCTCTGTCCCAATCCGGCCTGGATCTACTCTACAGTTGTTCGCCACAGCCATACTTACTTTGGTGATATTAACTACGAGGAGATGCACACCCTGGAGAGGGCCCTTGCAGAAATGTACAGCCATGTGGGCATCAAGGAGCCTTTAAAAGAACTTGATGTCGTTGAACTTTACCAGCCCTACAGTTTCGCCGGCTTGAAATGGATCGAGGCTATGGGTCTTTGCAAACCGGGAGAATCGCCCCGCCTGGTCTGGGATGGAGTTACCGATATGGGTGGAGAATTGCCTTTTAACCCATCCGGTGGGGTTATTTGTACTAATTGTATCGGGGCTACGGGTCTGCTGCGTATTGGTGAGGCTGCCCTGCAGGTTATGGGTCGTGCTCCCGGGCGTCAGGTTCCCGATGTCAATTTGGCCCTGGCAACGGGCTTTGGCGGGGCTTACTGGTCAGATTTGATGCTGCTTGGTAGTAGGCCATGGTAATAGAAAGGAGTGATTAACTGGCTATGGAAAAAGGTGAACTGATTCACCTGCAAGTGGATGTCAGCCTGCCTTACCGCTGGGCCGCCGGTCATTATGGAAGTATTATGCTCAAAGCCCTGCGCGACGAAAAGAAAATTCTCGGCAATCGCTGTCCGCAGTGCGGTAAAGTATTTGTTCCCCCACGGGTAGTCTGTGGGCCTTGCTTTAAAGCCCCTGCTGAAATAGTGGAACTGGCGACAACCGGCACACTGGCCGGCTATTCGGTCGTAAACTATCCCTTTATAGACCCGGAAACCGGCCGGCAAAGGCCTGTGCCCTATACTTATGCTTATATCCAACTTGATGGCTGCGATAGTTATCTATCACACTTTGTTGACGAGGTTAATCCGGAAAAGCTTTCTACGGGTATAAGGGTTGAGGCGGTTTTCCGGCCCGATGGCGAACGTGTTGGGCGTATGCAGGATATCCTGCACTTCCGGGTCATTGAAGGGGAAAGAGAAGGAGGCTGAGAATGACAGATCATCCTATTTTCAGCGAGGAACACAGGGCAATTCGTAAAACCCTGCGTGAATTCGTAGCAAAGGAATTGGCTCCCTATGCCGACGAGTGGGAAGCGGCAAAGGATTTTCCAGATACGGTATTCCAACGGATGGGTGAGCTAGGTTTTCTGGGTCTCCAATACCCGGAAGAATATGGCGGGCAGGGTGGTGATTATCTCTGCGGTATTATCCTGGCTGAAGAAATGATGGGTAGCCTTTCAGCCGGTATTGCCATGTGCATCGGTGCTCAAACCGATATGGTCTGTGCCCTTTTAAACAAAGTGGGATCGGAAAATATCAAGGAACGTTATCTCAGACCTGCCCTGGCCGGTGAAAAAATCGGCTGCCTCTGCATCACCGAACCGGATGCCGGTTCCGATGTTGCTTCAATTCGCACCACCTGCGAAGAGGCAGGAGATCACTACAGCTTAAATGGACAAAAAACCTTTATCACCAATGGAGTGCGCGCCGATTTTGCCATCGTTGTCTGCAGGGCCCGTGGCAGTGAGGGTGCCAGGGGAATGACTCTCTTCATTGTTGACAAGGGTACCCCCGGTTTTACAGTTTCCCGTAAACTGGAGAAAGTGGGGATGCATACCTCCGATACCGCAGAACTTGCTTTTCAGGACTGCCTGGTGCCGATGGATAACCTGCTTGGCGAAGAGGGCCAGGGCTTCGCTTATATTATGTGGGAATTGCAGCCCGAACGTCTTTTCGGAGCAGTTTCTTCGGTTGCTGCAGCCCAAATATATCTTGATCATACCCTCAAATATGTGAAAGAAAGGGTGCAGTTTGGTCGGCCAGTTGGCAAATTCCAGGCTATTCGCCATCGCCTGGCTGAATTGGCCACAGAGATTGAAGCTGCCCGTCAGCTTTCCTATCATGTAGCCGGATTGATCCAGGCTGGTGAATTCCCGGCTGGTGAAATTGCCATGGCAAAACTGTTTTCCAGCCGGGTGGCCAACCGTATGGCTGATGAAGCAATGCAATTTTACGGTGGGTATGGGTATATGATGGAGTACCCGATCCAGCGTTTCTGGCGAGACAGCAGGCTGATCCGCATCGGAGCGGGGACAGATGAAATTATGCGTGAAATCATTTCAAGACAGATGGGTCTCTGAGTGCTGCTTTTCGCAGGGCCGGCAACAAAAGTAAAGGAGTTAAGAGCAATTGATTAATAAGGTATTGATTGCAAACAGGGGCGAAATAGCCCGGCGTATCATCCGAACGACAAAAAAACTTGATATCGAAGCGGTTTCAGTTTACGCAGAACCGGACAGCAACGCTCTTTTTGTCCGCGAAGCTGATGAAGCACTAAGCCTGGGCGGTAAAACGCCGCTCGAAAGCTACCTGGATATCGAAAAAATTATAAGCGCCGCCCGGAAAACGGGCTGTGATGCCATCCATCCCGGTTATGGTTTTCTTTCCGAAAACCCGCTCTTCGTCAGCAGATGCCGGGAGGAGGGCTTGATTTTTATCGGACCCACCGCCGAAGCGATTGGTCTGATGGGCGATAAGGCTGAAGCGAGGAAGGCAGCAGAGCGTCTTGGCTTGCCCACGGTGCCGGGCAGCGGGGTGATGACCGGCCTGGCCGAAGCTGAAGCAATTTGCCCGCAGCTGGGTTTCCCCCTGCTGCTGAAAGCTGCCGCCGGGGGCGGCGGTATCGGGATGCGCCGTGTTTCGAGCCTGGATGATTTGGCGGCGGCTTTCACCGAAACTGCCGACCGGGCCGGGGTAGCCTTCGGCGACAAGCGGGTTTACGCGGAAAAGTATCTCGAAGAGCCTCATCATATCGAGATCCAGGTTTTGCGTGATCACCATGGCAGAGTGATCACTTTTTTCGAGCGGGAATGTTCTGTCCAGCGGCGCTATCAAAAAGTTATCGAAGAATCGCCTTCTACGGCGATCAGCCCCGAAATACGGCACAGCCTTCGAGAGGCAGCCCGCAATCTGGCTGAAGGCATTGACTATATTAATGCCGGAACAATCGAGTTTATTGTAGACGGCGCCGGCAGCTTCTATTTTCTCGAAGCAAACACCCGCCTGCAGGTAGAGCACCCGGTTACAGAATTAATTACGGGGCTCGATTTCGTGGAGCAGCAGATTCGTATAGTCAACGGTGAACCCCTTGCTCTCGAAGAAGATGATCTTGAACACAGCGGCTGGGCGATTGAAGCGAGAATTTACGCCGAAGATCCGAAGCGCTTTTTCCCTTCACCGGGGACGATCGCAGAATACAGCGAACCGCAGGGCGAAGGGGTTAGGGTAGACAGCGGTTTTGAAGCCGGCAGCGTGATTACCCCTTATTACGATCCCCTGCTGGCGAAGCTGATCGTGCATGGTAACGACCGCCCGGAGGCTGTTAAGCGCATGGAAAAGGCTTTGCATAATTTCCATATCGCCGGGATTAAGACGAATATTCCCTTTTTGCTGGAAGCAGTTTCTTCGAATCTCTTTATAGAAGGCGGCTATGACACGCACTTTATTGAAAAAATGAAGCAGACTTAGCCGGCCTCTCTGCGGTCGGGTGCCGGTAAAATTTAAAAGCGCAATAATTTTTTAACGGGAGGCGAGGTAGCTGATGAGTGAAGATGAAAAAGTAGTAACCGGTTTTGCCGATGTTGACAACCTGCATCAGAAGCGGGAGATTTCCCGGCTGGGCGGGGGTCCGGACAAAATCAAGCGCCAGCATGACAGGGGCAAGTTAACGGCGCGTGAACGTCTTGATTTGCTCTTTGACGAGGGCACCTTCTGCGAAGTGGGAATCCTCGGCGGCGAGGATGTCGAAAAACCTGATGCTGACGGGGTAATTGCCGGTTACGGCAAGATCAACGGCCGTTACGCCGCCCTGGTGTCATATGATTACACGGTTAAAGGCGGCTCGATGGGTGAAGTGGGAGAGATCAAGGCGACCAGGATCAGGGAAATTGCCCTTAAATCAAGGTTCCCGATGATCTGGATCATGGATTCGGGCGGGGCACGCATGGATCCGAAAACCGGTTTTGGGGCAAGCGAGAACAATGACCGGGTTGCCCTTTTTGCCTATACCGGCCATCTTTTCAAGGAAGAAGCCCTGATGTCGGGTATAGTCCCGCTGGTCGGGGCGATGATGGGACCCGGTTTTGCCGGCACCGCCTACATACCGGGTTTGTCCGATTTCGTGCCCATGGTAAAAAACAAAAGCTTCATGGGCCTGGCCGGTCCCGCCCTGGTCAAGGAAGTGATCGGCGAGGATATCTCCGAAAATGATCTCGGAGGATCGAAGGTGCACTGCGAAATAAGCGGGGTCGGCGATCTTGAAGTCGAGGATGACCAGGCCTGTATCCAGGCAATCAGGGATTATCTTTCCTATTTCCCGGCTAACTGCGACGAAAAACCGCCACGCCAAGATTTTAAGGGTGATCCTACCGCCTTGATTGACGACAAGATCCTGGAGATAATTCCCGACCATACCCGCCAGGCTTACAGTATGCACCGGGTGATTAAAATGATTCTCGATGACGGTCAGTTCTTTGAAATAAAACCTAAGTGGGGCAAAAATATGATCACCGGTTTTGGCCGCATCGGCGGTTATTCGATCGGCATTGTCGCTAACAACCCGATGTCTTACGGCGGGGTGATCGATATTAACGCTTCCGATAAGGCAGCCCGCTTTATCTGGACTTGCGACGCTTTCAACATACCGCTGTTGTTCCTGTCTGATGTTCCCGGGTTTATGGTTGGTTCCAAGGCAGAGCAGAGCGGGATCATCCGGCATGGGGCCAAGATGATCCACGCCGTGGCCGAGGCAACGGTGCCCAAGTTTACCATTATCGTGCGTAAATCTTACGGGGCCGGTTATTATGCCATGTGCGGCAAGGCTTTTGATCCCGACTTGATCGTGGCCTGGCCGAAGGGTGAAATATCTGTTATGGGTGCTGAAGGGATGGTCAGTATCTTCGGCAAGAAAATGCTTGATGCCGCCCCGGAAGAGGAACGCGTTAATATTATTGCCGGAATGGCGGAAATGATTAAGCCCTTGCTCAACGTTAGGCAGGCGGCAGCCAAGGCCTACATAGACGATGTGATCGATCCGCGTGAAACCAGGAGGATTCTGTTCCAGGCCCTGGAATTTACCAAGGATAAGAAGATCTTCCGCCATCCCCGTAAGCACGGGGTTTACCCGGTCTAAAATGACTCCCCGGTATTGCTAAATTAACCGGATTATGGGAGGTACTATTAGATGTATGAAACGATCATTACTGAAATTCGCGGCCGGACCGGCTGGATAATCTTGAACCGGGAAGAGCGTCGAAATTCGATGAACCCGGCTATGCTCCGGGAGCTGCTGGCCGCCTTAAATGAGTTTGAGGAAAACAGCGAGGTGATCAGCCTGGTTTTAACCGGTGCCGGTGAGAAGGCTTTCTGTGCCGGGATGGACTTAGGAGGCGGAGAAGCCATGCAGCTTGGGCCGATTGATCGGCATGAGCTGCAGCGAATTTTTATCGACCTGCTGAAGGCGATGAAAGCACTGAAAAAACCAATTATCGCCAGGGTTCATGGGTTAGCTCTGGGAGGTGGTCTCGGTTTGATGTGTGCCTGCGATCTGGTCGTCGCCGCGGAAGATGCGCGCTTCGGAACCCCGGAAATTAACCTGGGATTGTTCCCTTACATTATTATGGCGACCCTTGTTCGCAACTGCCGCAGCGCAAAGCCGCTGCTGGAGCTGATGCTGACCGGCGAACGGATTGATGCTTCAGAGGCCCGGGAGATCGGTTTCGTCAACCGGGTTGTCGTGCCGGAACAGCTTGACCAGGCTGTGGAAGAGCTCACCCAGAAATTGAATGGTAAGAGTCCCGCCATCCTGCGGCTCGGTCGGCGGGCTTTTTACACGATGCGTGATCTTGACTATGAGCAGGCCATGGAGTATTTGTCGGCCATGCTGGCTTTAAACATGCAGGCCGAAGATATGATCGAAGGGATTAGCGCATTTATGGAGAAGCGCGAACCCGAGTGGAAGGGCAAATAAAAAAAGGAGGGTCAATCAATGGCTGTTGAAGACAAGGTGGTAATAACCGCAGCCCTGACGGGGGCAGTGGCAAACAAGCAGCAGTGCCCCCACATACCGTACACCGCGGAAGAAATCGGTGAAGAGGCCCGGCGCGCTCACGAGGCCGGTGCTTCCGTGGTTCACATCCACGCCCGTGAAGAAGACGGCACCCCTTCCATCGCGGTGCCAGTATTTGAGAAAATTTACCAGGAGGTGCGCAAGCGCAGTCCCGTGCTGATCAATTTCTCAACCGGGGCGGTCGGCGTTTCCCGAGAAGCGAGGATTGCCCATATCCCGGCGCTAAAACCGGAGATCGCTGCTTTGAATATGGGAACGATGAACTATGCCAAGTACAGTAAGCGGCGCCAGGATTTCGTCTTTACAATCGAGTTTTTAAATCCCATCCCCGACATCATCTACTATCTGCAGACGATGAAAGAAAACGGGGTTCAGCCGGAATGCGAATGCTTCGATGTTGGTCACCTGGAAACGGTCTACCCACTGATGGATATGGGATTGCTGGAAAAATTCCAGGTCAGTTGCATTCTTGGCGTCGTGGGGGGGATCCAGGCCTCGGCCCAAAACCTGGTCTACCTTTCCTCGCGAGTACCGGCGGGTATTCCCTGGCAGGTAATCGGGGTGAGCAACGAACAGTGGCTGCTCTGCGCCACCGCCCTTTCCCTGGGAGGCAATATCCGGGTTGGCCTGGAAGATAATTTTTACCTTGCACCCGGTGAAATGGCCGCAGGAAACGGCCCGCTGGTTGAAAAAGCGGTTCGTATGGCCCGCGATATCGGACGCGAGCCGGCCACGGTCGAAGAGGCTAAGGTGCTGCTGAAGCTTTAAGGGCTTACAGTTTAGGAATAGGGGTGAATGTTGTGGCAGTAGAAGTTTTATCACCAATATCTGGCAATGTATGGAAAATTGTTAAGAAAGTGGGTGACGAGGTCGAAGAATATGAAACGATCATGATCATGGAATCGATGAAAATGGAAATACCGGTGGAGGCTCCGCAGAACGGAAAGATCCTGGAGCTGAAGGTAAAAGAAGGCGATTCAGTGATCGAGGAAGATGTTGTTGCTCTTCTTGAATAATTGCAGCTGCTCCCTCCTCCGGCAAGGGGGTGAGAGCGAAGCAATTATGCTCCTGTCAAACCAGTTCATCTGTGTTAGTTTAGATCCTGCAGGCGGCAATCTGCAGCGGATTTAAAAAAATTGAATATGGAGAAGAGGGAGGGAGAAAGGTGAAATTAGTAGAAGGCCGTAAACTTGGTGCCGTTAAACGAGAAACGATAAACGAACTTTTCTGGAACACGATTAGTAAGTACCCTGATATTGTCGCCGTTCGTTTCCGCAATGGAGGAGAAGATTTTGTAAGCATTACTTACCGGGAAATGGGCGAAAAGGTAAGGGAGCTGGCTTTGGCCCTCATTTCCCTGGGCATAAAAAAGGGAGATAAAATCAGTCTTTTATCTGAAACCCGTTATGAATGGGTCGTGGCCGATTTCGCTATTCTGACTGCCGCCGGGGTAACTGTAACTGTTTACCCTACCCTGTCAGAGAGGACGGTCCAGTACATTGTTGATAATTCTGATAGCCGGATTATCATTGTTGAGAATCAAGAGCAGCTGGATAAGGTGCTTGCTATCAGGGGGCAGTTGCCGAAATTAGAGCATATTGTGGTGATCGAGGAGCCGGCTGTCAGGAATGGTGATAATATTATTACTTTTAATGAAGCTTGTGAGAAAGGCAAACTCTTCGGGGAGGAGAATCCCGGTTTATATGAAAAAACCTGGCAAAGTGTCGAGCCCGATGACCTGAGTTCTATCGTTTACACCAGTGGTACTACCGGGTTGCCGAAGGGAACGATGCTTTCACATTGGAACTGGCGCTTTAATGTATACGCTGTTGTTGACCTGGTTGTTTTTGACCCGGGTGACAGCCTGCTTGCCTTTCTGCCCCTGGCTCATGTTTACATGCGCCTGGTTTATTTTGCTGCCGTTAATAATGGGGCTACCACTTATTTCAGCTTACCTGACACCCTGGCCCAGGATTTGCCCCTGATCAGACCGCACTGCTTTGTTTCTGTGCCCCGTCTATTTGAACGCGTTCATAACCGCCTCTTGGAAACTATTCATGCCAGCCCGCCGCTGCGCCGTAAAATATTCCGCTGGGCTGAAAAAGTGGCCATTGAGGTCGGTCAGACCCACAGTCGCTGGGAAGAGCCTTCCAGTGGTCTGAAATTTAAACACCGCCTGGCCGATAAACTGGTTTTCAGTAAAATACGCAAACGTATGGGAGTCGATCGCCTGAGATGGACCTGTTCTTCCGGCAGTTCTTTGCGTAAAGATCTGGCCTATTTCTTCAATGGCATCGGCATAACCATTATCGAAGGATACGGTATGACCGAAGTTGCTGCACCTTCCAATCTTAACCCGGTCGGTCGTTTTAAACCAGGCACCGTCGGGCCTCCCCTGGCCAACGTTATGCAGCGTATTGCCGAAGACGGTGAGATTCAGATCAAGGGTGACAATGTGATGATGGGTTATTACAAATTACCCGATGAGACGAAAGAGTACTTCACCGACGATGGATGGCTCAAAACAGGTGACATTGGTTACTTTGATGATGACGATTACCTGGTTTTCAAAGAGCGTAAAAAGCATATCCTGGTCCTGTCGACCGGCAAAAACGTGGCTCCGCTGCCGATCGAAGAGGAATTGAAAAAGAATTACTGGGTGGAGGAGGCTGTCGTGATCGGCGACAACGAAAAATTTGTATCTGCCCTGATTCAGCCATCTTACCAGGCCTTGCTCGATTATGCCAAAGAGCATAAAATTCCCTTCGATGAAAACCTGACCGAGTTGAGAGAAGCTTCCACCGGCGATATTGTTCCCCTGCGTATTGATGAAAGCTTACTCAAGCAGGCAGAGGTGGCCAAGCTATTTGACCGGGTTGTCGAAAAGGCTAACCAGAGATTTGAAACCTTTGAACAGGTCAAACAATTCCGCTTGATCGGTGAGGCTCTGACCATGGAGCGGGAAGAATTAACACCGACCCTCAAAGTGAAAAAGAATGTTATCAAGGATAAGTATAAAGATTTAATCCAGGATATATATTCCTGAGCAAGAGCGGTGCAGTAAGTTTTTAAGCCTATCAAGCTGGTGGTCGGGACAGCAATCTGGCAGGCCCGGCCATCAGTTTTGTTACTCGTAACTGTTCAGCTATAGTTTAAATGTACGGGTGTTCCAGGGTGCCCGGGCTGCCCATACACTTAAGCTGCTCACTCCCTTGACAGTAGAAGCGGCTAAATGTATAATTGTTTCAATAATAAAAATATTTAAGGGAGGACTGACAGTGCTTTGTTCTTATGCCTCGGTAACTGAAGAGAAGCTAAATGCTTTGCAAAAGATGGAAAAAGAAGTGGGCCAGACGCTGCTTGCTTTCAGCTGTCAACAGTTTCAACCTGCTCAATTGACAGATGAGCAGCTGGAAAAAATTCAAGACCTTGAAAAAGAACTGGGCATGGTTTTGGTAGCGGTATAACTTAGAAGCGATTATACCGCTGGTTTACTGATCGTGAAACCCCTCCGAATCTCCATGGAGGTGATTTAGTGCGTTTCTTTGCCCGGACAATTCTGACCATGCCTGTTATTGCGTGGTCATTGTTTTTGGTTCTGCTGTTGTGTGGTTGTGGCATTTCATCTTTTTATCCTGAAAAAGCGGTTTACCCGCTGAACAACGCTGAACGGGTGGACAATGATCTGATTGCCCTTCCAACGGTTGAATATGCCGATAGCTCTGTTGCCGATGCTCTTTACCGGCGGGTATCGCGAAGATCATTTAGCAGCGATGCTCTGGATTTATACCTGATTGGCAGCCTGCTTTGGTCGGCCGGCGGCGTGGGAGTGGACGGAATAAGCGGACCAACTAGGACTATTGCTTCGGCCGGGGCTACCTATCCCCTTGATATTTATCTGCTGACCGGAAACATTACCGGTCTCGCACCGGGCATTTACAGCTATGATTACATAAGTCATGCCCTCAATCCTCATCTTCAGGAAGACCGGCGAAAAGCTCTTGCAGCTGCTGCCCTCAACCAGGACTTTATTGCCACAGCTCCTGCCAGTATAGTGCTCATTGCCAA
The DNA here is from genome assembly GCA_964627855.1 of uncultured Syntrophomonadaceae bacterium. Taxonomy (GTDB): domain Bacteria; phylum Bacillota; class Dethiobacteria; order DTU022; family DTU022; genus CAZVLE01. The sequence goes on along the minus strand of CAZVLE010000086.1, from coordinate 36,355 downwards.
TTATGAAAGAACCACAACCCGATACGGAGAAAGAGGAGTGCGTTATGTTTATATGGACGCCGGCTCTGCTTCACAAAATATATATCTACTTGCAACAGAATTAGGTCTTTCTACGGTGGCTATAGGCGCTTTCGACGACGATAGTGTTGCCGGGGTGATGGCAGTAAGCGGTAAACCTCTTATCATTATGCCGCTCGGCCTGCCTGAGCATTAGTTTTAACCCTGGCCCAGATATGTTTTGCAAAGATTGATGGGACAAAGGTTTCACCAGTATATCAATTTAAATGACAGCCGGCAGGCTTACATGAGTAAAAAAGTTGGTTAAAGGGTCAATCTTTATAGACTTTTAAGCAAGGAAACCAGGTCTATTAATTTACCCCGGTAATCACAGTAAGGCTCTTCTTCAGAGCGCTGTAAAATACTGTCTTCTACAAGGAAGGTATCCATACCGGTTTCTGCAGCGATTAAATCTTCCAGGGTGTCGTTTCCGGCCATCAGACAGTTTTCGGGGGAGCAGCCGATCTTGTCGGCAATTTCATGGTAATACTGCGGCTTGGGTTTGCAAAAGTGCATGTTGTCCATGGAAGTAATTAGCATAAAATCATTCTCCGCCAGGCCGGCCCATGAAAGGCGCTGTAATACAGCAGTGCTGGGGAAAAGTGGGTTTGTAGCCAGCACAAGGCGGAGTTTCTTACTGCGGGCGGCTTCGACTACTGCTCTGGCAGAAGGGTGTTCCCTGCCCCAGCAGCTCAAGGTGGGAAAATCATTTTTATAAAACTGATCTATAATCGGCTCTATTTCATCAAGGGACATGTCTATGCGTTGGCAAAAGTCTTCGTAAAAGACAACCCTGTTTTGTTTATTTGGATCGGTGCTTTCAACCATTACTGCAGTTGATCCGAAGAGATGAGCAATAAAATCCTCACGTTCAAGGTACTTTTTGAAGCGTTTGGATAGAAGATCGACATAAGCCAGAATGAACTTTTCCAGGTCGATTTCAAGCAGAGTCCCGTCTAGGTCGATCAATAAAGCATCATATTTTTTCCCGCTTTTATAAATCATACCTCGAGATCACCGGGCTCTTGCTTGCCGCCATCAATATCGTTCTCATCATCTTCCTTCGGCAAACCCATTAAATCTTCATCAATCATTTCACCTGTTGCTTCACCAATGATTTTGTAAATGTCCTGCATCAGAACAGCTGCTCTATATTCTGCCTGTAGAAACTCTTTGATTGTTTTATTCATGTTGATTACTTCAAACAGTTTTTCAAGTTTTTGCTCCTGCTCGGGAGATACTTCAATCCCTGAAAGCTTTTGTTTTTGCAGATTCAGTTGTTCGGTGCGAAAGTCAATCAGCATGTTTCGCGCCGCTTGGTCTGTCTTTAAAGTGGACTGTGCTTCCTTCAATTCTTTTAAATCTTTTGATTCGCGTAAAGCCTTGGCGAGCGCGTGAGCTGCATCATAGGGATTCATTAATAGTTCACTCCTTCCGGATTATTTAGGTTGTTGCTATGGTGCAGTTTTCACCAGTGACACTGGTGTAAAATTAACTAGTTTTAGCACCCGGGAGACAGCGCCGGCAATATCAGTAGCGTCTATTACAGCCTCAAAATTTGTATGGGCAAGGTGTGAATCACTGTAAAAATGATCATAATAGTCTGTACACAATATTTCGGCTACTTTGTAGTACTGACCCGTTTCGAGTAATGTTATCAGGGCATTGACTTTTTGCAGGCCCATGCGGCGGCTAAGTGACAGTAAGGCTGTTTTTATTGCTTCAAGTTCAGACGATGTCATCGTTTCAGGTGTGTAGGTTTCAACAATGCGCCTGGTCCTGGTAGCGACAGGCGCGGTCAACAGGATCTTTCTACCCCTGCTAATGGCAGTGGTCAAAAATTCGGGCAGGTAGATGTCGCCTATGCGGCGGCTTTCGCCTTCAATAAAAAGATAAGGAGCCTCCTTATATTGATCAAGCTGTGCTAAAAGCAGGGCATCAAAATCTTTTTGTGACCGAGTTTTAGCTACGCCGATAGCCCCAAAGACAGAGCCGCGGTGGCAGGCCAGCGCTTCAAGGTTAATAACAGGCACCGCCTTTTCTTCCAGTGCTTCCAATACGGCTGTTTTACCGACACCGGTCAGGCCGTGCAAGACATATACTTTCTTATTTAGCTCATAGTTATTAAGGCGTTCGTTAACATAACGGCGAAAAGATTTATACCCTCGTTTCAAACGATAGGCCTGGACGCCACTGAGGTTAAGGATGTGGTAAAGGCTAACGCTGCGTAATCCTCCCCTGCGGCAGTAAAGTAAAGGGGTTTTTAAACCGCTGGCAGCACTGATTTGATCGACCAAACCGGGCAGTTTGGGTGCTACTATACTGAGGGCTACACGCCTGGCCCTGGCTTCACCTTCCTGCCGGTATATCAAGCCCAACCGGTGATGCTCCTGATCATCAAAAAGGGGTATGTTAATTGCTCCCGGTATAGAGGCGGCAGCGCACTCAACTGGTGAGCGGACATCAATGAACACAAGATCAGAGCGTTCGAGAGCTTCATGAATGTCAATTTCCATCATCGTTAAACCAACTTCCCATGCAAATCCTTTTCAATAATATATTATAGCCGATCAACAGATGGGTGTAAAAAGTTTTCACAGATAAAGGTTATGGGCTTGCCTGTAGCGAAGTTTAAAATTAGGCACAGTCCGGTTGAAGCTATTCTCTTCTCAAGGCAAATCGGCTGTGTTATAATACCGGTCAGGAGGAGTTCGAATGTCTGCGGATTGTATATTTTGCAAGATTATCAACCGGGAGCTGGATGCAGATATTGTCTATGAAGATGATATCGCTGTTGCTTTTAAGGACATTAATCCGGCAGCCCCGGTCCATATTCTTGTTGTACCGCGCAAGCATATCCCGACTTTGCTCGACATGGAAAAAGACGACGAAGCCATGGTGGGACATCTGCATACGGTTACCAATGAAGTTGCCAGGGCCTTTAAGCTCGACAAAAAAGGTTTCCGGACAGTTATTAACTGCGGTCCTGATGCGGGTCAGGTCGTTTTTCATCTTCATCTCCACCTCCTGGGAGGAAGACCTTTGTTGCAAACCATAGCCAAGGGCAGGGGTGTTTAGTTTTCTGTTCGAAATGCCTTTAGGCAATGGTTTTTAGGAGAGGGGGGAAGAATTATGGCGGAAGTGAAAATCGGCAAGAATGAGACCTTGGATAAGGCTTTGAAAAGGTTTAAAAAACAATGTGCCCGTGCCGGCGTTTTATCTGAGGCACGAAGGCGCGAACATTATGAGAAACCAAGCGTACGCCGCAAGAAAAAAGCTGAGGCTGCGCGTAAGAGACGTCGCTAGGCTTTTAAAGGGGGAGGTGCGTGCCCGAGATGACCTTGACGGAAAAACTGATTAAAGATCAACAGGAAGCGACAAAAGCAAAAGATCGTTTCCGTTTGTCGGTTATCCGGTTACTGCGCGCCGAACTGCAGAACAGTGCTATTGCGAAGAAAGGGCCGCTTGATCTTGAGGAAGAGCTGACAATCCTCAGCCGGGAAGTTAAAAGAAGACAAGAAGCTTTAAGCGATTATGAACGATCTGGGCGTGAGGATTTACTGGAAGATCTAAAAAAAGAGATTGCCATATTGAGGACTTACCTGCCCGAACAGTTATCTGATGCAGAGCTTGAAAAGCTTGTCCATGCTGCCGTGACCGAAAGCGGAGCGAAAACCAGGCAGGAAATGGGCAAAGTGATGGGGTTGCTGATGCCCCGGATAAAAGGGAAGGCCGAAGGCGGTATTGTCCGACAGATGGTCGAAAAGATTCTGCAATAAAAGCCCGGCCTTCCTGGCCGGGCTTTTAACCAAGGAGAATTCAATTTGCGCAGATTATCAAGGATATTATTGAGCGTGGCCTGTCTGGTCACAGGTTTTTTAATACTGGGGCCTTTTTCCGGTGACGCAGTAAGTGATGATCTAGTGGTTGTAATCGACATCAAGGGGACCATTGACCCCGGTACTGTCAGTTATGTCGGACATGCTTTCGATGAAGCCTGGTCAGTTGAAGCGGCTGCGGTAGTCTTGGAGCTGGATACTCCAGGCGGATTCATTAATTCCGCTGAAGACATCAGGCGACTGATGGATGATTACGGGGGACCTGTTTATGCTTTTGTGCGACCCAATGCGATTTCTGCCGGGGCTTTTCTTGCCCTTGCCGCCGATGAAATATATATGGTACCGGGCAGCACTATTGGTGCTGCCGAGCCGCGTTTTCTCGGATTGGGGGAGGTTGATGAAAAAGCCCTCTCTTTTTGGGAAAAAGAAATGGTTGGTATGGCGGAACGGCAGGGTAGGGATCCTGAGGTTGCCTCTGCCATGGTCCGCCGTGATCTGGTCATAGAAGATCTGGTTGAAGAGGGTGTCTTGCTGACTCTGACTGCTTCCGAAGCTTTGACAGTAGGTTATAGTGAGGGAACCGTTGAAAATAAAGACGAGCTTTTAGAAGCAATTGGTTTACCCGGGGCCGAATGGAGAATTGTTGAAACCCGGGTTAGTGATAGCCTGATTAGCTGGACTACTAATCCAGTGGTCGGTACACTTTTATTGATGATTGGCATTGGCGGTTTAATCCTCGAGGTTATCTCGGCTGGTTTTGGGGTGGCTGGTATCATCAGCCTGGCAGCTTTTGCTCTCTATTTTGGCGGTAATATTGCCGCCGGTATGGCCGAGTACTGGGTTTTAATCCTCTTCGTCTTCGGAGTAGCCCTCATGCTTGTTGAGGCATTCATGCCCGGTTTTGGCGTTTTTGGCATCACCGGACTAATTTCAACCCTTGTTTCAATAGTGTTGGCAGCAGTTTCCGTTCAGACCGGAATGGTGATGTTGCTGATTTCTGTTGTGCTTGCTACTGTTTTCTCCATAGTAGCCTTCCGTTATTTTGCCGGCAGGGGCGCTTTGCGTCACATTATCTTATCAGAAGAAGAGAGGGCCGATTTGGGTTACGTAGCGCCCCTTGATCAAAAAAACCTGGTCGGACTCGAAGGGGTAACCGTTACTGCCCTGCGCCCATCAGGGGCTGTCACGATTGATGGACGACGGATTGATGTAGTCAGCGAAGGGGCTTATATTCCTGCTGGTGAAGCGGTGGTTGTGGATCGGGTTGAAGGTGTGCGTGTAATCGTTCGGTCCCAGCAAAAGGAACATTAAATATAAATAAATGGAGGTTATTAAACTATGGAACAGCTAATTCCCCTGCTCTTAATGATTGTTTTAATTGTTATTGTTCTAGCTGTAATTTTGAGTTTTGTCCCCATCGGGCTTTGGATATCGGCACTGGCTGCCAGGGTACCCGTTGGTATATTTGCTTTAATTGGCATGCGCCTGCGAAGGGTGTCACCGGTAAAAATCGTTGTGCCTCTGATCAAGGCCACGAAGGCCGGTCTAGAACTTAGTGTAAACAAACTTGAAGGTCATTTTTTGGCCGGTGGTAATGTTGATCGGGTCGTAAATGCCCTGATTGCCGCCCAGCGGGCCGAGATTCCTCTGCCCTTTGAACGGGCAGCTGCTATTGACCTGGCGGGCCGGGATGTTTTGCAGGCAGTGCAGATGAGTGTAAACCCGAAGGTTATTGAAACGCCGGTTGTTGCCGCTGTCGCCAAGGACGGGATTGAGGTTAAGGCACGGGCTAAAGTAACGGTCAGGGCCAATATCGATCGCCTCGTTGGAGGTGCCGGCGAGGAGACCATTATTGCCCGTGTGGGTGAGGGTATTGTGACGACGATTGGCTCTTCGGAGAATCACAAGATGGTTCTGGAGAACCCTGATAAAATATCCAACACAGTCCTTAACAAGGGCCTTGACTCCGGTACGGCTTATGAAATTCTTTCCATTGATGTTGCCGATGTCGATGTTGGCAAAAACATTGGCGCTCAGTTACAGACCGATCAGGCCGAGGCCGATAAGCGTATCGCTCAGGCTAAAGCAGAAGAGAGGCGGGCTATGGCGGTAGCCAGGGAACAGGAAATGGTTGCCGAAGTCCAGCAAATGAGGGCAAAGGTAGTTGAAGCAGAGGCAGAAGTGCCCAAAGCAATGGCCCAGGCTTTACGTGACGGCAATCTTGGAGTAATGGATTATTATCAACTGAAGAACGTTATGGCCGATACCGATATGCGTCAGAGCATCAGCAAGGTTACTGATCAGGAACAGCAGGAAAAATAATAAAGTGAATCCGGAAGGGGGTGGCCTGCTATGGAAGGTATTATTACTCTTGTTGTAGTTATCATTGTCTTTAACGTGATCAATGCCCTGATTAAAGGGTTGCGCGGTGATCGATCGGTAGAAAAGCGAACAATACCGGCCGAATTTGAAGAAGAGGAGGAAACTCTTGTTTCCCCTCCTAAGAAAGAACGCATCGATCCCTTTTTCGGGCTGGATATTCTCGAGGAAAAAGCTGAGCCTGTGCCTGCTCACGAGCCTGTTTCCGATCCTGTTTATGAACCTGTGACTTCGTATCAATCAGATTCACCGCCTGAGGTTTATGAACAGGTGCAGAGGGAAGGCAGTAAGAGAGCAGCAAAAAGATTGCCTCCCCGCCCTTCTACTGCTGCCTCCCCCGGTTCTGTCAGCATGCATTTGGAGCGTATTTTCAGGCAGAAAGAGCCCCTGGTAGCTGCTTTTATCTTCCATGAAATATTTGGACCGTCAACGGCACAGCGTCGAAAGCGCTGAAGCGCTGATCACACCTCTAAAGGATTTATTATATTAACCGTCGAATTAGTACTGAATCTAGTTTAAGCGAGAAGGGAGTACAGTGCTTATTGACCGATAGTATAACGAGCAAGGCAATTATGTTGTCTGGTGGTGATGAATCGGTTCAACTTCTGGGCAAACATGACCGTCATTTTGACTTGATTGAAGATAGCTTTAATGTTCGGCTCATCCCGAAGGGTCATGAACTCTATATCGAGGGTTCACCTGAGGATGTTGAAGTTATTTATATCATGTTTCAGGAATTACTGGCTCATATTCGCAGGGGCCATCTTTTAACTGATCGGGAATTTGAATATGCGTTGAAGTTAACCGGCCAGGGAGAAGTAAATATGATTCGGACTCTTTTTAGCGACTTGGTCCTGGTTACACATCGCGGCAAACAGATTCGACCTAAAACAATTGGTCAGAAACGTTACCTGGAAGCAATTCGCTGTCATGATATCGTTTTATCAATCGGTCCGGCCGGGACCGGCAAAACATACTTAGCCCTGGCCATGGCGGTAGATGCGCTGAAAAACAAACAGGTTCAGCGATTGATTTTAACCCGGCCAGCTGTTGAGGCTGGTGAACATCTTGGTTTTCTACCGGGCGATTTTCAGGATAAAGTTGATCCCTACCTGAGGCCTATTTACGATGGCCTATATGATTTGATGGGAATCGAGGTCTTTCAGAAGTATCGGGAAAAGGGTATTATCGAAATAGCCCCCCTGGCTTATATGCGTGGTCGAACTCTTGATGATTCATTTGTCATTCTTGATGAAGGTCAGAATGCTACATCTGAACAGATGAAGATGTTTTTAACCAGGCTTGGATTTGGATCGAAAGCGATAATCACCGGTGATATAACTCAAATTGACTTGCCGCGCGGACGTTTTTCCGGACTGGAGGAAGCGCCGAGAATATTAGCGGGAATTGAGGGTATTGCTCTTGTCTATCTAACAGATAAAGATGTTGTCAGGCATCCTCTAGTCCAGAGTATCATCAAAGCTTACGAAGCATATGAGGTTGAAAGGGAAAGGAAAAAAGATGAAACTGAAAAAAACCTTTAAAGATCTTTTTGACCGGTCAATCTCTTTCAAATCAAATAAGCGTCTGCAGAAGTTTATTTTGGTGCCGGTTCTCTTTTTAGCCATATACGGCTTGTTGGCCCTGGTCAGTATGCCCGCACGGGTCGATTTAACTGTGGGTATGCCCAGTCCCAGGACAGTTTATGCCCCGCGCGATATTCTCGATGAATATACAACTGAGCGGCTAAGAGAGCAGGCAGCGGAAGGTGTACCTGATGCTTTTGACTATAACCCGGCGGTTTTGGAAAGAGCACTACGAGAGGTAGGAGCTTTCTTTGATCTGGTTGTGGAAATCAAGGATGATCCTGAGTTGGAACAGGAGGAAAGAGTAACCGAGATTCAGAAACGATTACCTGAGGATATGCCATCCAACACTGTCTCAGCACTTTTAACCGACCGGGAAACACTAAGAGACCTACAGGGCAGGTTAAACAATTCGATCAGTGAAATTTTTGAACAGGGCATTAAAGAAGATGAAGTTGATCTGATCAGGCGGCGGATCGGACAGGAAATAGCGCTCTATCCCTTTAGTGCTGATCTTAAAAGGATTGCCGAGGTTGTTGTCAGGCCGCTGGTAGAACAGAACATGCACTATAATGCCCAGGTGACCGAAGAAAATCGTGAACAGGCCCGAAGACAGGTCGAGCCTGTCCTGGTTTTACGCAACACGCTGATTCTTAGTGAGGGGGAGCCTGTCAAGGAACAGCAACTGGCCCTGCTGGAAGACCTGGGGTTAATCCGGGGGCAACAGGCTGATTACCCGGCCTATGTAGGACTCTTTTTACTGCTTCTGATCATTTTCCTTCTGGTCGGTATATATATCTACATATTTGTTAATGAGGTTTTTGTTAATCCTTCTCTTTTGCTGTTGATGGGTCTGGTTTCTTATATTACTCTGATCTTTGCTACTGCAGCGAATTATTTTTCCGGCTTCCTTATCCCTGTAGCAATGGGTGTAATCATACTGACAGTTATTTTTGGCTATAAGCTGGCCGTCATCATTAACATTGTCCTGGCATTGCTGGTTGGATTGATTACAGGTGGCAATTTTTCTTCTATCTTAGTAGCTCTCCTGGGCGGTCTTGTATCAATCTATGCTGTTACCAAGTTAAGCCAGCGCAGTGATCTGGCCCGGGCCGGCTTTTATGTGGCGGTTACCAATGCTGCCGTGATTGCTTCAATTTATCTTTTTTTTGGCAATCTCAGTTTTGAATATGATTCTTTACTTAACTTTGGTTACAGCATAGCAGCTGGAATTGGCAATGGTTTATTCTCGGCGGTGATTGCCATCGGTATGCTACCCTTCCTTGAAAGTATATTCGGAGTGACTACGGCAATTACCCTGCTGGAGCTTTCTAACCCTAACCATCCTTTGTTACGGGAAATGCTTTTAAAGGCGCCGGGAACTTATTATCATAGCATGATGGTATCTAACATGGCCGAAGCCGCCGCAGAATCGGTGAAGGCAAATGCTATCCTGACAAGAGTCGGGGCTTATTATCACGACATAGGTAAACTAAAACGTCCTTATTTCTTTTCTGAAAACCAGCTTTCGGGACAAAATCCCCACACAAAACTGTCTCCGAACCTGAGTGCCTTAATAATTGGGGCTCACCCCAGGGACGGGGTTGTCCTGGGTCGTAAGCATCGCCTGCCCGAGCCAATCCTTGATATAATTATCCAACACCACGGTACCAGCATGATATCATTTTTTTACCAGCAAGCCCTTGAGAACAACTTGCGTGATGATGTTACTGTCGATAAATTTCGCTATGAAGGCCCCAAACCGCAGTCCAAGGAAGCTGCTATCATCATGCTTGCTGATGCTGTCGAAGCTGGAGTGCGCTCTCTCTCAAAGCCTTCGGTCAACCGGGTCGAAACTATGATCAGACGTATGATCAAAGATAAACTGGATGACGGGCAGCTTGATCAGAGTGATTTAACCTTAAACGCGCTTGATCAGATTACAGAATCCTTTATCTATATCATGTCAGGAATTTATCATTCACGAATTGAATACCCTGAAAAAGATTTGAAAGCAGAGTTGGAAGGGAGCGCTGTGGATTATTGACAATTTATTTTAAAAACCTGGTTTTGAAGTACTCACTAAGTGATCATCTCACGGGCCGACTCGATAAAATATTTACCGACCTTCTGGAGGAATGTGGTTTAAGTGCCGGTGAGGTTACGATAGTTATTGCTGATAATGCATTTTTGCAGCGTTTAAATCGAAAATACAGGGATAAAGATGCACCCACCGATGTGCTATCTTTTAGCTTCCTGGAAGAGGATAGCCACAATAAGAATGATGACAGTGAATTTCCTGTTGGTGATATTTACATTTCTATCGATATGGCTGAGAAACAGGCGACCGAAGCGGGGCACAGCCTTGACCTTGAATTAATTCACCTGGCCATACATGGCTTTCTTCACTTAATCGGCTATGATCATGACCGGGCAGAAAACGCAAAAACAATGGAAGAAAAAGAACAGGTCTTGCTGGCATTATTCAGACAAGATCATCCTGAGGGGATTTAAATGTTTGCTGTATTGCTCAGCTTGAAAAATGCTCTGATTGGTTTATTATTCTGTTTTCGTACCCAGCGCAATATGATCATTCATACTGTAATCGGGTTTATAGTTATACTGATTGCAGTTATTTTGAAGGTCCCGGATACCAAGTTGCTTTTTCTTTTAACGGCGATAGCGGTAGTGCTAGTAGCAGAAGCAATGAATACGGCATTAGAGAAAACTATAGATCTCTATACGAAAAAAAGAAATTACCTTGCCCAAACGGCAAAAGATGTAGCGGCCGGCGCGGTTTTGCTTAGTGTTCTTTTTGCCGTTACGGTAGGTATAATTGTTTTGGGTCCTCCGCTGTGGTCTATGATCAGGTTCCTGCTATAATCTTGCTAAACTCTTCGGTTAGAAAGCTGCTAGCTTATAGATAATATGGGGGTAATTAACCATGCCTGAGCAATCGGGCCGTCGCTTTGGAATAGAGTTTAAATTGTTGATTATTGCCCTATCTTTTATCCTGCTCAATACAGGACTGGTTATCTGGGGTCTTTTCTTTGTTATGGATTACTTAACCTTTGAACAGCCGGTCCTGGCATATAAACAAGAACTGGCCCATGATCTATCTGATTACAACCACCGCCTGGCTGTCGATCTAAATGTTTATGATGTACAGACGGTACGTGAAGCGTTGGCCGAATATAACTATGCCGTAGATCTGGCCGAGAGCAGCGAAGAGCTTATCCAAATTATGGTTGACCAGGGTAGAAAGGCGCAGGAAACCATTTTTGCCGAGGCTGATGCCAGACTCAAAGAAAAAGTACTGATTGCTGTTAACAATGATATCCGGGTTCAGGAAACTTATGGAAGGACACATCTTTTTATAAGGGTTTCCTATGGTACTATTTCGATACTACCCGATCAATATCTCGAACCTGGCACCGTACAGGTTATTGAAGAGATATATGCTTCCGGTCAATATCATAGCAGTCAAAATATCGATCTTATCATCTCAGATGGAGCAGCGGAGATAGCTGTTCCCCAGACTGAAGAAGAACAAATCAGGGCTTTAAATGAAGATTTAAACTCATTACGTCTGCGTCTTCATGAGCTTAGGGTGCAATGCGGGCTGGCAGAAATGGTCGGTCCTGGTATAATCCTGTCTGTTTACGATGCAGAAGAGCAGCAGAACAGTATGGGACTGGTGCATGATGCCGATATCAGGGATATTGTCAATGAGTTGTTCAGTTCCGGTGCCAGTGGAGTGAGCGTTGGGGGGCAGAGACTTACGGCCACAAGCTCGATTCGCTGTGTCGGACCGATCATTATGGTTAATTACCGCCAGATTGTCACTAACCCGGTTGTTATTCAGGCCATAGGCGATCCCGATCTTTTAATCAGCGGGTTAAATATAATTATGTTTGAGCTGGAAACAAAAAGGGGACTTTTTTTTAATATAACTGATTCTGGATTTATTAAACTGCCTGCTTATGATCGGGTTGAATAACCATGGTTGAATAATCAAAAGGAAGTGTTTTTATGAAGCAAGAAGCCTTGTTGGCCAGTGCCCGTTCTGCAAGGTTAAGAGCTTATGCACCCTATTCAAAATTTTTAGTAGGTGCTGCCTTATTGACAGAAGAAGGAGCTATTATTACCGGGGGCAACATTGAAAACTCATCTTATGGTATGACAGTATGTGCAGAAAGAGTTGCTGCCTGGACGGCCACGCATGCCGGCTATCGTCGTTTTCAACGTATTGCTGTTGTAACTGACTCTTCTCCCCCTTCTGCACCTTGTGGGGCATGTCGCCAGGTACTATGGGAACTGGCCGGGGACATTGAGGTAATCATGGGTAATCTGGATGGGGATAGAATGGTTATGTCGCTGCTTGAGCTGATGGCCCGACCTTTTGGGTCTGCAATCTGGTCCGAAAATCCGGTCAGTGATGCAATGCTTGGTCGTGAAGAGATGTGGCGGGTCCCGGTATCTTTTCATCCTGTCGGTTACGTGATCAGCGAGTATGACAAACCCGGCTCCATTCCCGACGACTACAAGGAGCGCCTGGCCCGGGTTATTATTGCCCCGGAAATGGAAGAGGGCTTATATGGCCTCGATCAAGAGGATAAGATCAGCGTTATTTCCTATTTACATCAGGCCAGTGGTTACACCCTTAAGGATAATCGGCAAGGCAGGGGGAATGAGGTCTATGGAGTTTTTGCCTGCAGGGCACCGCTCAGACCCAATGCCCTGGCTCAGACAGTTGTAGATCTGGTTGCCATTGAAAAAAATGTTCTAACAGTAAGAGGTCTGGATTTAATAAACGGGACCCCGGTGCTTGATATTAAGACTGTTTTGACTCGTTAAAGAAAGGAGAGATCCATGTATCGCTCCGGTTTTGTTGCCTTGATTGGCAGGCCTAATGTCGGTAAGTCGACTCTGCTAAATGCCCTGGTCGGTGAAAAAGTGGCCATTATCTCTGATTGCCCTCAGACTACCAGAAACCAGATCAGGGCAATCTTGACCGGCACTGATTACCAGGCTATCTTCATCGATACACCCGGTTTACACAGGCCGAAACATATGCTCGGCGAGAATATGGTTCAGGTAGCCAGGAGAACAATGCAGGAAGTAGATTTAGTCTGCTTTCTAGTTGAGGCAAATGAGAAACCGGGTCCGGGTGACCGCTTTATTGCTGAGATTCTATCTACAGTGCGAAGCCCACTGATTTTGATCCTTAATAAGGTTGACCTGGTTACACCGGAACAGCTTGTTTTACATTCTAAACTCTATGGCGAACTTGGTTTTTTTGAACAGATATTTACCCTGTCAGCTTTAAAAAAGACTAACCTGAAGCCATTTCTTGAAGCGGTTATCAGCCGTCTCCCGGAAGGCCCGCAGTTTTACCCTCCCGACATGATCAGCGACCAACCAGAACGTTTTATTACTGCTGAAATAATTCGTGAAAAAATTATCGACCTGACCAGGCAGGAAATACCTTTTTCAATAGCAGTGGTAATCGAAGAAATGAAAGCTCGCCCTGACAGTGACTTACTTGATATTCGCGCAGAAATCTTTGTTGAGCGAAAATCACAGGTTGGGATTATTGTTGGTAAAGGTGGTTCCCTCCTCAAAGAAGTGGGAACAAAGGCACGCCTGGAGCTTGAAGCCCTTTTCGGGCAGCGCATATTCCTCGATTTACGGGTTAAGGTAAAAAAGGACTGGCGCAACCGGGAGGAGGAATTGCGCCGTCTCGGTTATCAATAGGTAGGTCTTTTTTCTGTAAAGTTGCCAGTACCGGTATGAGCAGAATATTGAGAGGACGGTTATCAATTTGACCGAACGTATTTATAAAGCCGAAGGTCTTGTTTTGCGTAGCCGAGTCCTTGGTGAGGCTGACCGACTGGTTACCATCTTGACTTTGGAAAAAGGCAAATTTGCAGCCGTAGCAAGGGGAGCACGTAAAATAAAAAGCAGACTTGCTGCCGGTGTAGATCTCTTCACACACGGGCGCTTTGCTTTTTACAGGGGTAAAACCTGGCCAACCATAACGGGCCAGGATGTAATTGAAAGGTTCGACTGGTTCAGAGAAGACCCCGCGCTGTATCCCTATGGCGTTTATATGTCAGAAATGATTGACCGTCTTGTTTCCGGAGAAGAAGCATGCCCCGAAATATTCGGCTTACTTCTGGAAGGGTGGAGGTTGCTTGGAGAAAAAATTGATCGGAATTTGCTATGCAGGGCCTTTGAACTTAAGTTGGCAGCAGCAGCCGGGTACAGACCAAATCTTGAGTTATGTTCGATCTGCGGTGCTTCACAAACAACAGTATTCAGCCCTCGCAGGGGGAGTCTGTTATGTGAGAGCTGCCGGGAAATAGACACTATCAAGCTTGAGCCGGGCAGCATCGCCCTGGCCCGTCACCTGATTTCTGCGCCGCTTAATCAATTGAATATAATTCGTTCCACTAATCGGCAAAGAGAAGATCTGGCTCAACTCACTGCATCTTTTTACGCTTGCCACATTGATCTGGGCGATATTAAATCGCGTCGGCTACTCTCCGAATAATTTTTCTTAAAGTTATTTAATATTACCCCTATAAACGCTATAATTAACCAGGAACTTTTATGGATGAAAAGAAAGGAATTATATTCTCATGCCTGCCCTGGAGAAACTATTGTTAGAAGCTGATTTGCACGTTCATACCGTTGCCAGTGGCCATGCTTACAGCACAATAAGCGAAATTGCTGCAGTGGCCTCAAAAAAAGGCTTGAAAGCTTTTGCTGTTACTGATCACGGGCCGGTTATGCCCGGAGGCCCTCACCGCTACCATTTTGGCAATCTACGCATATTACCCCGCGAAATAGACGGGGTTGAGATTATCCGTGGTGTGGAACTTAATATTGTCAATGAAGCCGGCGATGTTGATTTGCCGCCGGAATATTTAGCGGTACTTGACCTGGCCTGGGCCGGTATTCATTCCCTCTGCTTTGATGGTTCGGGAAGCGAAAGTTATACAGAGGCGGTCTTAAAAGCCCTGGAAAACCCTTTTGTTGACGGAATAGTCCATCCTGGCAACCCTGATTTCCCCCTTGATGCTGATGCGGTTGTCAGACAGGCGAAAAAACATAATAAAATACTCGAAATCAATAACAGCTCTTTTCATGTTCGACGTGGTAGTCTGGAGCCATGCCGCCGCTTTGCCGCCCTGGCTGCAGAACATGCTGTAACTGTAGCAGTTAACAGCGACAGCCACTACGCTGACGATGTAGGGCGCAGTGAAAAGGCTGCCGAGGTTCTGATCGAGGCGGGGATACCTGCACACATGGTAGTGAACAGTTCACTTGACAGTGTTCACCAACTTTTAGAAAGACGTCGGAAAAGAATCGAATCGCTAACCTAATCACATAATTGGCTAAATAAGCGGGGAGGTTTTAGGGTGGCAAAGGAAGTTCACAGCAGCAGTGCAGTCTATGGCCTTGGTTTCATTGGGGCGGCAATCTACTTTATTAGCCAGGCGGCGTCTTTCTGGGAGGGCGTTATCGGTTTTTTGAAAGCGATCGTCTGGCCGGCCTTTTTAATCTATGAAACATTCAAGTACTTCCAGCTTTAAATGCTGATCTGGGGAGGAAGATTAGATGAAAATTGGTTTAATAATTTACTCACATACCGGTAATACAAGAACAGTTGCCCAGAAAATTGCTGAAAAATTAACCGCATCCGGTCATGAAGTCAAAATTGAAGAAATTGCTATCAACGGCAATACTCCTGCTCAGGCTGGAAAATTCGAACTGACCACAATTCCAGCGATAGAAGATTATGAAACGCTTATTTTCGGTTCCCCCGTGCAGGCATTTGCTCTCAATCCGGTTATGAAGGCATACCTTCAGCAGCTGACTTCCCTGCAGGGTAAGAAAGTAGCCATATTTGTTACCAAGCATTTACCGATGCTTTGGTTGGGAGGAACCGGGGCTGTGGCAACGATGAAAAAAACTTGTGAAGCAAAAGGTGCAAAGGTAATGGGAACCGAGATTGTTGTCTGGTCTGAGAAAAAGCGACAGGAATCGATTCAAAAATGTGTTGAAAATATTGGCAGGTTGTTTTAATCTGACCAATAACCGGACGCAACTGCTTGACAAAAAGTAAGGCAATTGTTACTATTTTTATTAACCAAATAGGCTTCAGGCGATGAAGGAAAGAAGTAACCTGAAATTTCTCAGCAGATCCAGCGAGTCGGGGATGGTGTAAGCTCGATTAACGTTCAGGTGAATGGCGTTCCCGAGCAATACTGACAATTGAGTGGATTTCACATGCTGTGAAATCAAGTAGGGTGGAACCGCGGGAAAACCTCCCGTCCCTATGGCCAAAAGCAGCCGGGACAGGGAGTTTTTTTATTTCCTGCCTGCATTGGAAAAATAGCTTACTTCGAATATGGCCCGGCAATCCTTTTTTGAAGGGGCTCTACAAATTCTATGACCAATAAAAGGAGGAAAAATATTTGGATTTACAGACCATTATGATTAAACTTCAGGATTACTGGGCATCCCGGGGTTGCCTGATCTGGCAGCCTTATGATGTCGAAAAGGGAGCCGGCACGATGAACCCAGCTACTTTTCTCAAGTCACTGGGACCTGAACCTTGGTCGGTAGCTTATGTTGAGCCTTCACGGCGCCCTGCCGACGGACGCTATGGTGAGAACCCGAACAGGCTTTATCAGCACCTGCAATACCAGGTGATCATAAAACCTGCGCCGCCTGACATTCAGCAACAGTATCTCGATAGCCTTGCTTACCTTGGCCTCGATCCCCTTGAACATGACATCCGCTTTGTTGAGGATAATTGGGAAGCCCCCACCCTTGGTGCCTGGGGCCTTGGCTGGGAAGTCTGGTTGGATGGGATGGAAATCACCCAATTTACTTATTTTCAGCAGGTTGGTGGTTTTGATGTCGAAGAAGTTCCTGTTGAACTGACCTACGGTTTGGAAAGAATAGCTATGTACCTGCAGGACTGTGACAATGTATTTGACCTGATCTGGACCGGAAAGATTACTTATGGAGAAGTATTCCAACGGGTAGAATGGGAACAGTCAAGCTATAGTTTTGATTATGCTGATCTCGATCTTCTTTTCAATCTATTTAGCAGCTATGAAGCTGAAGCCAGGCGTCTTTTAGATTTGAACCTGGTTGCTCCTGCCTATGATTATATTTTGAAATGCTCTCATACCTTTAATAACCTCGATGCCCGGGGAGCGATTAGTGTTACTGAAAGAGCAGCTTATATAGGCAGGGTTCGGACCCTGGCCCGTCTCTGTGCAGAGGCCTACCTTAAACAGCGAGAAGCAGCCGGTTATCCCCTTAAGACAGGAGGTATTTCTTAATGGCGGCAAGTCATGATCTACTTTTAGAAATTGGTTGTGAAGAAATTCCCTCCCGTTTCCTGCCGGGAGCAATGGAACAGCTAAAGAACGAAGCTACAGCCCTTTTCAAAGAACTGCGTTTAGGTCACAGCTCAATTGATGCCTGGTCAACCCCCCGGCGTTTGGTTTTACTGATCAGTAAGCTTGATCGGAAACAGCCCGATTTGGTCGAAAAGGTTAAAGGCCCTCCTCTTAACCGGGCTTATGATGAAAGCGGCAAGCCGACAAAAGCCTTGCTGGGATTCATCCAAACTCACAGTGTCGGTATTGAACAGGTTGAAGAAGAAATCATCAAAGATGCCCGCTATGTGGCAGTAATAAAAGAGGTGCCTGGTCAACTGACCAAAGAATTGCTTCCGGATATTTTACCACGCCTGATCCAGAAACTGTCTTTTCCCCGGCCTATGTACTGGCAACGCAGAGATGTACGCTTTGCCCGTCCAATTCGCTGGCTGCTGGCCCTTTATAACCGTAAACCGGTTAGTTTTGAGTTTGCCGGAATTAGTGCCGGCCGGCAAACATACGGTCACCGCTTCCTTGCTCCGGGGCCTTTCAACATAGAAAGCATCGAAAACTATTTTGAAACCCTTGAGAAAAGCTTTGTCGTAGTTGATCAGGATCTTAGGCGGGACATGATCCGCGAACAGCTTGCTGAAAAAGCTGCAGAATGTGGTGGGGAAACACTGGTTGATGATAACCTGCTAGAAGAAGTCACCTACCTTGTTGAATACCCCGTAGCCGTAACCGGTACTTTCAGCAAAGATTACCTGGATCTGCCCCAGGAAGTCCCAATCACTTCGATGCAAAATCACCAACGTTATTTTCCGATCATTGATAAGGACAGCGGTAAGCTCATGTCTTGCTTCATTGGTATTAGTAATAACCTTTTTAACCCTAACATAAGCAAAGGTTATGCGAAAGTTTTACAGGCTCGCCTGGCCGACGGTCGCTTTTTCTTTGACGAAGACCGTAAAGTACCTCTGGAAGAATATGTTGAAAAACTGCAAAATATCATCTTTCTAGAACAGTTGGGCAGTCTGGATAAAAAGCGGCAGCGACTTATTGGTCTGACCGGTAAGTTGGGTCGGAAATTAAGCCTTTCAGATGAGCAGATTGAGCGTACCGGTCGGGTAGCGCACCTGTGCAAAGCTGACTTGGTTACGAGTTTGGTCAAAGAATTTCCGGAATTGCAGGGGGTTATGGGACGTGAGTATGCATCCTTGAGTGGAGAAGATAAAGCGGTAGCCCTCGGTATATACGAGCATTACCTGCCCCGAACCGCAGGTGACAAACTGCCTTCGTCAATTGAAGGTGCGCTTGTATCCCTGGCCGATCGCATCGATACCCTGACCGGCTGTTTCGCCATTGGTATACAACCAACCGGTTCTCAGGATCCTTACGCGTTGCGCCGCCAGGCTCAGGGTGCTGTTGCAATATTGCTGGGCTTCAAGTTCACTCTTAAACTACAGGAGTACATTGATACCGCCCTTGAAGAACTGGCGTCAGTGGTTGAACTTGATGAGGGAAAAGGGGAAAAAGTCGCTGCTGATGTCTACGCCTTTCTTGTTCAACGTATCCGTTATGCTCTGCAAGAAAGAGGAGTGGAACATGAAATTGTCGAAGCTGTTCTGGCGGTGCCATTCTCTTCTGTGGAGGAAGTGTTCAAAAAAGCCACGGTTCTTGAAGATTATTACAGGGGTCCCCTGCTTGATGAAGTTATAACGGCCTATAACCGGGTGGCCAATCTGGCCCAAAAAGCTGATGGTATACTGGTAGATAAAGCTCTCTTTACCGATATTTCTGAAAAAGAGCTGTTTCGCAGCCTAAAAACGACCGAAGAAATACTGGAAGGTCTAGATAATTACGAAAAAGGCCTCGAACAGCTTCAATTACTGAAGCCACCTATTGATAATTTCTTCGATAATGTCATGGTCATGGTTGAAGACAAAAAATTGCGGGCTAACAGGTTGAACCTGCTTAATGCACTGAAAGCAACATTTAATCACCTGGCAGATTTTTCAAAGATTCAGGTTTCTTAGAAAAATCAAGGTGAGCAGAAAGAAGGAAGATAGCTGTCGATAGAGTATATATTTATTTCGACAGCTTCTTTTTAAGAGGGTATTACTACGCGGGAGGATAACTATGAACCAGAAATCGGATAAACCAATCGTCTATATTGTTTCCGATTCTATCGGTGATACGGCTGAATTTGTAGTCAAAGCGGTAGCTTCTCAGTTCGATTCAGGCAATGTTGATATGCGAAGGGTGCCTTTTGTCGATGATAAAAAGCAGATCAGGACTATCTTCGAGCAGGCATCCGGAAACAAGGCTATCATCGCCTACACCCTTGTTGTTCCGGAATTACGCAAGGCCATGGAAGATGAAGCCCTGAAATATAATGTTTGCACTGCCGATATTCTCGGGTCGCTGATGGGTGCTTTCAGTCGTGTTACCTGCAGAGAGCCTCATGTTGAACCCGGTAGAGTTCGCCGGCTCGATCAGGACTATTTCCGCCGGGTAGCGGCTGTCGAATTTGCCGTTAAACATGATGATGGGAAAGATCCGCGTGGCCTGATTAAAGCTGATATCGTTCTCATCGGTATCTCCCGCACTTCGAAAACTCCGCTCAGCATGTACCTTGCACACAATGGTATCAAGGTTGCCAACCTGCCTCTTGTTCCAGAGGTCGAGCCACCGGAAGAACTTTTCTGGATACCACCGGAAAAAATCATTGGTCTTATTATCAATCCCAACCAACTCAGGGAAATCAGGCAGGAGCGCCTCAAGTCGCTTGGACTTGATGACAATGCCAATTATGTGGCCGTAGAAAGAATTGAGGATGAGCTAAACTATGCCCGCCGGGTGATGAAGAAACTTGGTTGTACTGTATTCGATGTCTCCAACAAGGCGGTTGAGGAAGTGGCTAATCGCATTATCCAGATTATCAGGGGAGGGCAAGAAAGTTGACCGGAAGAAGATATGTTTATCCTTTTGCGCATGGAGATCGGACCATGAAAAGCCTTCTTGGTGGCAAGGGTGCCAATTTGTCTGAAATGGCCCGCATCGGGTTGCCTGTTCCTCCCGGTTTTATTGTTACAACTGAAGCCTGTAACAGGTATCTTGCCGGCAATGAGGGACTTTGGCCGGAATTAAAAGAAGATATTCTTGAAAACCTTGCTTCGCTCGAAGAGCAAACAAAGCGCAGCTTTGGAGGCAAGCGGCCCCTGTTGCTCTCGGTTCGTTCCGGCGCCGTTGTTTCAATGCCGGGGATGATGGATACGGTTCTGAACCTGGGCTTGACCCCGGAAGCCGTCGAAAACCTGGCCCTTGAAACTGGTGACCGTCGTTTTGCCCTTGATTGTTATCGCCGCTTTATCCAGATGTTTGCCGATGTCGTTCTCAAGGTGGGGCATCACCACTTTGAAAACATTCTGACCATGACCAGGCAAGAAAAAAAAGTACGCACCGATGCTGAACTGGATCAGGCAGATCTCGCAAAGGTTGTTGAAGCATTTTTGGCGTTGGTGGTTAAAGAAACAGGTCGCAGCTTTCCGCAAGACCCGCAAGAGCAGCTTTTCCTTTCCATCGAAGCCGTTTTTCAATCCTGGCATACCGACCGGGCTGTTGTTTACCGGCAGGCTAATCGTATTCCTGAGGATCTGGGCACAGCTGTTAATATCCAGGCCATGGTATTTGGTAATCTCGGGGGCGATTGCGGCACCGGGGTTGCTTTCACCCGTAATCCCTCAACAGGCGAAAAAGTGCTATATGGTGAGTATCTCCTTAATGCGCAGGGTGAAGATGTTGTGGCCGGCATCCGCACACCGAGACCCCTGGTAGAATTGGAAAAAGATCTTCCTGCGGCATATAGGCAATTTGTTGACACCTGTGAAAAGCTGGAGAGCCATTATCGCGACATGCAGGATATTGAATTTACCATTGAGCGTGGCAAACTTTATATGCTTCAGACTCGCACCGGCAAACGCACTATTTCTGCTGCGGTCCGTATAGCTGTTGACATGGTTCGGGAAGGTTTAATTAAGCGGGAGGAAGCTTTAAGCCGGATTGAACCAGAGCAACTTGAGCAGCTTTTACACTGGCGTATTGATCCTGACGCTGCCAAGACGGTAATTGCTCGCGGCCTGCCCGCTTCACCGGGAGCCGCTTCGGGAAAAGTGATCTTTGATTCCAACCAGGCCCAGGAAATGGGGCAGGCGGGAGAAAAAGTTATCCTGGTTCGACCTGAAACCACTCCTGATGATATTCATGGTATTATTGCTGCCCAGGGAATTTTAACCAGCCGGGGCGGTATGACCAGTCATGCTGCCGTAGTTGCGCGTGGTATGGGTAAACCCTGTATTTGCGGTTGCGAAGAGCTGAAAATAGATCGTCAGAAAAGACAGTTCTTCATGGATGATAAAGCATATCCTGAGGGTGAACTCATATCAATCGATGGTACTAGTGGTGAGGTTATCCTTGGTGAAGCCCCGTTGATTGAACCCCAGTTTTCGGAAGAGTTTCACCAGCTACTCGGTTGGGCCGACGATATCCGGAAACTCAAGGTGCGGGCCAATGCCGATAACCCCGAGGATGCCCGTCTGGCTGTCGAAATGGGCGCCCAGGGTATTGGACTTTGCCGTACAGAACATATGTTTATGGCTGCAGATCGAATCCCCATTGTGCAGGAAATGATTCTTGCCACGAATCTGGCCGAACGTGAAGAGGCTCTGGCAAGGCTTTTACCGATCCAGCAATTTGATTTCAAGGGAATCTTTAAGGAAATGATTGGGAAACCTGTTACAGTGCGCCTGCTTGATCCACCACTGCACGAATTCCTGCCCGATCGGGAGGAATTGCTACTGGAAGTTTATCGTCTGCGCCAGGGGAATGAAGAACCACGATTGTTGCAAAAAAAAGAATTATTGCTGCAAAAGGTGCAGAATCTTTCCGAGTTCAATCCTATGCTCGGTCACCGTGGTTGCCGCCTCGGCCTGGTTTTCCCTGAAATCTATCGTATGCAGGTCAGGGCTATCTTGCTGGCCCTTTTTGAACTCCTGGAAGAGGGCATTGACCCCGATCAGCTCCAGCCTGAGATCATGATCCCTCTGGTTGGTCACCGCGAAGAGATGCAGACGATGAAAGCACTTGTAGATAATACGGCGGATGAAATATTTGCCGAAAAAGGACAGGAGATATCTTACCTTGTCGGTACAATGATCGAATTACCAAGAGCTTGTCTTGTTGCCGATCAGTTGGCAGAAAGTGCCGCATTTTTCTCCTTTGGGACCAATGACCTGACTCAGACTACCCTGGGTTATAGCAGGGATGATTCTGAAGGAAAGTTTTTGCCATTTTATCTTAAGCAAAAAATATTGTCCGTAAATCCCTTTAGCGAAATTGATCGTGAGGGAGTTGGTAAACTGGTGCAAATTGGCTTTGATAAAGGTAGAACTACTAGGCCTACCTTGAAAGTTGGTATCTGCGGCGAACATGGTGGCAATCCACCTTCAATCGAATTTTTTAACGCTGTCGGCCTTGATTATGTCAGTTGTTCGCCTTACCGTCTGCCGATTGCCCGTCTTGCTGCAGCCAGGGCAACGATATAATGACATAATCACCGGGATTTAGCAATAAAGATGATTTTATCTTAAAATTGTCTGTTCATATAAACAGGAGAACGCTTTTTTTTGGCGAATAGTTAATGAGTTAAAATAGTCGCAAGGAGTGATCTAATTGACCCAGCATCATAACCAGGATTTAGCTTTAGACAATATTCATCCACCCTGCCAGTCTGCATGTCCATTGCACCAGGGTGTCCGTGATTATCTGCTGGCTATTGCTACCGGTGATTTTGACCAGGCGCTGGCGGTAATCAAAGAAACAAACCCTCTGCCCTTTGTTTGTGGCACTATCTGCGCACATCACTGTGAAGAAGAGTGCCGTCGTAATGATGTCGACAAGCCACCTTCAATTCGCGGCTTAAAACGGTTTGCCGTCGAATATGGAAAAGCAAAGGTTCCGCCTCCTCCCGATGGACCGAAAGTGAATGGTAAAGTTGCCATTGTTGGCGCCGGCCCTTCCGGTTTGACTGCGGCATTTGATCTGGCTCGCCTTGGAGCAGAGGTGACTGTTTTCGAGCGGGAAAAGACGGCAGGAGGGGCCGTTCGTCATTACATACCGCTATATCGTCTGCCCGATGAAGCGATTGACCGTGATATCGAAGAGATTGCTGAACAGGGCATTACATTCAAGTATGGCGTTGAGCTAGGCAAAGACATCAGTATTGATCAACTGGAAAAAGAAGGTTATCAAGCTGTAGTTCTGGCCATGGGCCTCCCGGTTAGCAGAGGGTTGAACATTGCTGGTACAGATGGCGAAGGAGTTCTTTATGCCCTGCCATTCCTACAGGATGTCAAACGTTCCGGTTTTAAGTTTGAAGGAGATCCGGAGGTAATAGTGATCGGTGGAGGTAATGTTGCTATGGACGTAGCCCGTTCAGCCCTGCGGGCCGGCGCATCCACAGTAAAATTAGCCTGTCTCGAATGTGACGACGAAATGCCTGCCTATGAATGGGAAATTGAAGAGGCTGCTGAAGAGGGAGTTGAATTCAATACTTCCTGGGGTCCCAATACTATTGAAAGGGATAACGGTAAAATTACCGGCCTTGAAGTGGTTGAATGTACCTGTGTTTTTGATGATAAAGGTCTCTTTAACCCGACCCTCAACAAGCAAAATAAAAAGATAATTAGTGGAGATTATGTTATTTACGCTATCGGCCAGGGTGGTGATCCCGAACCGGTTCGTGGTGAAATTGATATCGATGAACGGGGACGCATTGTTTTTGACAATAAAAAAATGACAACCAGTCGCAGTGGAGTTTTTAGCTGTGGTGAGGTGGTTACCGGACCTGGTTCCGCCGTGCAGGCTATGGCCAATGGACGCCTGGCTGCCCAGGCTGTCAGTAGTTACCTGCAGGGTGAGCCTTTTGACGCTGCCAGCCTTCAGGAGGTTGCGGTTCTTGAAAAACTCGACGAAAAAGTTGCCGCAGAGATTGATCATCTAGAGCGACATGTTATCCCAATGATTAAACCGGAAGAGCGGATTCGTCATTATAAACAGGCTGAGCTTGGTTATGATGTAGAAACAGCAATTTGTGAAGCCCGTCGCTGCCTGACATGTGCCGCCGGCGCCCAGCAGGATGAAGAACTCTGTGTTCACTGCCTGACCTGCATGCGGATCTGTCCCTACAATGTACCGGTTATTAATGAAGAAGGTAAAGTCAGTGTACGCAACGAGCAGTGTCAGGCTTGTGGCCTCTGCCTCAGCTTTTGCCCGGTATATGCTATCAAATTCCGCGCACCATATGTTGAGGAGGCAGCCAATGCGATCGAGCCGGCCGTTGAAAAATTACTGGCCGGGCGAAATGGAAAGCCGGCTATCCTGGCTATAACTTGCTCTTATGGAGCCTTCGCTCTCCCAGACTTTGTCAATGCAAAGAAAGATATTGCCGTCGTCAGGTTCCCCTGTGTTGGCAAGCTTGACTCAGCCCACCTCTTAAAAGCGATAGAATGTGGTGTTGATAAGGTTGTTGTTGTCGGCTGTAGCGACAACGATAAATATAATTGTCAGTATAAAGATGTAGCTTACTGGTCGGAGAAAAAGGTCGCTCATACCTGTGAATTGCTTGGCATGCTCGGTATGGACAAAGATTCGATTAGCTATACAGAAATTGCCGGTGAAGATATCAGCCGTTTCAACGATCTTGTAATGGCGGCAACTGAAAGACCGCCGGTTGAGGAAGAAGCGAAATAGTATTTTTAAAAGCTCATTATAAAGCCCCGGCTTCTCTGATGATGCCGGGGTTCTTGTTTTATCTTTAACTGTCAGTAAATAATCAGCAGAAAATGCCCAGGGCTTCAGAAAACAAGATAGCTGCTTAAAAAATGTTACAACAGCCTGGCAGGAATAGACAGATGGTTTGTCGAATAAAGTAATCATGACATAAGAAAGCTTTTCTGGTGATTAACTATAATGGTTAGTGAGAGCAATATGTAGGGTTTTTTCTGATTAGTTATGGCTTTAAATTGAAATTATGATGCGGGATCACCTCGTCTCCGGCCTCGAGATGGGGTTTTTGTTATCCCCCGGGAGGTGCTGATGATTCTCCAGGGAATACCGGAGGATGTTGTAGATGAGATCAGGCAGCGCACTGACCTGGTTGGTTTGGTCGGAGAACACATTAAGCTGGAAAGAAGGGGGAAAAACATGGTTGGACTGTGCCCTTTTCACAATGAAAAAACCCCTTCTTTTACTGTGTCACCTGATAAACAGCTGTTTCACTGTTTTGGATGCGGGGCATCCGGTAATGCTTTTAACCTGGTGATGCAGCTTGAAAAGCTTTCCTTTCCAGAAGCTGCCCGTTTCCTGGCCAGGAGGGTCGGCATTACTATAGATGAGCCCAAAAAAAGCAGCACTGGTGAAGATAGTTTAAAGGAAAAGATCTATGATCTTAACTTGCTGGCAGCACGTTTTTATAACTATTGTTTGCTGAAAACTGCTTCCGGTTCAAAGGCCCTGGAATATTTACGAAAAAGAGGGATTCAGGAAGAGACCATAGAATTGTTTAAACTGGGATATGCTCCGGCAGAATGGACCGGGTTTTTTAATTTTGCCAAAAATAAAGGAGTATCTGCCGATTTAATGCTCAAAGCCGGGCTTGTATCGCCGGGCAAAGATGAAGGTTGTTATGATCGCTTCCGTAACAGAATTATTTTTCCCATTTTCAACATCAGTGGCAGGATAGTCGGCTTTGGTGGCAGGGCATTAGATGAAAGCGATAAGAGTGGGCCGAAATACCTCAACTCGCCGGAAACAGCGGTATTTAATAAAAGCTCGGTGCTTTACGGGTTGCATCTGGCCCGTAATGAGATCAGGCGTGAGAAGAAAGCCCTCGTCATGGAAGGATATACAGATGTTATCACCGCTTACCAGGCCGGTATAAAAAATGCTGTTGCCTCCCTGGGAACAGCCCTCAGCGCTGAACAGGGGCGAATACTACGCTATCAGGCTGAAACGGTGGTTACAGCTTATGATGCAGATAATGCAGGTGAAGCGGCAACCTGGCGGGGTCTCTCAATACTGCAGGCAAGCGGTTGCCTGGTTCAGGTAATTGCTATGCCACCTGGAACAGATCCTGACGGTTTTATCAGAGAGCACGGCGCTACCGCATTTGTGGAACTTGTTGACGAATCCCTGCCGCTCATGGAGTATCGTCTGCAGCAACTCAGGAAACGTTATGATATCACATCAGACCGGGGCAGAATTAATTATGTAAATGATCTGATGCCCTTTTTGCTCTCAGCCGTTAACCCGATCGAGCAGGATTACTACCTGAAAAGAGCGTCTGAAGAACTTGGGGTGGAAGAGGAATCCTTACGTAGTGAACTGAGAAAAAGACGAAAACGACCCGATCGGCATTCAGGTAAAGAAAAAAATGATCAAAGCTTACAGGTGGAGGAAATAAATCTTCGTCCGGCAGAAAAAATATTGATATCTTTAATGTTGCAGAGCAAGGAAATTGCCGAATTAGGGCGAAATCATTTACAAACAGACTATTTTACCGACCAAAAGGTCAGAATGATTGTTGAGGAACTGTGGCAGGCTGCTGAAAGGGATAAGATGGTCAGTGCCGAGAAGTTGATGAACCATTTTGCTGAAGCCGAAATAACTGTTTTAATAACAGAGCTGGCAACCGAGCCATCTTTGCAGGATCTGCCGCCCCTGACAGCGAAGCGTATGGCTGAGGATTGTATCAGGCAAATTATCTATCACTGGGAAGAGCTGGAACAACTGGATCTACAAAAGAAAATCAGGGAACTTGAAGATTCTGGTTCACAGGAAAAAATTGCTGAGTTGTTGCGTGAATATCAGCAAAAACTTTCCTACAAAACTAAAACCCTTACCGCTCTTGAAAAGGAGGGGATTTAAATAGCTAAAGATACTGAAAAGACAACCTTGACCCTCGAAGATGCCCAAAATGAACTGGTCGAACAGGGCAAAGCAAAGGGTTCAATCAGCTATAAAGAAATCATTGAAACACTGCAGCCCTATGAACTTTCGGTAGAGGCCCTGGATACTTTTTATGATCGTCTGGCCCAGCATGGTATTGATATAACAGATGAAACAACTGCAGATGTTCAGGACAGTTCACAGGATGATGATACGGACGAGGATGATATCAAGGTTGTAACCACTGAAGTGCTAACTGCTCCGGAAGGAGTTACAGTAAACGATCCAGTCCGCATGTACTTAAAGGAAATTGGTAAAATACCCCTATTGACTTCGGAGGAGGAAGTTGAACTGGCCCAGGCAATTGAACAAAACAATGAAGATGCCCGACGTCGTCTTGCAGAAGCAAACCTGCGTCTCGTGGTAAGTATTGCCAAGAAATATGTAGGAAGGGGCATGCTTTTCTTAGATTTAATCCAAGAAGGCAACCTGGGCTTAATTAAGGCGGTTGAAAAATTCGATTACCGTAAAGGTTATAAGTTCAGCACCTATGCCACCTGGTGGATTCGCCAGGCTATTACCAGGGCTATTGCCGATCAGGCCAGGACGATTCGCATTCCGGTGCACATGGTTGAAACTATTAACAAACTGATTCGCATTTCCCGGCAACTGGTCCAGGAACTGGGCCGTGAACCGCTACCGGAAGAAATTGCCCTGGAGATGAATATCAGTGAGGAAAGGGTAAGAGAAATCCTGAAGATTGCCCAGGAACCGGTATCTCTTGAGACTCCTATCGGCGAGGAAGATGATAGTCACCTCGGCGATTTTATCGAAGATCACGATGCCCAGGCCCCGGCAGATGCTGCTGCATTTGAGCTATTGAAAGAGCAACTTGAAGACGTCCTTGACACTCTTTCAGCGCGTGAGGAGAAAGTGTTGCGCCTGCGCTTTGGTCTTGATGATGGCCGTTCACGCACCCTTGAAGAAGTTGGTCAGTTTTTTGGCGTGACCAGGGAAAGAATACGTCAGATCGAAGCCAAGGCGCTTCGTAAACTGCGCCATCCCATGCGCAGTAAACGGTTGCGGGACTACCTGGAATAAAACCGGACCTGGATGACCCGGACCCGGTTAATCATTTTTATAGCCTTCAGCCAATCAGGGCTCCTTCCGAAGCCGATCCTGCCAGTCTGTTGTAACGTTCCAGCAGTCCGGCAGGAATATTTTTTTGTGGTGGCCTTGGCCTGCGTTTAACTATGACTTTTGCCGGAACCATGAGCTTCATTTTCCGTGCGGCCAGGTCGATTCTAATCGGGTCGTTTTCCTGAACCAGGGCCAGCAGTCCGCCGGTTGCCGCTTCCGGAGAAACATGACCGACACAGAGTCCGCGCGAAGAACCGGAAAAACGGCCGTCGGTTATCACTGCAACATTTTTCCCCATCCCGCTTAGCAGGGCACTGAGCATGTGCATTTCCCGCATACCCGGGCCGCCCCGGGGTCCTTCGTAACGGACAACCACTGCATCGCCACTTCTAATTCCACCTTGCAGGGCAGCTTTGACGGCATCTTCCATGCAGTCAAAGGGGCGTGCAGGCCCTTCAAATATCTGAATCTCTGTGCTGACTGCCGCAGTTTTCACCACAGCCCCTTCTGAGCAGAGGTTGCCATAGAGAACGGCCAGGCCCCCGTCAGGATGAAGAGGACTGTTGAGCGAGCTAATTGTTTTAGCCCCGCTTCCAAGAACCCTGCTTTCTTTCCAGACCCTGATTGATTCTTCCACAGTCAGATCGCTCACGGTAAGGCTTTCTAACTTAAGCAGGCTGGTCAATTCAGCCTGTAAAGCCGGTATTCCACCATCATGAAAGAATTCTTCCAGGGGATATTGGCCTCCCGGCAACAGATCGCAGAGGTGGGGAACAGCAGCAGAAAGGCGGTCAAAATCAGCCAGTTCTAACTTAACTCTTGCCTCACGGGCAATGGCCAGCAGGTGTAAAATGCTGTTAGTAGAGCCTCCCAGGGCCATGTCAACACTAATAGCATTGAGTAACGCTTCACGGGTGACAATTTTACGAGTATTGATCTTATTTTTTACCAGGTAAACTATTCTTTCACCTGAACTGCGGGCGAGACGAAGTTTATAGGAGCTGCGTGCCGGTGATGCACCCATGCCCGGCAGGGTCATGCCCATCGCTTCGCCCAGGCATGACATTGTGTTGGCTGTTCCCAGCATTGCACAGCTGCCTGCTCCCGGGATGGCCGCTTCCTCAAAGGCTGATAGTTCTGCTTTGCTAATTTTACCCCCGGCGGCTGCCCCGGAGAACTCTCGCATGTTGCTAAGGGTAATATACTGAAAGGGGCCTCCGCGTCCGGCAGACATACAGCCTCCTGTAACCAGGATAGCTGGAATATTAAGGCGCATAGCCGCCATAAGCTGTCCGGGTATCACTTTATCGCAGCTGCAGAGCAGTACCAAACCATCCAGGCAGTGAGCTCTGGCCATAATTTCCACCGTGTCGGCAATATGGTCCCGGCTGGGAAGTGAATAGGCCATGCCATGATGGCCTTGAGCAAGGCCGTCGCATACGGCACAGGTATTAAACTCAAGGGGCACTCCCCCGGCGGCGCAAATACCTTCCCGTATCGCACGGGCCAACTCATTTAAGTGTGTATGTCCCGGTACTATGTCGGTAAAAGAATTAGAAACACCGATCAGCGGTTTTTGCAAATCGCTGTGGTTAAGGCCCAGCCCCAGCAGTAAGGCCCTGTGAGCTGCTCTGTCGATGCCGTTCGTTAAGGTTTTGCTAAGCAAGTTGATCGTTCCTTTCAAGGTGACTAACCCTAAAAACACCTTAGCTGGTTATCACTACTGCCCGAGTAGCACTGTTTGACCCGAACAGGCTGACTGATGCGCTGCCAGGGTCAGATCCAGCGCCGCCCGGCCGGCAGAAGCATCCAGGCGAGGTTGACGATTATCACCTATAGCTTCAATCATATCTTCAGTAGCCCTGATAAAGCTTTCTTCCCAGCCGGCGGCAATATGTTCATAAGCCGTTGTTACTCCATCCCGGTAGAGTTCCAGCGGTGGCCTGTTCTGCAGGCGCCCGGTGCAGCGATTGACCATTATCAGGCCTTTGCTGCCAGTAATCTCCAGACGGCTCTCGTCGGCATAATGGTCTGTCTCAATTTCAAGTTCATGAGCAAGCACCACATCCATTACCCCGAAGGTCTTCCCTCGTTTGTATTTCCACATTACCATGGCCGGCACATTGACCAGGAGACCACTGCCGGGGATCACTTCACTCTGCTCGAACCAGGCGCTCACCTTCTCTACCTCTCCCAATAGATAATGGGCCAGCGAAAAATTGTGGTAGTTGTGGTCAAACATGATCGGACATCCACCACCGGTGAGAGGATTAAAACGCCACTGCCATGCCTCGAGCGGTACTGTCCAGGCCTTTGAGCCAATTCCGCAGCGAACCCGCAGGTTAAATGAAAGAGGCTCCCCGATTGCATTGTCAAGGATTAGTTCACGTGCTTTGACATAGGGTGGATAATAAACAAAGTTTTCATAGATGCGCAGGATTACACCACTGTTTTCGGCAGCAGCGATGATCTGATCTGCCTCGGCAAGAGTCAGGGCCATTGGCTTTTGCAGCGAGATATGCTTGCCAGCCGCAGCCGCCGCTAAGGCCATTGGACAGTGAAGATGGTGGGGGGTTAATATTTCAACGAGTTCTACGTCAGTATCGTTTAAAAGTTCTTCATAACTTTCATATATTTTTTCAGCTTTCCAGAGTTTTGCTTTACATAATGCTTTCTCATGATCGGGATCGTAAAGGCCATATATGCGGGCCTTACTGCTATTGGCATAGCCGAGGGCATGCAGGTCCGAGATCCGGCCGCAACCGGCAAAGGCAGCATTTATCAATGGTTCCGGCACCTCCACTTAACGTGATAGATCTATTCCATTTCGTTCTTTTTCATATTTTTGACGTTTTGTGTTCAGGTATTCTGGAACGGGGACATCCCACCAGCCGGTAGCGTTGCCGCCTGAGTAGGGGTATTCCCGGCTGACCATAATTTCAAGCAGGTGCGGCTCATTTGCCTTAATTGCTTTATCGAGCGCTGCCTGGACCCCACCCGGCCTGACAACTTTTTCTGCTTTTAAACCATACGATTGAGCCATTGCTGTGAAGTCGGGTGAATGGAGTTTGCCGTCACGTCCGGTGAACTCGGTGGCATACTGATGAGCTTCTCCGTAAACTGACCTTTGCAGGTCGCGGATAGAAAGAAACCCGCTGTTATTGAGAACAATGACAATCACGTTCAAATTATACTGGATAGCAGTTGCCAGTTCCTGCGCAGTCATCAGGAAGTCGCCGTCACCGACCAGAGCTACAACAACTTGGTCGGGCCTGGCTAACTTTACACCCAAAGCGGCCGGGAGTGAAAAGCCCATTGTCGAGAAACCGCCTGTTGTAATCAGGGTGCCCGGTTCGTAAAAAGGAAATTCCTGCAGCACCTGGGCCTGGCTATGTCCTGAAGAGGTCACCAGGAAAGCATCGCGAGGCAGGGCGGCCCTGATTTCACCCAGCACTTTTGAAACAGTAAGCGAATGACCTGCAGCAGAGCGAAAAGCGGCCAGCTCTTTCAACCAGGTTTGACGTGTTGAAACTATTTCCTGAACATAGGGAGTTTTTAGCATATCCTTTTTCGGCTGGCCAAGCTCCTCAAGTAGCGCCTGCATGACATGTTCTGCATTACCGACCAGGCCGATATCGGCAGTGTAATTTTTCCCTATTTCAGAGGCATCAATATCGACATGTATTAACCTGGTCGGAGGAATATTAAAACTGGCCCCTTGCCGGTATGAAGAAGCAGTTTCATCAGCAAAGCGACAACCCACGGCCATAATCAGGTCGGCATTCCGGGCCAGGATATTACCGCAGCCTGTTCCCTTTGAACCGGCATGCCATCCATAGAGGGGGTGATCTTCGGGAAAACTGCTCTTACCGGACATGGTGGTGATTACAGCAGCTCCCAACCTTTCTGCTAACTTAATCAGGGTTGCTGAAGCCTGTGCCCGGAGCACTCCTCCACCGGCCAGGATAACCGGCCTTTTTGCCTCTGCCAGAGCTTGTGCAGCAGTAGTGACAGCGGCCGGATCGGGTGTGCAGAAATGTTGAGAGGGGTGATAAGCAAGCGCGGAGGGGTCAAGGTTCATGCTATCGGCTTGCACATCCATGGGCAGGGCAATTACTGCCGGTCCGGACCTGCCACTGAGCATAGCGCTAAAAGAACGGTTCAGGGCATGGGGAAGTTGCTCCACCCGGCTGGCGAGCTGTGAAAAACGGGCCAGGGGAGAGAGGGCTTGTAGCGAGTTGGCTGCCCTGTGTCTTTCTATTTCCTGCAATACACCTCGTCCGAACATGTAAGTATGAGTTTCTCCGATCAGGGCCAGCATGGCCGTTGAATCAACATAGGCTGTGCCTAGACCAACTGCCAGATTGAGAGCTCCGGGGCCAATCGAAGTAAACACAGCTGCCGGTTTCCCGGTTACGCGAAAATAGCCATCGGCCATGTGAGCTGCACTTTGCTCGTGGCGCACCAGGTAAAGGGGCAATTTATCCCGTACAGTTAAAAAAGCGTCAACCAGGGCCAGGCAGCCGTGTCCTGGTATACCTGCAACCCATGGTACCCCGCTGTTTATTAGGGAATGAGCTATGATTTCACCGCCACTCAAGCGCATCAATGCAACCCCCTTGCTCTATTACTGCACGATTGGCAACCATTATTTAACAATTATTATTCAATTCGCCCTTTTTCCCTGAAATCCTTCCATCGGCTACCAGAAAATTGTATTGACAAATCAATGGTGGTAAGATTAACTGGTTTTATAGATCAGCCTCATGCAATTATCACTTGACAATCAGGGAAGCAGGTGCAATCTTGCAAAAATCTCATGATAAGGTGGCAATCTATTCCGGTAAGTTGCCATTTCGGACCAAGCTGGGCTTCGGAATTTGTGATCTGGGAGGCAATCTCTTTTTTACCATGATGGGCTTTTACCTGCTCTTTTTTATGACGGATGTAGTTGGACTGGCCGCCGGCCTGGCTGGCACTGCCTTAATGATCGGTAAAATTTGGGATGCAGTCACAGATCCCACCGTAGGCTACCTTTCTGATCACACCAGGACCCGCTGGGGGCGTCGTCGTCCTTACATGTTTATAGGCTCATTTTTACTTTTCGGGATGATGATTGTTATGTTTACGGCTCCCGGCTACACTGAGCAGTGGCAGCTATTTTTCTGGGCGGCAGCCATGTACTGTCTGTTATGCACTGCCTATACGCTGGTCAACATACCTTATGGCGCGATGACTCCGGAATTAACTACCGATTATAACGAACGAACCGTAGTTAATGCTTACCGTATGAGCAGTGCAGTGGTTGGAACTCTTCTGGGGGCAGGGCTTGTTTTGCCCCTGGTCGCAATGGGTTCTGATACTGCAAGGGGTTGGACCCTGGCGGGAACCGTCATGGGAGCAATCATGATGGTCACAGCCCTGATAACTGTTTTTTCAGTCCGGGAACCAAGGCATAATACAGCACCGCCGCGACAGAATATTTTTAGATCCTATGCCCAGGTTCTGGGTATGAAAGCTTTTCTCACCTGCCTGATTCCCTGGACTTTGCACATTACTGGAATTACTATTATCCAGGGTGCACTGCTTTATTACTATATTTATCTCTATGGCGATGAAACCGGTTTTCAGTTAGCCCTGATTGCCCTGTTGATCAGTGCGATGATCTTTATTCCAGTCTGGACCCTCATATCCCGGCGGATCGGTAAAAAGATGAGCTACAATACGGGTATGCTGATCATGGCCCTGTCGGTAGTGATTTTTTTCATCATCGGCCACCGTGTACCAATGGAAGTTTCCTATATAATCATGATCGTAGCCGGATTCGGTTTTGCTACCCAGTATGTTATGCCCTACGCTATTGTGCCCGATGTAGTTGAATATGATTATGCTGAGAACGGTTTAAGGCGTGAAGGAGTGTTTTATGGGCTCTGGACTTTCAGCAGCAAGGTTGGCCAGGCCTTTGCAATCGCCCTCAGTGGTTGGACCCTGAGCGCTTTCGGTTATATTCCCGATGTTGTACAGAGTGATCTTTCTTTGCTGGGAATCAGGCTGCTAGTAGGCCCCATTCCGGTCCTTTTCTTTATAAGCGGTATCGTAATTCTTTCCTATTATCCCATAACTCGCGAGAAGTATGCTGAGATTCTTGAAAAAATAGCCCTTCGCAATGGAAGTGCGTAATCAGGGAGAAATTGTCTTGACCAGGGGTTAGTGGTTTGAAAGCCTAAAAATGTAGCTCTACTTAAAGTAGTTTGCGGCGTCCTTGCCGGTATGCTTTAAAATCACGCCCATGTTTGAGGGCAACAATTATGGCAATAGCTGTTCCGATGGCCAGGAGAGCCCAGTGGCCTTCCTGAAGATATAGAAACAGTGGTAGAGAAAAAACCCCTATCCCGGATGCTGTGTTAGTGTCCCGCAGCAAGAGAGCCAGCATGACGATGACAGCAAGAGCATAGATGGCCGCTAAAGGTGCCAGCAAAGCCATGGCTCCGACCAGGCTACCCAGGCCTTTGCCACCCCTGAAACCGAGAAATATATTGTAGTTATGGCCCAATACTACGAAGAACGCAGCCATAAAAGGCGCCGGCAACCAGTTACTGTACAAGGCAGCAAGGTATACTGCCAGGGCGCCCTTGGCTATGTCGGCAAGCAGGGTCAGGATGCCGGGTAGGTAGCCGACAGTTTTAGCTGTGTTTAAAGCGCCTACGTTTCCACTTCCGAGCTGCCGAATATCAGACTTAACAAATAACTGTCCGCAAATATAGGCAGAGGGAAAAGTGCCGATAAAATAAGCGCCAATAATCAGGAGTATGTCTGTCAAAAACCCAACACCATCTTTTAGTTAATCTTAAGTGTTTAATGCCGGTATTGAAAACATATTTTTCAACAACCCTTGACGGGCAATCTCTCTTTCAGTATAATACTATTGCCACAACGCTCCTCAGTAGCTCAACGGCAGAGCGACCGGCTGTTAACCGGTAGGTTGCAGGTTCGAATCCTGCCTGGGGAGCCATCTTTATGTCCTTTATTAGCCGGTCAATTTTTCCTTCCGCCACTCGCAACGATTACGCTTTGAACAGATATCGCATGGTGAAATACTGTTATCCAGGTCCTTACCCCTCGGAACAACGAAGGAAACTGATTTGCGTGGAATCATCAGGCAGCTTTCCGTTAGATGCACGCCAATTTGCTCCGCCGGTAATACTTTGAAAACTTCACGCTGTTGTTCGATAGGCCAGCCTTCCTGTCCCGGTTGTGCACGCATACCCAGGGCCAGTTCAAGCTGACAGGCTTCAGAACTGATCATATCTTCAATGGTATTGGAAACTTTACGCAGGGCAGCTATTCCGGCGCCATCAAGGGCAACAGCGGTGACCGGATCCTCAACCATCAGCGTGTCTATTTCTTTTTCGAGCTCCTCACCTATCGTGCAGATGCCAATGCTTAATTCGTCAGCTCCAGCCATAGCTCTGGCAACCAACGAACCTTCAAAGGCTCCACCCTCGAAAGATACTTTCTGGTGTTCAAATTCTGTTACCCTGACTACAGTAAAAATAGCAGCCGGGTTGAGCAGGTTTTCGGCAAGTTCTATCACTGATTCGGCAGTTTCAAGTAATCGCTTTGAAGCCCTGTCAGGGTCAATCCCCTGACCTCTTAAAATATCATCTGCGCTTAGATGAATATTTAAATCATTAATCTTTTTAAGCATAAGAACAGCCTCCTTGGCTTACAACATCTATTTTATTTTAACCTTATCTCAGGTTCTTGACAATAATCTGCAGGGTATGTTAAACTCATATAGCTGTAAGGAAAGTGCTTAAAAAGGCCATGATTATTTAGATGGGGGCCCATAGCTCAGCTGGAAGAGCTACCGGCTCATAACCGGTTGGTCCCAGGTTCGAGCCCTGGTGGGCCCACCAAATCCTGGCCCCTTCGTCTAATC
>CAZVLE010000085.1:0-13236 GCA_964627855.1 uncultured Syntrophomonadaceae bacterium | reverse complement strand
CCCGCCAGCTCCACCAACTGGTTTACCAAGAAGGGTGGTACCGCGGGTATAAATCCGTCCCTTGACCGGGCGGATTTTTTATTGGAGATGGAGGTCGAGAGTAGTTGCAAAATTATAATTCTGCGCAAATTGAAGAGCGGTGGCAGAAATACTGGGAAAAAGAGGAATTTTACAGATCAGACGTAGATCACTCCAGGACAAAATACTACGTTCTGGAAATGTTTCCCTATCCCTCAGGTAAGTTGCACATGGGCCATATGCGTGTTTATTCCATCGGTGATGTTTTGGCCCGCTTTCTAAGAATGCGTGGCTATAATGTCATTCATCCCATGGGTTGGGATGCCTTTGGCCTGCCCGCCGAAAATGCCGCTATTGAAAATAAGGTTAACCCGGCAGAATGGACGGCCCAAAATATTGAACATATGAAAAAACAGCAAAACAGGCTCGGGGTCAGTTACGACTGGCGCCGTGAAGTAAACACCGCCTCACCCGACTACTACCGCTGGTCGCAGTGGCTTTTTCTATTGATGTACAAGCGAGGGCTGGCCTATAAGAAAAAAGCCTCTGTTAACTGGTGTTCCGACTGTGCCACCGTGCTGGCTAACGAGCAGGTAGAAAAAGGGCTCTGCTGGCGCTGCTCTTCGGTTGTTGAACCCCGTGAACTGGAACAGTGGTTTTTAAGAATTACCGATTACGCTGAAAGACTGCTAAACGATCTTGACACCCTCGAAGATTGGCCTGAGAGGGTTAAGATCATGCAGCAAAACTGGATCGGTCGCAGCGAAGGAGCAGAAATTTCCTTTAAAATAAAAGAATTTCCCGGTGAAGAGTTCAGCACTTTTACTACCCGCCCTGATACACTTTTTGGAGTTACCTACATGGTCCTTGCCCCCGAACATCCCCTGGTTAAGAGACTTGTTGAGGGAACCGAGAGGGAAAAAGAAGTTCTCGAATTCGTAGCCAGTGTTAAACTGGAAAGCGAGATTGAAAGAACCGCCGAAGAGGCACCCAAGATTGGCCTCTTAACCGGTCGCCATGCCATTAACCCGATTAATGGTGAAGAGGTGCCTATTTTAGTTGGTAATTATGTGCTTATTTCATACGGCACCGGGGCGGTTATGGGTGTGCCTGCCCATGACGAGCGCGACTTCCTTTTTGCAAAAAAACATAAGCTGCCCATTAGAGTTGTAATCCAGCCCGAAGGTGAGAAGCTCGACGGGGATACGATGGATGAAGCTTATGTAGGCGAAGGTGTCATGGTGAATTCCGGTTCATTTAATGGACTGCCCAATGTGGAGGGTATGAAAAAAGTAACCGACCACCTGGCAAGCCAGGATCTGGGTTGTTTTAAAGTAACCTACAGGCTGCGTGATTGGCTCATATCGCGCCAGCGCTACTGGGGAGCACCGATACCGATTATTTATTGTCACGAATGCGGCACCGTACCGGTGCCTGAATCTGACCTGCCCGTCGAGCTGCCGCTGGAAGTGGAACTTTCCGGAAACCGTGTGCCCAGCCTGGCTCATTATGATAGTTTTGTTAATGTCAACTGCCCCAAATGCGGTGCCTCGGCCCGCCGAGAAACCGATACCATGGATACCTTCATCTGCTCTTCCTGGTATTTTATGCGTTTTGCCAGCCCCAATGCCACCGAAGGCCCTTTTGAACCTGAAGATGTTGATTACTGGATGCCGGTAGATCAATATATTGGTGGCATTGAACATGCTGTTTTACACTTGCTATATGCCCGCTTCTTCACAAAAGTTCTTTATGATGCCGAACTTCTCAAGGCTGAAGAACCTTTTAGTCGCCTCCTGGCCCAGGGCATGGTCTACAAGGATGGGGCTAAGATGTCGAAGTCAAAGGGCAATGTGGTTACCCCGGACGAGATAGTTGCCCAGTACGGGGCTGATACGGGGCGACTCTTTATTCTCTTTGCCTCTCCCCCGGAAAAAGATCTTGATTGGAGCGAACAGGGTGTAGAGGGCTGTCACCGTTTTTT
Organism: uncultured Syntrophomonadaceae bacterium; assembly: GCA_964627855.1. Taxonomy (GTDB): domain Bacteria; phylum Bacillota; class Dethiobacteria; order DTU022; family DTU022; genus CAZVLE01. Next base: position 11,234 of record CAZVLE010000085.1, on the reverse strand, counting down.
GCGCCGGGTCTGGCGCCTGGTTGATGAATGTCGCGATGAATTAGACCCCGCAGGCAGCGATGCTCCGGCAGGTGAAAGTGAAAAAGAGCTTGAACGTAGTTTGCATGCTGCCATTAAAAAAGTAACTATCGACATTCAAGAACGTTTTAACTTTAATACGGCAATCAGTGCGATTATGGAGCTGGTCAACGCCATTTATGCTTACCGCCAGTCTGAGGTAACCGAAGGCAATAAAATTATTTTGCGCAATGCTCTCGAGAAAATGGTTCTCCTGCTGGCGCCTTTTGCTCCCCACCTGGCTGAGGAAGCCTGGGAAACACTCGGCTATTCAGAAAGCGTTCACCACCAGAACTGGCCTACCTATGACCCGCAGAAACTGGTGGTTGAAGAAATTGAAGTGGTTATCCAGATTAACGGAAAAGTACGGGGCAGGATTGTAGTGCCTGCCGATTGCCCGGAGGAAGAACTGATTGAAGCAGCGCGCGCCAACGAAAGAATCGGTGAACTGCTGGTTGATAAAGAAGTTGTTAAAGTCGTGGCAGTTCCCGGCCGCCTGGTCAATATTGTAGTTCGCTGACAGGAGTGAACAACCCTGCCGCATCTTCAACCGGGTCCCCTGCTTGAGGCTCTTCTTAACGAGGCGGTGCGTAAACACAACGTACTGCCTCTTACCGGCAGCTGTAATCTCAGCTGTATATTTTGCAGTCATCGATTTAACCCACCTTCGACCAGAGCTTATAGTTTTTCTCCCCTGCCCCAGGCTCACCTGCGGGAATTGATGCCCTATCTCAACCCGGGGCGAAAAATTGTCATTGGAGAATCTGCAACCCGGTTACGAGAGGGTGAACCCCTGACCCACCCCCATTTTCATTCACTAATCCAGGAACTGCGGGTTATTTTCCCTTCTGCTACCATCCAGGTGACCACAAACGGGTCTCTGCTTGATAAAAAAACCATTGCTCTCTTTTCCAGCCTGAGGCCTCTTGAAATAATCCTTTCTCTGAACAGTGCCTCGCAGAAGGGGCGCAACATCTTAATGGGCGATCGTAAACCGCAAAAAGCGATTGACGCTCTGAAATTGCTTCAGGAGGCAGATATCTCATTTCACGGCAGTATTGTTGCCCTGCCTCACCTGACCGGTTGGGCTGACCTGCGTGGCACTATCTTCAGTCTTGCCAGGGCCAGTGCCGAAACGATCCGCATTCTCATGCCCGGTTACACCCGGCTAAGTGATCCTAAACTTGTTCCGCCGCCGGAAACGGTGCGGCAATGCTACCACCTGCTCGAAGACTTAAGGGCTGAGACAGCAGTGCCACTGCTGGCCGAACCACCCCTGATTGAAGATTTGAAGCCCCTTATGGAAGGTGTTATAGTCGGTAGTCCGGCCGCCAAGGCGGGGCTATTTGCCGGTGACCAGATCGTAAGAGTAAATGGCAGGGAACCCTTTAGCAGGGTTGATGCTTTTGAACTGCTGCAAAAAGCTAAAGATCCCGGGGTATTTATCAGAAGAGGCACTAATGAACTGAATATGGTCATTTGCAAGCACGCCGGGAAGCCGCCCGGTGTTGCGGTGGCTTATGATATTGATCCATTGCAGGCAAAAAGGTTAAGGGCAAGTCTCTGTCAAAACGGGGAAAACCTGGCGCTTGTTTCAAGGCCGGCCTATCAGCGCTGGCAGATTGCCGCTACAAAATTAGCATTAAAAAACCTGGCCTTCAGAGCTGTGCCGTCGCTGTTTTTTGGTGGTTCAATTGCTGCTGCAGGTCTGTTGACTGTTGAGGATTTTCAAGCTGTTCTTGATCGAGAAAAAGACCTGAAAAGTTTTAAAAAAATTCTTCTGCCGGCGATTGCTTTTGACAGCAGTGGCTGCGATCTTAGCGGTAGCAGCTATCTTGGTCTATCAACAGAAAACATTCCCCTGCAATTGGTTGAATAAGAAGCTGTGTAGTTGAATCCAGGCGCTTATACCCCGCTTGGCTTGACCTGCCGCAATTTAGTGTAGTATGATAATTCCAGCAGAAAAGTATATTCCTGCCTACGAAGTCCCTATCTAACTCAGCCTTATTTCACCATTCGATCACATCACACTCGAAAAGGAATGATATACAATGAAAAAAATCGGCGCGTCTACGAAGTATCCTTTCACGCTTGATCAGGGCGGCATTTCGGGGCTTGACGCTGAACGCTCGGTTATAGTCATCATCAGCGACCTCCATCTGGGGATGGACGACCGCTATGCAGAGACTCAGAAGAACCGCGCTTCTCTCATAGACTTTCTTCAGAAGCTCCGGTACGCTCCGAACATCAAGGAGCTCGTCATCGCGGGCGACCTCATGGACGAGTGGTTTATTCCCGCCGGTACGGACACTTACGCCGGAAAGAGCCAGAAAGAGTTCGTCCAGGTTGTTGCCGAAAACAACAAGGACGTGGTCGACGCATTCAACGACATCATCCGGGACGGGACGATCAAGGTGACCTATGTTCCGGGGAACCACGACCTGCTGATCACCTCGGAGAGCATCCAGACCGTCTTCCCGGGAATGGCCGAAGCGCGCGATGTGCGGGGACTCGGCACCTATTCTCCGGACGGTCATCCGGAGATCGCTATCGAGCACGGCCACCGCTACAACTTCTTTTGCGCGCCGGACCCCATATCGAACCAATCCATCGCTCCCGGTTCGATCCTGCCTCCGGGCTACTTCTTCACCCGTATCGCGACGCTCTCGGTCCTCGAAGGCAAACCTGAACCGGACAAAATCAGGCCGCCCGTCGCCCCGAACCGCCTCGGCGGGAGCCAGAACCTCGAATTCCTCTACTGGAAAGTCTGGGATGCCCTGATGACGATGCTGCCCATCAAGGAAGACTTCGAAGAGAAGATCATCAAGACCAATATCGACGGATTCACTGAAACTTACGCCATGAGTGATTTGGTGCCCCGCCAGGCGGAGGCGGGCGGCAGCATCGACGTGAATCTGTTTAAAGGGATACAGGACACGTGGGACGAACGGCAGGCCCTTAACAGGGTAGTTGTCAACATTCCAGTCCGAGATGCGATCATCGAGTCTGCCTCGTCCGTGGGACTGGACAGCCAGGCGGTCGTGCAGTACTTCCACAACCCCGAATCCGACGCGAGAATCGTGGTCTTCGGCCATTCCCACGAACCCAGGATGATCCCCTCAGAAACACACGACGGGAAGACAGCGGTGTATGTGAACTCCGGTACGTGGATCGACAAGAACAAGATGCCGTCCATGACGTTTGTCGCGGTCATCCCGAGGGGCGACGAAAGGCACTCCGGGCTCTACCAGTACTCTCACGAGGGTGACATAACTACAATGGATTACCTGAAAATCGCTGATTTTTAGAACTCCTGCCGGCGCCCCAGTGCGCCATTGTTGCAGGGTCATAGCAGAGTTCCCGCCAGTTGGAAGTATGGATCCGGTTAAGGGGAAATAACGGGTATGGCAGAAAGAAGATCCCCTCTGCGGGAAAGTATGACCGATGTTCCGGGTGTCAGGGTATCATGACGGTATGTAAAAAAATAATCCCTTAAAGACCTATGCTCAAGAAAATCTGGAATGCTTCGATTAATCTATGCTGTCAAACTACCGCGATCCTGGGGCTTTAAACTTGTAAATTAGCGGGGATTCCTTGACAGACATATATTCAAGATATATAATATATGTAGACAATTCACAAAGCTCGTATTAGCAATCTGAAAAATGTATCTGTTTTCTGTCAGCCCTTACGAGTAAAGCCAGCATATTAGCCGGTTACCCTTTCCGGCTTTTATCATCTTAAAGAAGGAGGAGAAAGTATGAGCGAAGAAAAAAAAGGCAAAAAAGTTGAAAGTGAAGATGCCGTCCTGAGGCCGGATCCGACCAAACAGGGTGACAGCATCAGTATTTCTTCCGAGGTTATTGCTGTAATAACCGGTATTGTGTCGAGTGATGTTCCCGGCATAGCCGGAATGAGTGGAGGAGTAGTTGGTGGTATTGCTGAAAAGCTCGGCCGCCGCGACCTGACCAAGGGTATAAAAGTGCGTATTGATGCAGAAAAGGTTTTCATCGACCTGAGTGTTATTGCTGAATATGGTATTTCCATTGTTGATTCCACTGGCAAACTGAAGAAAGAGATTCGTGATACTGTGGAAAAAACAACAGGACTAAAAGTCGAAGCTATTAACATCAACGTACTTGGCATCGAAGTTCCCCACGAAGAAGAGAACGAAAAAGAGAAATCAGAAGATAAAGAGTAACTGCGAATTTGTATTACCACCCCTTCGCATAAAAATGCCGGCGCCTGTAAAAGGGCGCCTTTTTATTTTAGGAGATAGCAGGTAAATTTTTATCGGAAGCGAATTATTTGATTATTTTCATGTCTGGCTAAAAAGGCCTTATCGATTGCAACGAATATCTGAAGGAGTTGAAAGGGTGGGAGAAAAGATCAGTCTGCGGGAAAAAATAATCTTCGGTGTCTTAGTTGTTCTATTAATAACAGGCGGCATATGGCGGGCAGATCATCTTAACAAAAGTAGTTCCCAGATTATTGAGGTTAGTAATCATCAACAGGAAGATTTACAACTTGTTCCCGAATTAATAACAGTGCACCTGGTTGGAGCTGTCAATAATCCTGATGTTTATACCCTGCCAGTCGGATCGAGGGTCTATGAATTGCTGGAACTTTGCGGAGGGTTCAGTTCTGAAGCAGACTATGAAGCAATCAACCTGGCCCGCCCCCTCATGGACGGTGAGCAGGTCTATGTTCAGAAGATTGGTGAGGCGTCAGCCCAGACGGTAACAGAAGGTGCAGGTAAAATTAACATAAATCAGGCCGGAGTAAACGATCTTACCGCCCTGCCCGGTATTGGTGAGGTTCGTGCCGGCCAGATCATCGCTCATCGAGAGAAAAATGGCTTTTTTAAAGATATTCGTGAAATTATGGATGTCAGTGGTATTGGAGAAAAAACCTTTGAAAATATTGCCGATCTGATCACCGTTTACTGAGATCAACCAGGAGGACACCAGAGGGCCACAGGTGAAGGTAACCAGATGATGTTATCTGTTATCTTTAATCTGTCGCCGCGCTGCTTTCTTCAACCGTAATCAGACCGCTTCCTCCAGCTGAGGTTATGAAATTGAGGTTATTGTAATAACCGGGCTTGCTGCGCCAGCGCAGGTTATAACCCCAGCCGTGCCAGTCCCAGACTGATAAGGTGCGCAGCCTTTCAGCGGGACCGGCTCCAGGTTCGGCAGCTTCAAGCACAACCAGTTCCTGCTTACCGCTGCCATCAACATCTGCCAGCAGGACCTCGAAAATGGCAAAGGGGACAGCCGAACCGCCCCAGATGGTCTTGAACCTTCCATCCCGGTAACCAATGATGAAAGGATGGCTGAGTAGTTCCCCTTCGGGCCCTTCCTTAAAAAGGGCTATCAGGATGTCGTTACGCCCGTCATCGTTGGGATCGCCGGGTGCGGCAGAGAGGACCTTCCAGTCCGGATTGCTGTTCCAGGGTTCCACTGCGCTTCCCGTTATCTTAAGCCTTTCGCTTTCGAGCCTGATCTCCTCGTTTTGGCCGTCACCGGTCAGATCAACGGACCATCTTTGTTGAAGTTTTACCCCACTGTTCTGGTGTTTCGGGGATTTTTGCTGCCAGCAACTTTCCTCGTTACAGCTGAAGAAAAGCAAATAAGGTTCGTCTCGCTTTTCGGGGCTACTGCGTGGCAATTGACAGGCCGACAGGGTAAAAGTAAAAGTAAGCAGCATCGCAATTACCGCAATAGCCCCAAGTTTGAGATGGCTAAATCTTTTAATAACCTTCAACATCGCTTACCAGGCCGGCCGCAGACTGCCTGTAACGATGCGGGTAACCAGCCAACCCTGTTCTTCATCCAGTTCAAGGCTGTAAGTTATATTAATATCGTAAGGCCCGCGCTTGCCTAACTCCTGCATATCTTCCTCGTCGTAGGATTGAGCCGGATGTTCGGGCCCCTCGTAGCCGTAAAGGATATCTTCCCAGCTTTCCCGCACTGTCACCACTGCCAGGGTCGGCGACTGCCTGTCGTATGAACGGAAATCGGTTCCGAGCAGCTTGCGCCCCTCAAAGCGTTTTTGTGATTGAAGGGTTGCTATTTCAGCCCTGACTTTCTCTAATGCACTACCGCCGCCGTACTGGTGGTAGTCGCTGACTATGTGGCGGTCACTTAAGTAGAATACAGCTTCAACCCAGGCGCGCTGAAAACTGGAGATAGCCCTGCGCAGCTCTTCTTCTTCCCCCTCTGACACATAAAAAGATTCTATCCAGGTTGGCGGAGGCGGGTTTGAGCCTTCATCAAGCAAAGCCTGCCATTTTTCATCAGTCAGGCGATCTGAAGCCGGCCAGGGAAATTCGTAATAAGAGAAAATGCCTCCCTTGGCAACCTGCAGAGTCAGGCTGCCGTCGTTCTCAACCAGTGGCACGATCACGTGAATGTCGTTGATCCGCCCTACCCCTACCTGCAGGGCAGCCGGTTCGGAAAAATCAAGGCCTTGAGGCCTCAGGTCGGTGGCAACATCGGCAATCACTGCTGCCTGTGGGTCTTCATCCATGTAACTGATGGCGTCTGCGCCAAGCGTTTCGCTGTCTGCAGCCGCCATTACCAACTGCTCAAGCTCTCCGCCATAGTAGCGGATGCGCGCGTGTTCCTCGAAAGCAAGTGGCACACCAGCCAACTGTTTTTCTGACGTTTCTTTCAGGAAAAGAGCAAGGTCTTCAATCTGCTTCAGGCTTTCGGCATCTGAATTGTTTAAGAGATTGCGTTCAGCAAGGCCTTCACGGGTCATAGCTGCCAGGGCTGCCAGGCGGCTGTAGAAGGCAGGAACCGGCTCGACATAGCCCCTGGCGGGGAGTGGATCGGGTGGAGTGGGGGACCAACCGTCACCCATCTCGGCATAAGTTTGCTTGGCATAGAGAATGGTGTCGTGTTTCAGCTCAGCCCAGCTGCCCAGGCTGGTGTGCAGCTGCTTGACCTGCCAGGCAGGAGATCGCATGAATTGGGGATAACCCTCACCATGCTGTTCAAGCAGGGGGTAAAAAGTATAAAGCCAGGCGTTATAAACGGTTTCGGTCCAGTCATCTTCACTGAGAGATGCAGTCCAGGTTTGCATTTTCTCCATCTGCTCCGGGTAATTGAGGTAAGTCGTTTCATTCATACCCTCGAGCAGTTGATACGCTTTAGGTGATCCCATGGCTGCAAACAGATCGAGCCCGTTTGGCAGGCCTCGCCGCTTTTCATCATCGCTCACCTGGTCATAGGTGAGCTGGCCGAAGATATAGGCATCGGCTACAAAGCGTTGACCCATGAAGCGCAGCCCCCTGGTTTCCGTTGCAACATCCTCAGCCTCGTAGAGGACCAGCCCTAGAATTTCCGGCTGAGGCATCTCTTTTGAAGCGGCCAGGAAAGCAGTCAGTCTTTCCTCATCAACCAGGGTCGAGAGATCCGGGTTTTCGCCGTAGACTTGATCGATCAGGGGCATATAGTCAAAAACGGTCAGATCATCACTGCGTCCTACCAGGAAAGAAGTGGGATCGTAGAGATCTGACCAGACAGCAAGGGCATGTCTATCCCCGACGCCTGTGTTGCGTAGGGCTTTGACCAGGAGTAAAGCCATCCTTGTTTCCCTTTCAGCCACACCTTCCGCCCGGGCGTCGAGGCGAAAAGTCATCCTGCCGTACCACATCATGTTTTTAAAGTAAGCTTCGAGAGCTTCGCTTTTGGTGTAGTGACCGCGTGGTTTATACTGGCTGTAATCTTCACCCATTTCAAGGCCGGGAAAAAGCGGGGAAGGGTGAATCCCGTCTGCCGCCTCGATCAGGGCAAACTCTGCTTCAACAAGATCTTTGCAGTAGTCGGGAACAGGAAAGGCGGGGTCGGCAAGTTTTCCACCTACGGCAATAAACGCAGCGGTGCGGAGGGCTTCTTCTTCCCAGGGGCCGCCCTGCAGTTCTGCATAAAACTGGTCGAGCCTGGCGAAGAGAGCTTCATTCAGATCATTTAGCAAAGGATGAAAGAATTCACTTTCAGCGGTGCGCAGGACTTTGCTGAACAAGAGGTGGTAGCTGTGCAGCAGTGAATCACTGGTTATGAAAATGGGGATGTTCGCGTAGCGAGCCTTCTCATAGAGCGTAAAAAATTCTTTTTCCTGCAGGCCGGGGCTGGCAACAACACCGTCCTTAGCAAGCCTTTCCAGTTGCTTTGCAGATAAAGCCATCGCTATCTTTACATTGCCCAGGTCGGGTGCTATGGCTGCATGTTCGATAGAAGGGGTAACGGTAACTGCTGCAGGGTTAAATTCGGCAAAGCCAGTCATCGTTAAGGGACCCTCATAGGGCAGATCGACAGCCGCGGTAAGTTCAGGTGGCCGGTCATCAGAAGCGGGAGTTTCGGTGACGGATTGGCCGCCATCACAACCGCCGATCGATAAAAGAAAAATTACCGGCAGAACCAGATAAAATAAGGCAGTAGCGATCTTAAGGGGAGAGAATATTACTTTCCAGTGATGATGCATCGATAAACCCTCCTAAGCATTTCGCGGCGAATTGATTCCGCCTATCATTAAATGACCTTACCACTTCTTCGTTTCCGTATCGATCTGAAGAGGCGGGTCAAAATAATGGCCGTTAAGACTAACAGGGCCAATGCAAGCAGAGGTACTAATATGGCGATTATCGCCATCAAGAAACTAAAAATAGTTTCAGCCAGGGATAGTAAGGGGTTAGCCACGCCGCCGGTGGTTGCCGTTGACCCGGCATGGATAGTATTGCTGACAGCACTGCCGCCAAGGGCCGCACCACCTCCGGCTATAACGGCCAGGGTCCAGGTCAGCATCGGGTCGAGGTTCACCAGCAGGGAAGCGGTGATTAAAACTCCGGCCATAATTTTTACCGGTGTTGCAACCAGGCCGAGCAGGTTATCAACATAGGGGATATAATATGCAATCAGCTCAAGAATTGTAGCTATAAGCAGGGCAGCAAAAGCAGGCTTGGAAGCGATCCAGTCAAAGGCAGGCGATAACTCTACCCACCCCACCTGGGCTGCAAGGCTTAATAAAGCCAGCGGAACAAAAACCCTGAAACCGCTGGTGGCGCTGAGGCTGATACCCATGATGAGGCTCAAGACATATTCCATCCCAGATTCACCTGCCGATCATGATCGGCTCTATTATACAGCCAGCTAGTTGATGCGTAAAGCAGAGATAATCGCTAAATTTCATCTGTAGGGTTTTAAAGCATTAATGCTTGAGAAAATGTAACCACTGATAAGGTATCCGCGCTGCCCATAAATTCGTAGGAGCGACTTAAGTGTATGGTATGGGCAGCCCGGGACCTTGGAACAGCCGTACACTTAAACTATAGCTGAGCAGTTAAGAGAAAATAAAAATCTTGACAAATCATGTTATAATCTAAATAAAATAGTCAGAAATATCTCAATAAAAAAACCCTTAAAGGTCTCGATTTTATATAGGGTATCAGCTATTCTAAGCCTGTCAACATTTTAGGGTGCTAAGTCGTGGTTTTTGCAGAGGAGGTAGTATTGTGTCTGTGGACTGGTTTGTAATGAAAGAAGATCGCGAAATTGGTCCCTACAGCTGGGAAGAATTGCTTGAGATGGCCGGGAAGGGAGAAGTGAAGCCGTCAGACCTTGTTTTTAACGAAAACTTGACTGATTGGATCGAGGCGGAACAGCTTGAAGGACTCTTTAGCGATAACCTAACTGTGCCCCATGAAGATTCCCGGTTGTCAGCCATATCAGCCTCAACGCCTGTGCCTGCGGTTTCATCTTCTGCGGTAGCTCCGGCCAGGAGCAAGACTTTGCCCGCTGTCCTGATTGTGCTGGCCTTTCTGCTGCTGGGCGGTGGAGTCCTGGCCTACTTGATGAACTCTGACGGCAGCAGTGAGGCAGAAGAAACTGGTCCTGCTACTGTTGATGGGGAGGTTATTGCCATCCCGCAAGTGACTTCGCCGGGTGGTACCCAGTTTCACAGTCTCGGTTCCGGCAGGATTCCGGCTGATTTCTCCCGTACTACCCCGGCGGACCCGGAAGGAGATGATCCACCTCCTGCAGATCCCTCTAACCCGCAGCACTCTGTCTACAATGTGATGATTAACCAGCCCTCACCGTCCATCCTGCCGGTTGGAACTACCATCAGTTATAGTTTCAATTACACCACCAATCATACCGGTAATGTGCGTATAACCGGTGTTCCCCTTTACGACGGTAACTCCTTTAGTGGAGTCACTTTTAATCCTCCACTAAATTACCCCACCGGGCGCGGTGCAGGAAATGGCTTTTTTACGGTCAGGAACGTTCAGGAGGTTGATGGTTTTCGCATCAGGATGAATGCAGCCGGTACCGATACTGTGCTTCACGAAAGAGTTTTTGCTGTAGATTTTACCTTCACCCCTCTTGAAGAAGTAGCTCCACCGGACCCGGATCCTGACCCGGCGCCCCCCGAGGCTGATCCCGATCCCGACCCGGGAGCCCCGGAAGAACCGGTTCCCCCGGTGCCCCCTGATGTCGATCCAGCCGATCCACCGGAGGACGATGCGCCTGATCCTGAAGAGGGGCTGCCGGGTGAACCGGAATGGGAAGAAGGGCCTGATTTTGGCCTGCCTGGAGGTCTTCCGGGAGAAGTCCCTGCCAACGCTATCTTTAACGTAACCTTTGATCGGCCAAGCGGTACCTATCCGATAAATACTGTTATCAGATATACTTTCAGCTTCACAACCAGCGAGACGGATAGAGTTCGTATTGGTGGCTATCCCCGGGATATAGATTTAAGAACAGCAAGTTATATGACCACAGAAGAATTCACAAGACCACCTCATGAAGGAATTGGTTCAGGCTTTTTCAGGGTAAATACCGCCATGGCGGTGAGGCGGTATGATTTGCATATTTTTAAAGCTGATCATCCCCATGAGCTAGTTCATAGGGAATTAATAGATGTAAACTATATTTTCGAATAGTGGTCAGGTTATGGGCCATGGTTTACCCGTAAGAGGTTGGGCTGGATCTGCCTGGTGGAAACAAAACGCTGCAGGGCAAACTGAGCAGACAGTTAACCTTGCAGCGACATTGTCTGGGCTTAAGCCTTTTGACAGAACAGGGTTACTGTTTCAGGAATCTGTTGCCGTCGCTGTCAGTGATTACTCCATCACTGATTTCCATGGTATCAGCAAAACTGCCGGCGGAGAG
>CAZVLE010000084.1:0-8667 GCA_964627855.1 uncultured Syntrophomonadaceae bacterium | reverse complement strand
TTTTCATCTACATAAACGCTAATTTTTTCGGCCATCTTAAATCCTCCTCAGCTCTATAATTGTAGCTCTTTAGCGTTAAAGAGTCAATACGGGTGCGTTACACTTTTATAATATTTAAGCTGATGTGCACACTGTCAATTATTCAGAAGGTGTTTCGAAGGAATTACCGCCTGTTCTGCAGAATAATAATGAATCTCTAACTAAGGGGTAAGATAGGAGAATAGCCGTGAAAAAGACCAACCAGTTAGATACCGGAACTGGGCCGGTACCGTTTAAGGTTAAGTTTGGTTACGGGATTGGCGATATTGGCAGTAATTTTTTCATTGTGGTTAGCGGATTTTTTCTGCTTTATTTTCTGACCGATATTGTCGGGGTAGCACCGGCCCTGGCTGGAATGGTGCTGCTTTTCCCCAAACTGTGGGATGTGATTTCCGACCCGATTATGGGGGTGATCTCCGACCAGACCAGCTCGCGCTGGGGGCGCCGCCGGCCGTACCTGCTCTTTGGCGCTGTGCCTTTTGGCCTGACCTTTTTCCTGATGTTTGTGGCCCCCGGCTACCCTTCAGAACTGGCCCGCGCCCTGCATGTGGGACTGATGTTTGCTCTGGGCTGTACCGCCTTTACTGTCGTCAATGTGCCTTATTCGAGCATGGTGGCGGAGATGTCCGACGATTACAATGAGCGGATCTCGATCACTTCCTTCCGGATGATTTTTGCCTGCGTTGGGGTGCTGCTGGCCGGGGCGCTGGCTATGCCCCTGGTCAGTATCGGCGGGGATGGAGAGAGCGGTTTTCGCTTTATGGGTCTGGTGCTCGGCGGGGCCATTACCCTGATTACACTGCTCTGTTTCTGGTTTACCGCTAAGGCGAGAACACTGCCGCGCACCGAGCTGACCCCACCTTTCAGGGATCAGCTAAAGGTTGCGTTGAAGAATTTCCCCTTCCTGATGCTGATGGCCGGTTACGCCCTGCAGTCTGTAGCGATCGGCATCTTGATGGCCGGGTTGATTTATTTTATCATGCATGTGATGAAGCTACCCGAGGCGGCTATGTCCATAGTGCTGCCGATTCTGTTTGTAACGGCGATTGTTTTTATCCCGATCTGGGTCAAGGTGGGGGCAAAGATCGGCAAGATTAAAGCTTACCGGATCGGCCTGCTGATTATGGCTGTGATGCTGGTATCCATCTATTTTAGCTCTCCTGCACAGGTACTGGTCTTTTACGCGCAGGTCTTTGTGCTCGGGATCGGTTTTTCCAGTTTTCAGCTTTTCCCTTTCTCTATGCTACCCGATACCATTGAGTATGATCAGATGAAGTCGGGGATGAGGCGGGAAGGGATTTTTTCAGGGGTCTGGGCTTCCGGGCAGAAGCTGGCCTACTCGGTCGGCCCCAGCATAGTCGGGTTTGCCCTATCTTTGTCGGGCTTTACCCGGGGGGATGTGCAGCCGGACAGCGTGGCGACGGGCATCCGCATTGTATTTTGCCTTTTCCCGGCCATGTTGCTGCTGCTCAGCTTTATACCTTTTAACCGCTATGATCTGACCGAGGAGCGCTTTGGGGAGATCAAGCAGATTATTGCCGGGAAGACCTAAATAAATGCAAAAGCCCCGAAACTGTCGATAATGTTCTTATTGATGTACTTCGTCGTGCGGACCGACAGTAAAATTGCAGCACGGTTTCCAGACTGTGCTTTAGCAGTTCAGTATTTTCTTATAAGCTGATCATCTCATATACTTCTTCGGTAATTATCTGCATATCAAGGTCAGATATGGGCATGGGCGCTCCGACGCCGATTATGCCTAACGAGGTTGTGGTCAGAGCAATAGTTACAAAGATTTTAGCGCTTTTTCCATGGCTTCATTGAACACTCGGCCGGAGGTGTGCATGATCGTATCGACCCCGTTATCGGTTTGTTCAAATTGCATCGAGGCAAGGCAGGGATAGTGCAGGCACATCAGGCCCGCTTTGGGGACGGCATGCTCCGCCTCCAACCCGATGATACGCCTGGATGTATACTGCGACGAGCCGCAGGGAGCCCCCCTAAGGATTTTTGCCGCAACAATTTTCTTCTTTTGATCAAGGGTCAACGCTATTTTCGGTTTGCCGAAATGCCTGGCGAACTCGCTGATTATCGCACTAGTATAGGGCTGTTTGTTGTTTTCATAAAAGCCGACAGTCTCTTCATCGATCGAGCAGAGCGGTTCGGGAAAGACAATGGCCACCCCCTTGTTATTCAACTCGCGGCGCAGTTGGTTGCGCAAGCCGAGGGGAATCCAGGCGGTGCTGTCGATAGAGGCGATAACCCCTTTTGCCCCTGTTTTTTCGGCCAGCGCCGGTAAAAGCTGCGCAGCCTGGGGCGACTCCGCCAGGTGCAGGATCAAATCCGCCGGAGGCAGGTTATCCGGCAGGTATACTTCCGGTTCATCTACTACACTTTCCGTAATGGGCGGCACCAACCAGGTATTGAGCTGCCATGCTTGCGGTTTTTTGGCGCTGATATGGTCGGCAATCCGTTGCCCGTAATTACCCTGAATTAGAATTAGGAGTTTCATCGGTCCCTCCCTTGTGGTGTTTAGCTATTTTCTAACGATTAAGCCAAAGCATCTCTTTGGCTTCTTCGACAGTAGCAGGCTCCCTGCCTACTTCTCGGGCTAATCGAACCATGCGCTCCACAAGCTGGGCATTGCTTTTGGCAGGTTCGCTGCCCTTGTAAAAGAGGGTATCTTCCAGCCCCGTACGGGCGTTGCCACCCAGCATTATGGCCATCAAAGTTGTCCGCAGGTGGTGACGTCCTACGGCGATAACCTGCCAGGTTGAACCCTCAGGCAGGGCATCGATCATGTTCAGCATAACGCGTGCGCTGGCTGGTGCGCCGCCACGAATGCCTAATACAAGGCTTATACTAAGTGGCGCTGTTAAGGTGCCTTTTTCGACCATCTCTTTTACATTAACGATGTGGCTAAAATCGTATATTTCTATTTCCACTCCGATATTCTGCACATTACAGCCCTGGATATAGGCTTCATTAAATGAAACGGGGTTGTAAAAGGTTGTTGCCCCGTAGGGTGTTCTAAATTCAAAGGTACCGGCTTTAATGGTGTGCATTTCCGCCTGGGGATTAATAGTAAGGAGGTTGTATCTTTCTTCAAGCGAAGGCATAATGATCCGGTTATCGTTATCCATCCGGATGCCGATGCCGTTACCGATCTGCCTGATGATCGGGCATTTTTCGTCAATGAGGGTAAGGATATGGCTGTAGAGATCCACATCGCCAGAGCTCTGCCCCTCGCTATCCCTGGCCTGGATATGAACGATCGCAGCGCCGGCATTATAGCAGTCAAGGGCGTCCTGGGCCTGTTGTTCAGGGGTGATCGGCAAAGCCGGATTAGCTGACTTATCATGAATACCCCCGGTAATTGCTGCTGTAATAATTACTTTTTCGGTCGATAGTAAATCAGGTTTCATAGTTAACCTCCTTGGCTGTTCCCGGTCAGGGATATTTATGTAAAGCTATCATTACAGGTTGGGGTTACCGCGTCAATTTTGCAGACCAATTTTAAAATGATTCATAAAAAATATAAGCTGCTGTTTTCAGCAGAAATGATCATTCTTCCTTCAGAAGCAAAGTAATAAGGATCGACGCTTATTCAGTCTTTTTGCCCATATAATTGGCTAACTGTATTGATACCATAATTCACGTATTATATTGTATGAAATTATCTTCATATTTTTAATTATAAGCAGACTTTTTCTTAAATGCAATACAGACCAAAAAATATTTTGTTATTAGCTCGTTCTAGACGATTGACGAGCCGTACCTAATCTCATATAATACGAAATATAATACGTGAAAAATACTTATTCAATTTGAAAACAAACAAGCTACGCCACCAGTTCAGTTATTAAATGGAGGAAAGAAGAATCGAAAAAACTCAATGGACATTTCTGACCAACCACGGCCGGGTCCTTGCCTATCTGGCCAAGTTTCCTCAGACCACAACTCGAAAGATCGCCCAAGAGGTGGGGATCACGGAGAGGGCAATTCAAAAAGTAATTCACGACCTGGAAGCCGACGGCTATATTGTCCGTCACAAAGTAGGGCGGAACAACAGCTACACCATCCATCCCGAAATGCCGATGCGCCACCGGATGGAGCGCGAGCATGCCGTTGGTAACCTGCTACTGGCGCTAGGCTGCGATCTGCAGGATCTGGCCCAGGATTAGTATGGCATCAGCCGCCTCTGTCATCAAATATTTTTCACGAATATGTATCAATAATCTCCTGATCGAACTTAACCGTTTCACTGGTAACGATGGCATAATAACCGTCATGAGTTGTTATCCAAATATAAAACCAAAGAGATCGTTGTATTAGTTTAAAGCGAAGAGGCAAAGCGAATGTCATTTGCAACCTGTTTAAACTGCATTGATGGTAGGACCCACCTACCTTTGATTAATTGGATTAAAGCATACTATGGCGTTGAATTTGTTGATTTGATTACCGAGCCTGGGATGGTTGAACTGCTTGCCTGCGGTTTTCAGGATAATACAACGCTGATCAACAAGATACGACTATCAGTGGAAAAACACCGAACAAAGATTTTAATCGCTGCTGGTCATTACGATTGTGCCGGTTGTTCAAAAAACAACCTGGAACATAAAAAAGATATCGAAAAAGCGGTAAGGAACATCAAGAAATCATTTCCAGGGGTTCCTGTATGCGGAGTATGGATCAATGAATGCTGGACCGTTGAAGAAATAGTTTCGCCATAACTATTATCAGAGAGAATGATCATTAATGGAAAACAGAAAAATTAATAAAATCCTGGTAGCGAACAGGGCCGTACCGGCGGTAAGGATTCTACACACCTGCCGAGATCGCAAAATTAAAACTGTAGCTGTTTACAGCACCCCTGATCGACTGGCTCAGCATGTTATTATGGCTGATGCTGCAGTTCAGATCGGCGAAGCACCGCCGAGGGACTCCTATTTAAATATTGAACGAATTGTTAATGCTGCTCTTGAATCCGGAGCGGATGCGATTCACCCCGGCTGGGGTTTCCTTTCTGAAAACGAAGGGTTTGCTGCAGCAGTGATTGACGCCGGATTAGTATGGATTGGTCCCTCGCCTGAAGTAATCCGGGCTATGGGCGATAAAAGGAAAGCCAAACAGATTGCCGAGGAAGCCGGTATTCCTTTGATCCCTGGCATAAATGATGAAAGCAATCCTGAAGCAATTAAGGCCTGGATGAAGAGAGAAGACATTGCTTACCCCCTGATGATCAAGTCTTCTGCCGGTGGCGGAGGAAAGGGTATGTTAAAAGTGGAGAATGACGAGCAAATCCAGCCGGCCCTGGATCAGGTTCGTTCGGAGGGTATGAAATATTTTGGTGACGATGCCATCCTCATTGAAAAATATATCGAACGGGGACGTCACCTGGAAGTGCAAATCGTTGCCGATATGCACGGCAACATCCTGCATCTGTTTGAACGTGAGTGTACTATTCAGAGACGCAACCAGAAAATTATCGAAGAAGCGCCTGCACCGACCCTGGATGATCAATTGAGACAGCAGCTTTATGCTGCCGCTATCCGTCTGATGAAAAATATCAACTATACCTCGGCCGGGACTGTAGAATTTCTCTTTGATTCAAAAACCCGCCGGTTTTATTTCCTTGAAGTCAATACCCGCTTGCAGGTTGAACATGGAACTACTGAACTGCTGACTGGTCTTGATATCGTCGCCATGATGATCGATATTGCTATGGGGAAGCCGCTGACTGTTACGCAAACGCAGGTCCACCCCAACAGGTGGGCCCTCGAAGCGCGCCTGAACGCCGAAGACCCGGTGACATTCAGCCCTTCCTATGGCCATTTGACCAGACTTTTCTCACCCCAGGGACCGGCAGTGCGAATTTCTCCAGGATATTACGAGGGAGCGGAAATACCCCCTTATTACGACTCACTGATTATGCTGATTAAAGCAACAGGAGCCGACCGGGAAGGTGCTATCAGGGTTTTGGACCGTTCAATTAGTAAAAACCTGAGGGTCGAAGGCGTTAAGACCCTGGCGCCACTGCTGCTGAGCATCATCAGGCACCCCAAGTTTATTTCCGGGGAATACTCAACTCGCTTTATAGAAGAAAATATGGAAGAACTCGTTTCTATGTTTAAAGAAAAAGACAGTGAAGATGAACTGCGTAAAATCGCCCGCTATGTTGCTGA
The DNA here is from genome assembly GCA_964627855.1 of uncultured Syntrophomonadaceae bacterium. GTDB lineage: Bacteria > Bacillota > Dethiobacteria > DTU022 > DTU022 > CAZVLE01. Next base: position 2,443 of record CAZVLE010000084.1, on the reverse strand, counting down.
AGTTACTGCACTGGGCACTCCAAAATGGATTTGAGGTTTTAAAGATGGATAAAGCAGCACATTATAGCATTTTTAAACCGGGGTTGTCGCCCAAGATTCTGGTAGACAAGGTCAGAGATCTTGAGGGCGTTTGCCTGACTTCAACTTCAATGCGGGATGCGGGACAATCAGATTTTAAGAACCGATTACGCATTTACGACCTGAAGTCACTGGCTGCTCATTATAATAATATGGGCTTGTTTAGCGTAGAATGTCACGGGGGAGCGCGCTGGCATGTCGGAATCATGAATCGGAAAGAGGATCCCTTTGAAGAGATCGCATTGCTGCGAAAATTGATGCCAAATGTGATGCTGCAAACCCTGATCCGCGAAACCAACCTATGGGGCTATCGCCCCTACGCACCCAACGTGATCAGGCATGTTGTTTCAAATGTCGATATTGATATCTGGCGCTGCTTTTCATTTTTAAATGACATCAGAAACATGAGAGCTGTGGCAGAAGTAGTAATGGCACGTGAGAGGTTATTTGAACCGGCTATCTGTTTTACCCAGGCTGATTGGGCAACAAATGAATACTACCTGGGTGTAACCAGGGATATAGTTGATCTGTGCTCCGGCACCAAGGAGATTATCCTCTGTATTAAAGATATGGCTGGAGTGGGTAGCCCGACCCGAATAAGCAGCCTGGTAAAAGCCATCAAGCAAAAGTATCCTGACCTGGTTATTCAGTACCATCGACATACCACAGACGGGATGGCCCTCCCTGCCTTGATTGCAGCAGCTAAAGCAGGCGTGAAAATACTAGATGTTCAGGAAGATTCCCTAACCCGTTTTTACGGCCAGGCCCCGATTTTAAGCCTTCAGGCTGGACTGGAAGAAGAAGGTATCCCGGTTCACCTGAACCGGACGGAAGCAGAATCGGCAGTTAATACGGTGCGCGCTTGGATCAGGCAATATGATTGGGCAGAGTCCCCCTTCAGGGGATTCGATCACGGCGTTACGAAACACCGGATGCCGGGCGGGGCCTTCCCCAGTTCTTTTGAACAGGCCGAACAGGGCAATTTTCTGCACTTAATGCCGGAAATCCTAAAACTTATGTCTCTCTATAATAAGATCATCAATTACTTTGACGTCACCCCCGGATCACAAATAACATGGACAACCTGCAGTAGTATTGTTAACCGCTATATGAAAGAGAAGGGTGAAGCAGGCGTTACATATGTTATCAACCTGGTCAGAAAATTTGTGGAAGAAAAAAATCAGGTCTTTGCGGATATGGATCAGGAAGAACAGGACGAACTGCTTACTGTTTTTTCCGTGGCATCAAGTGATTTTCAAAATTTGCTGCTCGGAAAGTATGGCAAGCTGCCTGTAGGTTGGCCTGATGAATGGGTTTATAAAAGCGCTTTCGGTACAGAATGGGAAACTTCAATTAGAAACCGTAATCAGCTTTCACCACTGGATTTACTGAAAAACGAAAATTTAGAAACACAACGAAAGGATTTAACCGCCGCTATCGGCAGAAAACCAATTGAAGAAGAATTCATCCTCTACCTAATGCATCCCAAAGATACTATTGAATTCATTTTATTCCGAGATACTTACAGCGATGCACCCCTGGTGCTGCCCACTACAATCTGGCGAAAAGGGCTTTCCAATAAGGGCAGCAAGGTTGAATTCGACTTTTGGGCCAAACCTTGCTGTATCGAACTTGTATCGGTGGGTGGCGAGTGCGACGGTTATATTCACGTATTAATGAAAGTAAATAATAAAACCCAGGTCTATGCTGTTGATACCGGCAAAACTATTAAAAAACCGCTTAGGATGGCTGAAAAACCGGGAGAAATCGGCTCACCGATTAGCGGCAACCTTTGGAGAATCGGCAACCCGGAGAGAGGCGCCCTAAAAGTTGGAGATTTGGTGTGTAAGGGTGAAGAGATTGCCAATATTGAAGCTATGAAAATGGAAAACGCCGTAACAGCGCCGTTCAACGGGCAGATTGAAGAAATATGCACCAAACTTAACGATATAGTACAGGAAAGACAAGCCCTATTGGTTATAACACCAACTTGATTCCATAGATCTTAAATCCGGGGGACTTAAGATGCCACTCTTTATCTGATTACCAACGACCCAAGAGCTATCGCTGATCTTCTTATTGATATACTTGATCGTGCAGACCAACAGATACAGGAAAAACAGTATCATCATGAATAATAAATAGTAAGCTATTTCGATAGCTAAAGTTTATGGCTACTGCATAAAGTTGAGCAAGCCTGCCTTTAAGCTTATGCAATTTAAGTGAAGGGTGACCGGGGTTAAGTTCTAACAATTTCGCGGATAGGCAAAGTTAATACGGTTTTATCACCTTAATATCATCCATCGGGAAGTGCCTGTCGTTTAAGGTATAAATAACCGCTCCCCTTGCCAGGGCTGAGGCGGCA
>CAZVLE010000083.1:0-4957 GCA_964627855.1 uncultured Syntrophomonadaceae bacterium | reverse complement strand
TCCCTCACTGAAAGATTTGCGGCAAAAAGAAAAACTGCCGGACATTTATATATACTCTGTCCGGCAGAGATCTTCCTGCCACTGATTAAAGCTTTTCACCTGATACTAATAAACTTATACGTAAGGACAGGATTGACATCCTAAACAGTCTGTTGCTATACTTGCTCCAGGTAATAAACAAATCCCTATCCTGACTTCAGTTCTCCGAAATAAAATAGTATAAAATTATAAATCAATAACCATTTTGAGCATCATTTTCTGGTGTAGTCTGATAAAATAATTTAAGTAACGGTGCAGAAATATGTCTAAAACAAAGATCTGGGTTTTCCTTGCAGTTATTGCCTCAACAGCCCTTTTCACTTTTTTTGTTTATGCAGTATTCTTCCTGGGTCTAAATGATTTCCCAAGGTTTACAGGTGTAAGTCTGCATCAGCTATCACATATTACCTATTATTCCGCAGCCCTACCCCTCCTGCTTGTGGCCCTTTCTGCCACGGGTACTGGTTTCTGGATAGGCTGGACAATACTAACCATAAAGGTGGCCCATCCCATGCCTGAAACAGTAGAAAAAAAAGATTATGCCAAAATAAAAGCCTTCATACTCTGCCTGACCATGGTATTTATCTCCGCAGCACTGGTCTATGGCGTTTATATCCGCAGCTTTTGGGCCCTGGCTCTACCTGCGCTGGCGATTTCCGCTGTCGTCCTTGGTGCCGTTTTCTGGATCGGAGTGACAATTATTACCACAAAGACCTCTTTGCCTACTAACAAAAAGCAGGAAGAACCTGTTTAATGAGAGTCCTCATCCTTGGTTACAGGGGTAACCCCTACTGCGGCGGTCAGGGAATTTATATTTACAACCTTTCAAGAGAACTTGCACTGCTTGGCGTCGATGTCGATGTAATGGTAGGCCCCCCTACCCTGATCCTCTTGAGGATTGGGCCAGAGTATACAAAATTGAAAACCTCAACATGTGGTCCATTAATACCAGGGAAATCCCCTATGAAAAACTCCACAGAATCTTCTCTCCCTGGAATTTTGTCGATTACATCATGACCAGGTTTTACATCTTCTATGAAATGGCAGTTTTTAGTTTCAAAGCTTTTTTCGCTTTAAAAACCATTCTCAAAAGTAAAAAATACGACATTATCCATGACATTCAGACTTTGGGTTGGGGGACAATACCGATTAAGGGTTACGGCATACCCATTGTGACAACCGTTCACCATCCTCTCACTAAGGACCGGGAGGCCGATTTGATGAAGGATTTCGGGCTCTGGGAAAAGACAACTACCATTCTTTTTTATCCCCTGGTGATGCAGTCCTTTGTTATTAAAAGAACGGACCGGGTGATTACCTCCTTCAGGGAGGGTGTTGATGAATTGTACAAAGCCTTTAAGATCAAAAAAGAAAAGGTTTCTGTCGTTTATAACGGTATGGATGTTGAGCTTTTCAGAAATACCGGCGAAACAAGGGAGGAAAATGCGCTTCTTTTTGTGGGAAATACAGAAGACAGCAAAAAAGGACTCGTTTACCTCCTTGAAGCGATGAAACTGCTGCCGGAGGAGATAACCCTGACCATTGTCGATGACGGCCCGCCAATTAAGCATACGGCGGCTGATTTAATAAAGAAGATGAACCTGGGTCACAGGGCAATATTTACGGGTAAGTTATCCTACGAAGGACTGGTCAGCATCTACAGCAGGAAAACTCTACTGGTGATGTCCTCCCTTTTTGAGGGATTTGGCCTTCCCGCTGCTGAAGCCATGTCATGTAAAACTGCTGTTGTAACAACCACGTCGGGAGCTCTTAAGGAAGTGGTGACCCCGGATTGTGGCATCCTTGTACCCCCAAAAGATCCCATTGCACTCAGTGGAGCTATTATGAAACTGCTTAGTGATAAAAAACTACGCCTGGAAATGGGAGAAAATGGCCGCAAAAGAGCCGTAGAGAATTTTTCCTGGCCTGTGGCGGCTAAAAATACCCTGGAAGTTTATCGACAGGTCATTGAAGATTACTGGAATGACAAATGAGGACTGCCTCCTCAACGGCCCCCGCCAAACGACAGGGGCACCTCTAGAAGACATCTTTCCACTTATCTTAAGTCTATTATTTTAACTCAAACCGTTTAAACCTGGAGCCTGGAGAAATCAGCCAGCCGGTTGAAGGTTCCCTTCAGGGCAGCCAGCAGATTTAACCTGTTTTTACGCAGCTTTTCATCTTCCGCCATCACCATCACGCTGTCGAAGAAATTATCAATCGGCTGTTTGAGAATCTGCAGCTTCTCCAAAATAAAGGCGGGATCATCATGGCCTTTAAGTGCGTTTTCAACCGCCTGCAGGGTTCTAAGCAGCTCTTTTTCAGCAATATCTTCAAAAAGCGCCTTATCAACCTTACCGCCCTCAGCTTTACCGGCCAGATTAGCCACCCGGTTGTAAGCAACAATCACTTCGTCGAGTAAGGGGCCGTTTAGGTATTCTTTCAAAACGACAGCTTTGTTAAAGATTTCCGCCACAGACTTAAACGGCACCCCTAGAACGGCTTCAATTAAATCATATTCAATCTCTTTTTCCTGCAGGGCAAAGCGGATGCGCTGCACCAGAAAATCAGCAAGCTGGCTTTTAATTTCGGCTTTTTGGCTCTCATCAAGTTGCAGGGCAGTTCCAATTGTCTCAAGTCCAAGTCCGAGATATTCAGCTGTAGTCAATTGCAGTCCGAAGCTGTTCATGATGGCGATCGCCCCCTGGGCCTGGCGGCGCAGAGCATAGGGATCCTGCGAACCGGTCGGCTGGATGCCAATCGCGAAGCAGCCGGCCAGGGTATCAATCCGGTCAGCCAGCGAAACAACAGCGCCCTCAAGTGTTCCAGGCACAGAGTCCCCGCTGAAACGTGGCAGGTAATGTTCATAAATACCGATGGCCACTGCCTCCGTTTCACCGCTGAGGCGGGCATACTCGCGCCCCATTACCCCCTGCAGCTCGGGAAATTCTTTCACCAAACCGGTAACCAGGTCGGCCTTGCAGAGATGGGCGACCCTTATAATCGCTTCAATCTGCTCGCCGGGCAGTTTAAGCGCTTTACCCAGCTTGCCGGCCAGATCGATTAAGCGCATCCTTTTTTGATCAAGGGTGCCAAGCGACTCTAAAAAAACTACGCTCTTTAGTTTTTCAACATATCTCTCGAGCGGCACCTTCCGGTCTTCATCAAAAAAGAACCGGCCATCGGCGAGACGAGCTGAGAGTACCTTGGCATAGCCCTTGCGGATATTCGGGTTGAAACGGTTGTTGCTGATCCCAACAAAGGAGGGCATCAGGCGACCACTATCTTTTTCGACAATAGGAAAGTAGCGCTGGTGGTACTGCATCGAGGTGATCGGCACCTCCTGCGGCAAATCAAGGTAAGCCGGGTCGAAAGCGCCGTCAACGGCAACTGGATATTCAACCAGGTAAGTTACCTCCTCCAACAGGCTTTCGTCAATTAAGGCTTTTCCGCCCTGTTCTTCTGCCTTCTGCTGCAACTGCTCCAGGATCATCTCCCGCCGTTTAACAGGATCCACCACAACAAATTTATCGCTGAGGATTTTAAAGTAATGATCAGCGTTATCCACATTAAAAGGCCCTGGCGCTAAGAAACGATGGCCGTAGGTTGCCTTTCCGGCCTCAACACCAGCATATCTAAAGGGAACCGGGTGATTACCGTAGAGAGCCAACAACCAGCGAATCGGCCGGGCAAAACGTACATCTTTTAGCTGCCAATACATGGGCCGCGGAAAAGAGAGTTTCTGGATCAGTTTAGGCAGCAGTTCTTTTAGCAGCTCCGGCGTGGGTCGTCCACAGGACTCTTTATCAATCATGATGTATTGGGCCCCTTTGAGCTCTACCCGGCGCACCGCATCCAGATCAACACCATGCCCCTGGATAAAGCCAAGCAGCGCCTTGGTCGGGTTGTTTTGCTGATCATAGGCCCGGTCAACAGGGGGGCCTTTAATTTGCTCTACCAGGTCGGGCTGCGTCTCCTCCAGCTCCGTTACCATCAAGGTCAGACGGCGGGGGGTGCCCCAGGACTCGATTAATTCATGCTTCAGGCGGTAATCAGTCAATAGTTCGACAGCCGCCTTTTTTAGCTGTTCCAGTACCCCGGGGATAAAGCGCGAAGGGATCTCCTCGCAACCGATTTCAAATAGCAATTTGTATGCTGTGGTCATTAGCGGACACCTCCGGTCAGCAGGGGATAGCCTGCCGCTTCTCTCTGGTTCAGATAGCACTCCGCACAGAGACGGGCCAGGTTACGCACCCGACCGATGTAGGCGGCACGCTCGGTTACGCTGATTGCTCCCCGGGCATCAAGCAGGTTAAAGGTGTGCGAACACTTTAGGATGTAATCATAGGCGGGGTAAACCAGGTTCAGCTCCAGCAGGCGTTTGGCCTCTCCCTCGTAGCTGCTGAAAAACCCGAACAACAGATCCAGGTCGGCATGATCAAAACTGTAGCTGGACTGCTCCCACTCCACCCGTTGAAAAACCTCGCCGTAGGTGATATTGCCGGTCCAGATCAGGTCAAAGACATTGTCGCAGTCCTGTAAGTACATGGCGATCCGCTCCAGGCCGTAAGTCAGCTCAACCGGCACCTGTTCCACGTCGAAACCACCCACCTGCTGAAAGTAGGTAAACTGGGTGATTTCCATCCCGTCGAGCCAAACCTCCCAACCCAGGCCCCAGGCACCGAGCGTCGGTGCTTCCCAGTTATCCTCCACGAAGCGGATATCGTGCTCCAGGGGATTTAGCCCCAGGAAAGCCAGGCTGTCTAAGTACTGTTGCTGAATATCAGGAGGAGTAGGCTTGATAATCACCTGGTATTGGTGGTGCTGGTAGAGGCGGTTGGGGTTTTCGCCGTAACGTCCGTCAGCCGGGCGGCGCGAAGGCTCGACGTAGCCTACCGACCAGGGCTCCGGCCCCAGC
>CAZVLE010000082.1:0-7037 GCA_964627855.1 uncultured Syntrophomonadaceae bacterium | reverse complement strand
AATAAGGCCTCCCTCGAACAAAGGGAGGCCAATCACTGTACCCCACCCCAATAAGTTAAATTTAGGTGTCTGACACCTATTTTTAACTTATTGGGGGCCAGGGAGGGTTTTGTAGAAAGTGGAAAATGCCAGGCGCGTAACAAGGATTAATGAAATAGCCAATTCAGTAACACATGGTATTGGGGTCCCGTTGGCCATTGCAGGCCTGGTGTTGCTGATAGTATTTGCTACTATCTATGGCAATGCCTGGCATGTTGTTAGTGTCAGCATCTATGGCTCAACCCTGGTTCTGCTCTACGCGGCTTCTACGCTTTACCACGCTATTCAGGCGCCAAAGGTGAAGCGTATCCTGCGCATAATTGATCACTCGGCTATTTACCTGCTCATAGCAGGCACTTATACTCCCTTTACCCTGGTAACCTTACAGGGTGTTCGCGGATGGGTTATGTTCGGGGTGATCTGGGGCCTGGCCCTGCTTGGTATTCTTTACAAGGTTTTTTTCATCAACCGGCATGTGGTCATCTCCACCCTGTTCTACCTGTTAATGGGCTGGTTAATTATTTTCTCCATTCGGGATCTATATCTCAGCTTACCCTTAAATGGGTTAATTCTTCTTGGTGCCGGAGGGCTTTCTTATACATTAGGGATGCTATTTTATGCCGGTCGTGACAAACTTTTAATGCATGCTATCTGGCATTTATTTGTTCTTGGGGGAAGTATCTGCCATTTCTTTTCAATCTTCTTTTATGTTATACCTTTGAAAGGATAGAAATTTTCGTGAATAACCAAATTTGAGTATAAGGAGAAGGAGTGCGGCTTGGAATACTTCAAAGGCCTATTACTGGGAATGACCCTGCAGCTTTCACTCGGACCTGTCTTTTTTGCGGTGCTCCATAAGGCCATCACTAAGAATAGTGGTGAAGCCCTGAAAATGAGCTTTGGAGCTGCAGCAATTGATGCTCTCTATATCGGACTTTCTTTTACCGGAGTCGCTTTATTACTGCAGATTATTGTTGCTCAAAGCATTGTTTTAGGATTGGGAGCAATGGTGCTTATGGTTTTCGGGTTGCGCTATCTGCGAAAAGCCAACCAGCGTTTTAAAAAGTCTACAGAAGGAAGTCAAGGCACAATCAGCAATAGGCATGATCATGCAGCCAGGGCTGAAGATTCAAGCTTTTTATACGGTCTTAAAATAACTGCTGTCAATCCTCTGACCATAGTTTTTTGGTCGGGTACATTTGGAGCTCTTCTTGGCGCTGGTTTGTTGGATAGCTTCAGAGATGCCCTTCTCTATGCTTCCGGTTGTGTCTCGGCAACGCTTTTATTCCTCGGTACAGTCAGTATGGTAGCTCCCCGCTTGCCCTTTAAAAGCAGTAAAAAAATAGAAACAGGGTTTGATATTATTGTCGGTTTGGTGCTAATTATTTTTGGACTTGTGATGTTTTATCGGCTTATCAATTTATTTATTCTCTAATGGCAGGGATCTCATGAAAAAAACAGAATATTGGTTGACATTGGTTCTCTTTTACGATTATAATTTAGTATCATCTTGCTGGGTTTAAATATCCCGGTAATAAATTTTGCAGTACTATTCTTTATTCATGTTTCATGCTAAGTTTTTATTCCTGAGGGGGTGAATAATAACCAGGTAAAAATTTAGCGTCTTTCAGCTTTTTTTGTATGTCAAGACGAAAACGGAACGATGATTGAGTTATTACTGAAAACTAAGGGGGTTTATGAATTGAAGAGTAAGATTGTTCTTTTATTGCTAGTTGGACTGCTTTCTATGGCACTGGTTACCGGTTGTGGAGATTCTGCACCTGATGATGCCGCACCCGGAGTGGAAACATATACTGTAGTCGGTCTTTTCCCGTTAACCGGTGTACTTAGTACTTTTGGGGAAAACAGCTCTGAAGTTGCCAAGCTTGCCGCTGCAGACGTTAACGAGTGGCTGGAAGCAGAAGGCAAAGACTGGCGCCTGCGTCTGGAAATCGACGATACCCAGACAGAAGGGCCTGTCGGTTTACGTAAGTTCCAGAGCTGGTATGGTGAAGGCGTTCAATTCTTTGCCGGCCCGCAGGCCAGTGGTGTTGCCGGCGAATTATTATCATTCGCCAACGCAAACCAGATTCTTTATATTTCCCCGTCCTCAACTTCTCCTGCTTTAGGCATTGCCGATGACTGGCTCTACCGGTTCTGCACTGACGATAGCATCCAGGGCCCGGCTATTGCTACTGCTGCCAATGAAGCCGGCGTGGAAATGTTAATTTGTGGCTGGCGCGGTGATACCTGGGGTGACGGCCTGCAGGGAGCTACTGCAGCTTCAGCAGCGGAAATGGGTATTGAAATATATGAAAATGAGCTTCGTTACGACCCCATCAAGGAAGACTTCACCACTGACGTTGCTCTGCTTGATGAATATGTGACAGATCTACTCGATGAAGGTTATACCCTTGATCAAATTGGTTTCAATCTGATTGCTTTCGAAGAAGCGGCACCTTTCATGGCGGAAGCTGCCAACTATCCCCAGCTGAGAGAAATTAACTGGTTCGGTAGTGACGGTACTGCTCTGTCGGAAGCTATTCTTCAGCATTCGGTTGCCGGTCCCTTTGCCATTGATGTCAAGTTCATCAACCCGATGAACCGCCCGGCCGAACTGGTTGAGCAGTCGAATTTTGACAGGGTCCGGGACTATATCCAGGAAACCCTGAACCGCGAAACTGATGCTTACTCCTACAACACTTACGACATCATCTGGGCTTTCGCCATCTCCTTTGATGAAGTAGGCTATGATCCGGTGGCAGTGAAAGAAGTTATGCCTGGCCTCGTCGAAGAGTGGTCCAGCGTATACGGTGCAAGTGGTCAAATTGTACTTAATGATTTTGGTGACCGTGCTTTTGCTGATTACGATTATTGGGTTCTCAATGAAGATGTTGAATGGGAATCCCCCGGTTACTATGAAGGTGCTACCGGCATCATTCACTGGGAACGGGAGCTTTACTAGGATAGTTAATAGTATCTGAAAACGGGGGTCGGGGTTTTCTCCGGCCCCCATTTAAGGTGGTGAGTTGGTGAGTAATTTACTGGTTGCGGAAAACGTCACCAAAAATTTTGAAGGATTGGTAGCCGTTAACAAAGCTAATATTGTAGTGAAAGAAAACACTTTCACCATGCTTATCGGCCCCAATGGCAGTGGTAAGACTACATTAATTAACTGTTGTACCGGTATTCTTAAGCCGACATCCGGCCGTGTGACATTCAATGATATTGACATCACCGGTTGGAAACCTCATCAAACCTATAAGGTCGGCTTTGTCAGAAGCTTTCAAATACCGCTACCCTTTGTAGGTTTGACCGTCCTTGACAATGTTCTGGGGGCGATGAGAAACTGGGGAGAATCTCCCCTTAAAGCTCCATCCAGAAAAGCCTGGGTTGATGAAGAAGAAAAGAATATGGAACGCGCGATGGATATCCTGGCCAAAGTCGGGCTGGATAAGCACTGGAATCTGCCCAGCAGCGCACTTGGCGCTGCTCAGCTCAAGTTGCTGGAAGTAGCAAAGGGTCTTTCTTCCGGGGCGAAGCTGATAGCCCTCGATGAGCCGATTGGCGGGGTCGACCCAGCTTCAGCGCACGAGATTTTGTCACACGTTGCCGAATTGAAAAAAGAAGGCCTCACTTTCTTTGTTGTAGAGCACAGGATAGATATCGCCGCACCATTTGCTGATTATGTTTACGCTATGGATTTGGGGACAATCATTTCTGAGGGACCTCCCAATAAGGTACTAACTGATCCAAAAGTGATCGAAGTTTATCTTGGTAAGGGGGTTGGATCATGCTCAGAATAAATAACCTGAATTCCGGTTATGGAAAACTACAGATTCTCTATGACCTTAGCATTGAAGCCCCTGGTAAGGGCATAACAGTGGTGGTCGGGCCAAATGGCGCCGGCAAAACTACCCTTCTCTGCAGTATCATGGGCATTGCCAAAGTTAACTCCGGAGACATTCTTTTCGAAGATATTCCTATCCAGGGAGAATTAACCCATAATTTGGCCAGAAAAGGTATTTCCTATGTTCCCCAGATGGGTAATGTTTTTGCCGAGCTATCCGTATACGACAACCTGAGTATGGCCGGTTACCTTATGCCCAGGGAAGAAGTGAAAATTAAGGCCGAACAGATGACCGAGATATTTCCCATCCTCAAGAAGTTTATCCAGCGTAAAGCAGGAACTTTGAGCGGTGGGGAAAGAAGAATGCTTGCCATAGCCATGGGATTGATGAAGAACCCCAAGTTAATGCTTTTAGATGAGCTTAGTACTGACCTGGCCCCGATCATCGCTGAAAAGGTCATGATGGAAGTGGCCAGGCTGAGGGACGAACTAGGTATCACCATCCTGATGGTTGAGCAGATGGCCAAGCGTGCTCTCGAGATCGGTGACACGGCATACCTGCTGGTGAGTGGTGAAGTTAGATATAAAGGTAAGGCTAATGACTTGCTCCAGGAACCGGAGCTATGTTCGATGTATCTGGGCATTAAACCAGAAGCGGATCAGATAGCAGATATCGAAAAACCGTCATTGGAAGGGAGTGAGTAAGCTTCCATGAATTCAGGAAATAAATCAGGTAACCTTTTACCTCTGATGTTAGTTTTATTGATTCTGTTGGGAAGCATTGCAGTTTATATAGTAAGCTATATACTACTCAAAATACATCAGCCTTGGGTGCAAAGCCTTTTAGTCTACTCCAGCAGTCTCGCACTGCTTAGCGGCAGTATTACCATACTATACATAACCACACGCACTTTTAACTTTGCAGTGGCCAGCATGGCCACCTTCGGTTTCTATATTGCCTACACAGGTGTTTCCCTCTATGGCGGATATCCTTACCAGTATTATCCCCTGGTTTTTTTATTTGGCTCTTTCATGGGGCTAATTGCTTATTATGGTTTGAACCGTCACCTGTTGCAAAGACAGGCCGCGGAAATAACCCTGATGATGTCAACGCTGGGTTATGATTTGCTTTTGCTTTCATTTATCCAGATGTATGCTGACTTCTTAACCCACACATATAAACTTTTCCCACGCAGGGTTACCATGAATGTTCATGATTTTATGATTGAAACCACTGGGGGAGACATCAGGGCAGCGGCTATTATTCTGCCGCTTATTGCCATTGCTTTCTTAATTGGTCTGCACTTTTTCCTGACAAAGAGTAAGTTTGGTGTGGCCATGCGGGCAACTATCGAAAATCCTGTTCTTGCCGGTGCATCGGGCATCAATTCCGATCGGGTCTACTTTGTTTCCTGGCTCATCGGTGGGGGTATGGCAGCGCTTGGCGGTGCTTTCATGGCCATGGCCACGACAGGCACACCGGTTATGGGCATGTATACCATACCGCTGATGTTTGCCGGAGCTATTCTCGGTGGTCTAGGCAGTTTATATGGCGGTATGATCGGTGGTTTTCTCATCGGCACAATCGAATACGCCGGTGTCTTTACCCTTTCCCAGCAGCTTGGTCCCTGGGTTCAGGGCTACCGGATGGCTATACCACTTATGGTTATGGCGGCTACCCTGCTTATTTTCCCAAGAGGACTGGCCGGTATTCCCTTAGGCAAACTCTTTGGAGCTCTGACCGGGAAGAAAAGAGGTGAAAGTGCATGACAAACGGTAGTGGTTTTAGTCCAGGATTGAAAGGTTTCATGGCGAAAAGAGAAATATGGGTAATGATTGCTATTTTTGCCCTGCTGGCTTTTTTATTTATCTACCGTGTGCAAGCTACAGGGCGAATGTCTTCGGGCATCATTATGATGATGACTATCTTTATTGACTTTGCTGTGTTTGCGATCATTACCATGAGTTTGAACCTCGAGGTGGGTTATACAGGCGTACCCCAGTTTGGACGGGTGGCTGCAGTCATCGCCGGAGCCTTTGCTGTTGGTGCCCTTCCCGGTCGGATCATGGCCAGGTTTATGGGCCTACCCTCCGGTTTGGATTATGCCTCTGATACAGTCAATTTCCAGGTTGTTCCACAGATCAATGATCTTCTGGTCAGCAGCTGGCTTTTATCGTTTGGTTTCCTGCTCATGTGCATAATAATAGCGGCAGTATTCGGGGCAGCTGTAGGTTGGCTCATTTCGCGCCCGGCTATCAGGCTCAAGGAAGCCTACCTGGGTATATCACTGCTTGCCTTCGGTGACTTCTTCATGTGGGTTGGCCACAACTGGACAGGTATGGTTGGCGGCAGTGTACCAGTATTTGTCCCTGATCCCTTTCGAATCTTCGGCGATTATCGTATCTTTGGGGAGATCAGTCTTCGTTTCTTTGTGGTCGTTGTTTTTGCCTTAATTGGCACCGCGCTGGTCTATCTTTACTTGCACAGGCTGGCTCATTCGCCCTTCGGCCGTAATTTGAGAATGGTCAGGGATAATGATGTTTCGGCTTCTGCTGCCGGAATCGATGTTGTCAAGGTCAGAACCCAGAGTCTGGTGATCGGTTCTGCCCTGGCTGCAATCGCAGGTGGTATTTACGTTATTTACACCGGTACAGTTGCCGCCTTTGGTTTCCAGAAACTAACCTGGACCTTCTGGCCCTGGGCTTTCATGATGCTTGGCGGTATCGGTAGTAACATCGGGGTGCTTTTAGGGGTTTTACTGCTCTCAATTCTGAGGACTATGATTGTTATTTTCCGCTCACAGTGGTTCGGATTTCTTCTTGCTGTGGGGATTGACCCACTGTGGTTGGAATTCACACTCCTTGGCGCCGTGATTATTGTTGTTATCCTCTTTATGCCTCACGGTCTCGTTCCGGAACGAATTGAACCGATGCTTCCGACGAGAAGAGTGAGAAGCGTTATTGCCAGTAGAGATCAAAAGGAACAGGCTTCCTGATAGCTTTTTTGAATTATATTAATAGCAGCTAAAAAAGTAGGGCCCCTATGGGTTCTACTTTTTTGCTAGACTTGAGTTTAAAAGATTGCGCTCAAGTTATCCCGTTAAAGGGGTTTGTTTTGGTATTATCCTATTGGAATAGATATTACGGA
>CAZVLE010000081.1:0-18799 GCA_964627855.1 uncultured Syntrophomonadaceae bacterium | reverse complement strand
CAATCTCTTTCTTGTCATTCGCTGCCTATGCCTGGAATGATTATATCGACTTGGAAATAGACAGGATAAACAAGCCTGCAAGGCCCATTCCATCAGGCCAGGTCAGCGCTAGTGGAGTGGTGATTTTTTCCATTGTCTGTACTACCATTTCGCTATTACTGGCTGCATTTATCAACCAGGCAGCTCTATTTACTGTAATTGGCCTGAATATACTTATTTACCTCTATTCCTGGAAACTTAAATGTACTGTTCTGCTGGGTAACATCACCGTAGCAGCAATTATAGCCTCCAGTGTTATCATTGGCGGGCTTGCAGCAGGCAATATCCGCCCTGTTTTAAGCCTTTATGTTATTGTTTTTATTGCCAATCTGGGACGGGAAATCTTGAAAACAATGGCTGACTATAGGGGAGACCTCGGATATAATTGCAGAACAGTCTCTACTGCATGGGGTGTTAGAACCGCTGGCCAATTAGTTACAATTATTTTAGGAATTAGTGCCCTGGCAGCTACTGCCGTCTACTTTTTTGAGAACTTCAATATAATCTACTTGGTTGTGATTATCCTGGGCATCTATCCCATCTATATTTATATAGCTATTATTATAAATAATGCTTCAGCCGAGACCCTAGAATATGCCAGTCGCTTAATGAAGTATAGTTTCTTTGTTTGGTTGCTGGCGCTATTCCTGGGGAATATCAGAGCTGTATGATTTATAGAAGAGGTTGCTCATATGAGCACTTCGGTTGCCCTGCTTTTCGCTTTATCTGGTCTTACTTTTGCTTCCATGGAAGCGCATAATGATAAAAATAATCAGTAGTGATATTAAAACCAAGCCCAGGCTGAAGAGCTGAGCCAGGGTGAGGTTAAGCCAGAGAGGATTCTCGAAACGGAAAAATTCAGTGATGAAGCGCAATGTGCCGTAAAGGGCAAAAAGGGAAACCAGGGTAAAGCCGGTAAATGGCTTTTTAGATTGTATTATTTTGAGTAGGAAGTAAATTGCCAGGGCACCAACTGTGGCATAAAGCTGGACAGGATGGCGCAAAATTGGATCGGCTGCATTTGCAGGCAGAGCCCAGGGCAGGTCTGAGGCCCTGCCAAAGCAACAACCGTTTAAAAAACAGCCGATCCGGCCAAAGGCATAACCAAGGATTAAGTAAGGGGCGAACATATCGGCAATCTGAAAGAAATTTACTTTACGCCAGATAGACCAGAGATAAAGAGCAAACCATCCGAAAAAAAAGCCCCCGTAAAAGGTTAGTCCATCAAAATCGGTTATTATATATGAAATAGGCCGGGAACTGTAAAACTCCCAATTGAGGGCTATATAAAGTAAGCGGGTACCTATGATGCCCGCAACAACCGAAGCAAGTAAAGCCTCCAGGACAAGGAGAGGATCAAACTCCTCTTTTTTTGCTTCGAAATAAAGCAGGATAGCGGTAACAATAAAGCCAAGGTTGATCATAAAACCGTATGTGTAGATTGTCAGGCCGTTCAGGTGTGATAGTATAGGGTGCATAAAGGTTTCCCCGTGTCTGTATAATGTGTAAAATTATATCACAGAGCGATACTTTCCGGGATCATTATCACTTGCGTGTGCCTGGATTTTAGATCAGATCATATGGTGATGTCAGGAATAAAGCCTGAGCTATCAATTATATGTTATGAGGTAATTAGTTTATTGATCAGGGAGGGGTTACTATGAAGCGAGATTACGATGAACCGATTTTTGTTGATGTTGCATCATGCGAGAAGGCGTGCGTGGATACCGAGATTGAGGAAGAAATTAGGGCGCTTTGCCTGGAGGAGCCCTTTGCTGTTCTGGCCACCCAGGGTGGGGGGCAGCCCTACACATCGCTAATCAGTTTTACCATGAGCGATGATCTAAAGCACCTTGTATTTTCAACGCCGACCCAAACCAGGAAATACAACCTCATTGTTGCCAATAGTAATGTATCCTTGATGATCGATAACCGATCGAGGCAGCCTGAAAGCATTAATCACATCTGCGGGTTGACAATTACAGGACGGGCCCGGGTTCTCTCTGCAGCTGAAGAAATTGAAAAATGGCAGCCTCTGCTCACAGCCAAGCACAGTTACCTGCAAAAATTCGTTAAATCTTCCTCTTCAAGCCTGATCCTGGTAGAGACGGTCAGGTTTCTATATGTCAGACGCTTCCAGGAGGTTTACCAGTGGGTACCCGGAAAAACTTCCTGATTTCCTTAACTGATGTCTACGATCATCCTACCGGCCTGGTGGGCAGCAAGGCCCGAAACCTCTCACTTTGTTTAAAAGAGGGATTTCGGGTGCCTAAAGGATTTTCGATCAGTGCTGAGGCTTATAGTTATTTTATCAGTTACAATAAGCTGGAATCGATTCTTGAGTTTGAGCTTTATCGTAAACCGCTGGATGGGATGCGCTGGGAGGAAATATGGGATGTGGCTTTTCGTATTCGTTCTGCCTTTCTGAAAGCGCCTATTCCCGGTGACCTGATGGATAATATCGCTGCTGCTTCGGCCAAATGGCCCCCGGAAACCCTTTTTGCTGTTCGTTCTTCATCATCCTCCGAAGATTCTGCTTCCGCTTCCTTTGCCGGTATCCACGAGTCATATTTAAATGTTAAAGCCTCGGAACTGCCTGAAAAATTGAAACTGGTCTGGGCTTCGCTCTGGAGTGATCGCGCCCTGCTTTATCGCCGGGAGAAACAGCTTGACCTTCGTAACAGTGTCATGCCTGTGGTAGCTCAGGTTATGGAACCTCCAACGGTTGCCGGTATTGCCTTTACAGCCGATCCTCTAACGGGTCAGGATAATGTAATGATCATTGAAATGATCAGTGGCTCTCTTGACCTCCTGGTTGACAATGTTAAGGAACCGGTGCGGTACCGGCTGGATAAAAAGGGCAGCATTAAAATGAATGATAATTCTCACGATCCGAATACCTCACTATCCTTAGATGATCTGAAACAGTTGAGGTCAAAACTGTTGCAGCTTGAGGAACTTTTCGGGTTCCCCATTGATTCTGAATGGACGGGCCTGGGAGATAATTTTACTGTTTTACAGGTCAGGCCAATTACCACGACTGACGTTTCCAAAAACAATGACGATCGTTCCTGGTACCTGTCGCTAACCCCGGGAAGAAAGGCTCTCTATGCTCTTGCTGAGCGAGTGGAGCACCAATTGATCCCTGCCCTTGAGGTAGAGATTGATGTTTTTTACGGTCAAGATCCGGCATCGTTGAGCATTGAGCAGCTGAGTGAAGGTCTGAAAAAAAGGGGAGAGAGTTACAGGCACTGGACAAAGGTTTACCGGGAATATTTTATTCCATTTGCCCACGGCATACGCAGTTTTGGCGACTATTATAATGAACTTGTCAAACCTGAAGACCCATATGAGTTCATTGAAATGCTTAAAGGCGAAAAGCTGCTGGCACAGGATAGAAACAGGCAGCTGGATAAGCTGTCCGGGTTGTTAACCGAAGATAGGCAGTTGTTAAATGCAGCCCGGTTCTGCCTGACCAGTAAAGAGAGTGATGACTGGGAAAAATGCTTTAGTGATGCTGCCGGAGGCGCTGTAGCAGCTAAAGAATTTGTTGCGGCCCTTTTAGCGCTGCTATCGGGACAGGTAGATCTTTATTATGATCACAGGAGCCTGGCCGATGACCCTAAAATGATCCTGCAAACCATTTTAACTATGGCAGAAAATGGACCGAAAAGGTTCTATAAAGAGAAAAAACCAGGTGAACTCGTAAAGCTGGAAAAGGCTTACCTGGCTAAAGCAGGCCCGGCCAGGCATGACGAGGCTGAAAATATATTAAGAATAGGGCGTTTGAGCTGGCGATTGCGTGATGATGACAACATACTTCTCGGGAAACTTGAAAACCAGCTGCTGCAGTTTATACGGGAAGGGCTGGCTCGTTTGAGTGAAAATGGTCTTCCGCTAACAATTCCGGAAAAAATTATCCTGGAAGACTGGGAGGCGGTTCTGGAAGCTCTGCATACAAACACGATGCCCTTATTGACTGTGGTTGAAGTGAAGGCAGAAAACGCAAGAAGAGAGGACCTTAAGCCAAGACAGCTGGTTGGTCAGCCATCTTCTCCGGGAACGGCCACAGGGAAGGCCAGGGTCATTAAGGGTATCGAAGACTTTAAAGATATCAAGCAGGGGGAGATCCTTATTTTTGACGCTGTACAGCCACAGATGACCTTTCTTGTTTCCCTGGCCGGTGCCATTGTCGAAAGAAGGGGTGGGATGCTGGTTCATTCTTCGATTATTGCCAGGGAAATGAATATTCCGGCGGTCAACGGAGTTAGCCGGGCTACAGAGTTGATCGAAACGGGAGAACTGGTCACGGTAAACGGCGACCTCGGCCTTGTCGTGATCGGCGAACCAGAGTTTGAACTGGAGAGGGTCACAATGCCGTAAAAGCTATATTTGTAGTATCATGGTAAATTTAATTATCGGCTAACTATTCCCAGTGCTTCTTGCATAATTAGCACAACATCTAAAATATTTACTTCACCATCGTTATTAATATCTGCTTTAACCGTTAACTCCTTCGTTAGAATATCCACCTCCAAAATGTGCCGCATCGCAATAATGACATCTTTAACATCTGTGCTGCCATCCATATTCAGGTCGCCTTGCAGAGTTTTTAATTGAGCAGTGTTTTGACTTTTTTCTATGATGTAAACAATTCCTATCCAGGCCTCCTGAAATTCACTGGCCAGGTATTCACGACGCACACTGTGGCTGTCTGGTGCCGATGGGTCGTTTACAATAACCCACTCTGTTCCATCTTCATCAACTTTGAAGCCAGTTATTACAACGAGGTGACCGATTGTTGAGTTAATAGGGGAGTTTTTTAATTCTCCAGGACCAAATCGAATACTGGCTATGACCGGATTGCCTCTGGCAATATGTTCCTTTACGTTTTCAAGACTGTGAAAATAGTTTATATATGCTCTGTAGCCCAGGCTGCCGGCATAGGCTACGTTAAATGACCAGTTACCATAAATTTTAGCACCGTGATCGTAACAGTGGGAGGCAACTGAAGATGATGATTCGCGGTGACCAAGATATTCGAGAACCATGGCGAGACAGACCGGACCACAAATATTATTTCTAATGGAGGCGCCTTCTAACATTTGGGAGCGCCGGGGAACCATTAATTCACCTACCCAATCAGAGTTAGCTGTTGAAGAGGGTTCAGTTTCATGGCTGTAGGTTGTAGCCCCAAGGGAGGTTAACACCGGGGAATTACTACCCGATGAATCTTTAAGGGTAATGCGCATCTGGTAATGACTGGCTCTTGCTTCATGCAGTATTTCAAAGATGTCTATATCTACGCGAAAAGGATAACCCTGGTTAGAGCTGTTGTTGGAATAAGAGCGAGATTTAATATTCTGACCCCATATCCCCAACTGCTGCCAGTCAGTCCATCTTGTGTCAGCGATCTTGACCCTGACTTCTATTATTACCTCGCTGTCACCCGGAGTGATGACATTCCAGAAGGGGACAAGGTGAGAGAAAGCTTTCTCAGTCTCAAGCACTTTCGTAGTGAAAACACCCTGCCGGCGGGTTTCTCCATGGACCGGACTCAATTCTATTCCTCCCGGATGGGAGGTTGAATAACTCAACTGCTCCAGTGCTCCCCACTTTTCCCAGCTATCTTGAACCAGGAAAAAAGAGCCTGTTTTCAGGAAGTCTTTTGATTGAGAGGTTTGCCGAATTGGGATGAGCAAATTATGATCCGGTCGATCTGAGGGGTATTTGCTATCTGTTCCAGGAGAATCTTCTGTGATTCCGGAGTGAAGAAGCCCTTCATGAGGTGTAGAAGCTAATCCTGGGTTGGGCAGTCCGGCCAAGAAGACTGAAATGACTATGAAAAGGCAAAGTGTTTTCAGATTCAAACCCACCGATCATTCTCCTTTAAATTTTATAGAACTGGTTTTTCGATGCCTTAAATGCTAATAGACCCAGCCCAGTATACCCAGGGCCACAATGTTCATAATAATTGGCAGCAGGTAGATCCCGGCAAGAATTATTATTTTTTCCTTCATTGTCTTCCTGGTGATTACCCAGATGGCGGCACAGAAAAAATGGAAGTAACCGATCAGGAAGATTAGCCAGACTCCTTTAAAGGATAGTTCCCAGAAGGGGTAGACCCAGACAAGGTGGCCGCCGATATTAAGGAGGCATTCGACAAAAACTGCAAAAGCGGCCAGGAAAACAGCCATAACCCATTTTTCGGGCAGCCCTAAGATTTTTTCAATGGTGCTATCAGAAAGGCTGTAGTAGAAGACAAAACCGGCCAGGGAGAACATGAACATGATTTCCAGGTTCCAACCAACCATCGTGCGCAGCGCTGTTTCGCCCGGCACGGTCCAAAAAGCGGAATAACCGGTCAGGTGCATAACCCAACCATTCCAGGTTTCATTGAAGAAATCCATGCCGAATACTGCCAGGGCACAAAAAAGGGCATCCCAGTTTCCTGTTGTGCGGGCCAGTCTAATTTCCTTGCTGTAAATATAAAAGACGATTAACAACAGGGAGATACCGTACCATTTAAAGGTGGTTAAATCCCTCAAGCCTTCAAGCGCTTGCAGCGTAGCTTCAGTCATCGGTAAAGCCTCCTGTCTAAACTATTATTGAATCACTAAACAACAAGATGTCCTGATACTGTTTTATGGACTGCTCTTTGATCATCCCCTCCAGGTATATGTTTTTCTAAAATAGAGGTTCGGGCTATTTTTCGGTAATCCTGCCTGCAACGGCATGAAAAACTTTTAAAGGAAATCAGGTTTGTTGCCATCAGGGCTATAATTAATTACAATATTAGCAACGCCGGCCATCAGCAGGCACAACTGTGGCCTTTATGGTCTTTAGAAGGAAAGGAGTTTTCGTCATTCACGAGCTGGCAATTACCGGGGAAGTGCTTAAAATAGTTTTGAAGTATGCGGAAGAAAACCAGGCCAGCCGCGTGGTCAGCATTAACCTGCAGGCCGGTGAATTGCGAGACCTGACAGAGGAATGGCTGCAGCGCTATTTCGACTACCTGAGCCGTGAAACAATTGCTGAAGGAGCAGAGATTGTATTAAAAAAGGTTCCCCTGTCGCTCAGATGTGCTGCCTGCACAGGTTTATTCCATGCTGATATCAGGAGAGATGATCTCCAGTGCCCAGCCTGCGGAGGCCTGGAAAATGAGCTGGTCGGGGGTAATGAATTTTTAATTGAAAGCATCGGGGTGATCTAGTGGATAAGGTACGCATGATCGATGTCAGGGAAAGCATTCTTTCCGATAACCGGAACCTGGCTGCAGAAATCAGGGCGCAGCTCAAGGAAAACAGGATTTTCATGCTTAACTTGATGGCTTCACCAGGGGCCGGTAAAACCAGCTTGATCATTGAGACCCTGCGCCGGATGAAACAGAGCTATCGCTTTGCTGTAATCGAAGGAGATATCGAATCGCAGGTTGATGCGGACCGGGTTGCTGCTGAAAATGTGCCTGCTGTTCAACTGCGCACAGGGGGAGCATGCCATCTTGATGCGCCGATGATCGGGGAAGCTCTTGCCGGTCTTGAATTAGCTCTGTTTGATGTCCTGATCATAGAAAATATTGGCAACCTGGTTTGTCCCGCCGAGTTTGATTTAGGGGCCAACAAAAAGGTGATGCTATTAAGTGTTCCCGAAGGTGATGATAAAGCCCTTAAATACCCGCTAATGTTTTCTGTGTGCGATGCCCTGGTCATCAGTAAGGTCGATTACCTGGGCAGTTCTGATTTTGACATGAGCCTGCTTGAGGAAAGAGTGCACAGGTTGAACCCCGCCATGAAAATCTTCCAAACCTCCTCTAAGACCGGAGAAGGTTTGGATCAATGGTGTGACTGGCTTGATGATGAAATTAATAAGGTCAAGCAAAGCAGCTGAACTGCTTAAATTTATCAGGGTTGACTTCTTACTATTTGCATTTGCATCATCTGCTCAAGGCTGTTTTGCGGTAATGGCTGGCGTTTATGGGCCGGTTTTTCTTTCAGGGTAATGGCTTCGGAAGGACAGCGGGGCACGCATACTCCGCAGCCTATACAGCGGTTTTCCAGGATGTTGGCCGGGCCGTCTTCCGCAATTTCGATCGCAGCCATATGGCAACTTTCAGCGCATTCTCCGCACCATGTGCATTGATCACTATCAACCGTGGCAAAATTATTTGAATAAACCAGGTCGGCCGGAGAAGGAGCTCTTTTTATTGAGGCCAGTACCCCGCAGCAGTCTCCGCAGCAGTTGCACATCCCGGTTGGATTAGCCGATGTGGCCGGCTGGGTTACCAGACCAGCTTCCTGGGCTTTGGCCACGATCTTGATTGCCTCCTCGGTATCTATTTCCCTGCCCATCTGGTTATCCAGGTAGTATTGACCCATTGAGCCAAAGAGAAAGCAAACTTCAAGCGGCGCTTTGCAGGAGTCACCGGTTAAATTTTTACTTTTGCGGCAGATACAATCGGCCAGGACGATTTTTGTGGCCTGCCTTAAAATGGCTGCGGCGTCATCTAACGAGGCAATATGGTGTTCAGGGGCAATTGACTTGGCAATCGGTATGGTTCGCAAAAAGGTACCTTTAACATTGATCATTGACTTGTCCAAACCCTCATCCAGGTAACGTTCCATCAGGGTGGAGAGCTCCTGATCGATACGGGGCAGTTGAAATTCAAATATGCCGTGGATGAATGCAGTGGCGCCATATTTTGCCTCACTATTTCGCTTCAGGCGAAAAAGCAGTCCCCGTGAAGCCATATCTTCAAGTTTTTCGCTTAACTCTTTTTCCGGCAGGTTCAAGCGAGCGGCGATATCCTGCGGTTTTTCCACCGAGGGTGTTAGATTTAGAAAGATTTCTGCATCTTCTTCGCTAAATAGCTTTTTGAGGATCTCAATTTCTACGCCTGATTCGGTTGCCGGGAAACCAACCGCGTAACCGTCCAGTTTTTCTTGCAGTTGCCTGTATAAGTCCTTTTTCATATTCGCTGATGACCCCGTTTCTGATTGTAATTATGAAGAAATAGTATCAAAAAGGCATTGTTCATGTCAATTTAAAAGAATTGGCAAAAGGCCAGGTTATTTTTGTCCTTCCTGGAATTTTTATCCCCGGACTGTAGAATTTACAGAAAAAAACTCTGTCTGCCACCAATTTGCATAATCAGTTTCTTTCGTCAGAGCGGATAATCTCCCGGCTTGTGCTTTTTCTATTGCAGGCTTTCGATGAGCATTTCAGCCGCTTTTTGCTGCATGGTGATGCGGCTCTCCCAGGGCAATTCGGTTGGGGTCTCAATCGTGTAAACCAGGTCACTATGATTCAGACGGAAATAATTGGTCATGCTCAGCTGACCGGTCATTTTCATATAATACAAACCCCACAGCGGGGCATCGATCAAACCGTCATCTGTTTTAAGGATAATCATGTTAACGTCCTGCTCAATTGGATAGTCAAGCTTGCGAATTACTTCAATAATATTTCTGCTCAACTGCTGATTACGGTTGGCATACTGGTAAATGTAGAAACCTGATGCATCAGGATCTTCATGGCAGTCAATAATCAAATCATAGCGTTTTTTTGTGGTGAATTCGCTAACCAATATTGCTTCCTGGCTTTCGAAAGAGGCGAAGTCCCGGTTAACATCTATACCCTGCTGGTTGAAGCGTAAATCGTGACTCCACCCCCAGGGGTTGATGAGAGGGATGATATCAATTGAATAATTATGATATTTTTCTTCATTGTCAGCCAGCATCTCAATGAAGTGAATCATTATTTCCACTCCGGCAGGTTCATTGCCATGAATTCCTCCGCAGAGCAGAAGGTGGTAATCAGGATCAGGGCCGGGATGATAAGAAACAACCCAAATAGGGGCGCGATAGTCTGCATAGTGTACCTCACCAATTGCGGTCATCTCAAGTTTTTCACTGCTAGAAACTGCATCATGCAAGCGGGTTTCAAGGGTCTCAAGAACTCTTACCTCAGGTTGTCTGTCCGTAAAAGGTTCTCTACCTCCGCTGGCGCAGGAAACTGCGTAAAAAGCGTATAGAAAAATAGTGGCTATGAGCAAGCATTTTTTCATTAGCTAAACATCTCCTGTCCCTAGTCAGGGAATTTATCTATCCTGCAGTTTTTAGTTCAGTAGCAAATCGCTTTTCTGATTTTCATATAAGACAAAGCCCAGTTTGCGTTAAAAGCCTGTAGCCCGCTTGTTAATGTCAACCCCCAGGGAAAGGTTTTTGGTTTTTGATATCATTTTTACTAAGCTCGGCAAAAAGTACTTTTATCAAAGTTTCGCCACCGACTTTCCGGCTCCTTTATTCCGGCTTGCCTGTTAAACTGTCTGACATTATTTATATTGGCTTTGCAAAACCTCATACCTGCTTATGTTCAAATATTTTTTACCTATTATTCTAGTAATGGCAAATGATTGGCAGGTTGGCCGGCGAGGGTGAATAAAGGTTTTCGGGGGAGGAAAAACGAATATGCAAATAGCAGCAATTCCTAAAACGGAGTGTTGGATATGCAGAGGCGATCCTTTATTAAGAAACTAAGCAGTTGGATATTTGCTGTTCTGTTTTTCTTTGGTTTTGGTGGTCTTGCCTGTCGTTTTGATGATAGTTTTGCTGATGATGATGGTGAAGATCAGTCTGTTGACCCTGGCAGAGACATTGGCTCTCCTGTCGAGGTAGGAAAAAGTAAGGAGCCCGAGGAAGAGGCATCAGGTTCAGAGGGAGCTGGTACTATGGTTAATAACAGGCGTATGCTCGGTAAAACGGGTTTTGCCGTGTCACTTTTTAGTTTAGGGGGCGAATCTACACTGGAGCAAAGCGCCAGGGCAGATGAAGCTGAAGAAATCATCAACCGGGCCCTTGATCTCGGGGTTAATTACATCGATACTGCACCGGCCTACGGCGGTGGTGGCAGTGAAAGCAATATTGGCCGGGTATTGGAGTATCGCCGCGGGGATGTTTTTCTTGCCACGAAGACTGCTGACCGAAGTTACGAGGGGACGATGCGTCAGATTGAGAACAGCCTTAAACGCTTACGCACAGATCATCTGGATCTCTACCAGCTTCATAATATCAGGACAGATAATGATTTAAACAGTGCTCTTGCTGAAGATGGTGCCATCAGAGCTCTTGAAGAATTAAAGAGCCAGGGTGTTATTCACTTTACTGGTATAACTGGTCACAAAGATCCCGAAGTACTTTTGAGGGGCATTAAAACTTATTCCTTTGATTGTTTGCTAATGTCTTTCAATGCCGGTGATGTTCATTATGCCTCATTTAAAGACAAATTATTACCGGAAGCCGTCAGGCTCGAAATGGGTATAATTGGCATGAAGGTGACCGCCGTCAGCCGCATATTCCGTGATGAAGGGATCTCCTCTATGAAGCAGGCCCTTGACTACGTTTTCTCTCACCCTATCAGCACAGCTATAGTTGGCATTTCTCATGTTAGCGAAGTGGAAGAAAATATTACTATTGCCGCTGAACACAAGACTCTACTTGGTGAAGAATTGGCCCGTCTTGAGTCTTTAACGGCAGCCTATGCTGATGAGGTTAATTTCTTTAAGCATCACTGGTAAATATTCACATTTAGATTTTTACCTGTCAGCTAAATGAACCGTTTAGTTCTTTTTGGTATGGATCATACCTGGTGTTGTTGTTCAAAGCACTATGGCAGGCGGCACACTGCTATTTTTTCAGTGCCCCGCTATTTCTTGCCAGGTATTCCCCTGCCTTAAGAGCTGCAATCAAATCATTAAGGGTTTGCAGGGGAGTAAAGAATTCGGTGTAGCAGCGTCCGATATCCTTGATGCAGTGGGCATCACTGCCTCCCGTTCCGGGCAGATTAAGGGTTGCCGCGAGTTCAAGGGCTAATTTATTGTCATTATGATTGTTGCCCCCGTTATAAACTTCTATAGCGGTGAGACCATGCAATTTTTTTACAGCCTCTCCCCCATAACCTAATCCCAGGCGATAAGGGTGGGCAGCTATGACAGCGCCGCCTAACCTGTTTGCTTCATCAATGATTTCCTGAGCCTTGTATAGCATCCGGCAGTAGCGGTTCCAGTGGCCAATCTCTTCAGTGAAAACCAGATAATGGCCGTTGATGGTGGGTACTTCTGCGCCGGCAAACACAGCAAGATTATAACTGGGTGCCAGTTCAAGAAAAGTTTTAGTTTTTTCGTAGGAATTATGTTCGGTTATAGCGATTCCATCCAATCCCACTTCCCTGGTCCGGGTGAGCACTTCTTCAGGGCTACCCGTGGCATCGTAGGAATGGCCGGTATGAACATGCAGATCTATTTTCACTCATACACTCCCGGGATTCAAAGTATCCCTGTGATTATACACCATGTTTATATTATGCAAAAGCGCAACAGCAGGAATTTAGAACATTGCGGTTAAAGAAAGAATATCTATTTTGTCGAAACCGGTGGATGCCATTGATGAATTTTATTTGCTATAATTAACTGTGAATCAGAGCTTACCTGAAAAGGGGAGGTAGTTAATATCAAAAGAGTATTCCTGTTTATTCTTACCAATTTGGCAGTAATCTTGTTGCTTAGTTTTATTATGAGTATTTTAGGGGTTGACAGTATTCTTGATGAGCAGGGAGTCGGGTTGGATACCACCGCACTCCTCATATTTGCCGCTGTGATCGGTTTTGGAGGGGCTTTTATTTCCCTGGCCATATCCAAGTGGTCGGCAAAAGCCATGACCAGGGCCAGGGTAATTGGCAAACCGCAAAACGATACTGAAAACTGGTTATTGAATGTGGTTAGCAAACAGGCAAAAGATGCCGGTATCGGTATGCCGGAAGTGGCCATATTTGATTCACCTTCTCCAAATGCCTTTGCAACGGGGATGAGTCGCAACAATGCCCTGGTTGCAGTGAGCACCGGCCTTTTGAGCAACATGAACCGCGATGAAGTGGAGGCAGTTCTTGGGCACGAGGTTAGCCATGTTGCTAACGGTGATATGGTAACCATGGCTTTGATCCAGGGGGTTGTCAATACCTTTGTAATCTTTATCTCGCGGGTTGTAGGCTATTTTGTCGATCGAGTCATTTTCAGAAATGAAAGAGGGCACGGCATCGGTTTTTTCCTGACTACTTTTTTAGCGCAGATTATCTTCGGCATTCTGGCCTCGATCGTTGTGTTGTGGTTCAGCAGGCGGAGGGAGTTTCGGGCTGATGCCGGCGGCAGTGATCTTGCCGGCCGGGATAAAATGATTGCCGCCCTGGAAGCGTTGCGCCGCAGCACTGCTCAACCCCTTCCAGACCAGATGAGTGCCTTTGGTATCAGTGGTAAGCAGGGTCAAAAATCATCCTTGAGAAGCCTGTTTATGACTCATCCGCCCCTTGAAGAAAGGATCGAGGCCCTGAAAAAGGCTCGATAAGCTAAAAGCAATTAATGGTTACTCAGGAAGTTTAGAACGCGGCGGTTAAAATCCTTTGCCTCGGCATAAACACTATGCCCCAGTCCTTCGTAGACTACCAGCTGGCTGCCGGGAATGGCGGTGGCCAGCTCATCCTGAACTTCTGCGTTTCCGACGATCTGATCCGAATCGCCCCCTATTACGAGGGTCGGAGATTTGATTTTAGAAAGCTCACTGTGAGCATTATGGGTCAGACAGGATCTGGCTTGTATAAGGTAGCGTTCTTTAGATTCAGGCTTGCCGATTCTTCTCAAAATCCAGTAAAAAGGGCGCAGTCTGCGCAGGTATCTGGCTGTATAGTTCTTTTCCAGACTATCGATTGTCAGTTCTGCAAAACGTTCTTCCTCGGCCATTTTAATCCAACTGTTTATAACCGCCCGAACAACTTCATTTTGCCTGGCCAGGCTTACTACCAGGACTAACCTGGACACTTTATCAGGATTATCTATAGCGAGCCATTGGGCGATCATGCCGCCTTGTGATACCCCCATTACCCTTACCGCATTCAGCTTTAGCCTCTCCATTGCTTCGGCCAGATCTCCGGCCATATCCCTGGTGGTAAAACCCTGCGGAAGTACGTTCCTGCGGCTGAAGATCCAGATGCGATAGTTTGCAGCATATTGCCTGTAAAGAAGGGACATCATCCAGCCGGTACCCTTTACTGTTTTTAACCCCTCGCTCAGGCCTGGTATGATAACCAGATGTTCCTTGCCCTTACCGAAGGTAAGATAATACATTTCACTTCCACCAATCTGGGTGGAGTCCTCGACAACCTTTCCGAACATTAGAATCCCTCCCATTTTGAAAAGGGCTCAATAGGCAGAGTAATTCAACAGGAGGCAGCTTTTAACCTTCCGGCTGTTTTTCCAGTCTTGTCTAGGAACGGGATCTCTAAAACCGAATGAGTTATTTATGTTTGCTTTATCTATCCAACACAGGAAAAATCGATCAAATAAAGAAATTATCTATGAAAGGAAAGGGAGGGCTTAAATCATGGTCAGGGGTAGCGTTGCTTTGATCGGTTCGGGTGAATTATCAGCCACGATGGTGGAAATGCATAAAATGCTAATGACAGGGGTAGAAGAGCAGGGAAAAACAATATTCCTCGATACACCGGCAGGTTTTCAGGAAAATGTCGACCTACTTTCTCGCCGGGCAGTTGAATATTTTAAAAATCAGGTTGGCCAGAGCATGGAAGTTGCCTCATTCAAGTCAACTGAATTTCTATCTTCTCCTGAGGCAGAAAAAACCTATCACCTCGTTGGTGAAGCCGGCTATGTTTTAATTGGTCCCGGCAGCCCAACATATACAGTCCGGCAGTTAAAAGAGACACCAATCCCTGCTCTGCTCTCTGCCATGGTCACAAGGGGTGGCTGTCTTTCCATTGCCAGCGCAGCTGCGCTAACTGCAGGTAGTCACACTCTTCCCGTTTATGAAATATACAAGGTTGGTGAACCTTTGCACTGGATTGAGGGTTTGAATATAGTGGGTAATCTTGGGCTGGATCTTGTGGTCATTCCCCACTGGAATAATGCTGAAGGAGGGAACCATGATACCCGCTTTTGCTATATGGGTGAGAGAAGGTTTCGCAGCCTGGAAAAAGATCTTCCCTCAGGCACTACTATCCTTGGCATTGATGAACACACAGCCTGTATCCTAAATTTTTCTTCCCGTGAAGCTCTAGTTGAAGGTATCGGTCAGGTGACCATCAGGTGTGACGGGGTTGAAAAGCAGTACGGGCGGCACGAAAAGATTGGTTTTGATGAGCTGCTTTGCATGCAAGAGGGGCTGGCTGTGAATGGCAGCAAAAGTACAATAGCTCCTGGGTCAGCGGCAGAAGACGCTGTTGCGTTGGAAGTCGGATCGTCTTTCTGGCAAGCGATGCACGACATCGAAAGGAATTTTTACCAGGCTTTGGAGGATAATGATACAACTGCTATGGTCACGATGTTACTCGAAGCTGACAGGCTTCTCTGGCAGGGGCAGCTGGAGTTAGAAAATCCTGAGTTTATTTCTCAGGGCAGGGAGCTTTACCGGGAAATGATCGTTCTTGCCGGTACGGGTATCAACCGGGCTTCAACGATTATTCCCCGTAAATTTGTAGCACTGGTGAATGCGCTGGTTGATCTCCGGGAAGATTACCGCCAAGAGAAGCGCTGGTCTGAGGCCGATGGTATTCGTAATATTTTACAGAGTAGCGGAGTAGTTCTTGAAGATACCGAAGAAGGTCCCAGATGGCGCTATTAAGATCAATTGGATCTAAACCTGGCACATGAGTGCTCCTTAGATAGAGTGTTGGCTTCGGCACTGGCAGGTTCGGCCGTTATTAAACGACCGCTTTATCAGCCACTGCCAGACTTTCACCGATAGCATCTAATCCCATTTTAAGCTCAGCGTCATTAATCGTCAGGGGTGGCGCAATAATCATGTAGTTCCAGCGCAGATATAGATATACTCCCGCCTGCTGCAACTGCAGCTTGATCTGGCTCATTATACCGGGATCAGGGCCGTTCCAGGGAGACAAAGGCTCCCTGCTTTGACGATTTTTGACCAGTTCAATTGCTCCAAACAGACCGAGGGAGCGCACTTCGCCAACGGAAGGATGTTTCTCTGCAAGCTCATGCAGTCTCTTTGCCAGTTTTTGTCCCATCATCGCTGAGTGCTCAACCAGATTTTCTTCTTCATAAACTTCTATTGTTGCTATGCCGGCGGCACAGGCCAGGGGGTGGCCGCTGGCTGTGAGTCCGTAGCAGAATAATTGATCGTCATAATGCCTGGCTATTTTTTCATTAACTACTACCGCACCCAGGGGAACATAAGCCTGGGTCAAACCTTTAGCCATGGTCATCAAATCAGGTACGACATTCCAGTTATCTACCCCGAACCATTTGCCGGTGCGGCCCCAACCTGACATGACTTCATCTGCTACCAGCAGGATGCCAAATTGATCACATATATCCCTGATCCTGGGCAGATATTCGGGGGGCGGAATGAAGACACCATTAGTACCGGTTACCGGTTCAATAAAAACAGCTGCGACAGTTGCCGGGTCTTCATAAAGGATGGTCTCGCGGATATGTTCGGCGCATTCCAGGTTACAGGCGGGATAAGATTGGCCAAAACTGCAGCGGTAACAGTAAGGATCAAAAATTCTTACTACGCCCGGCAGCAGGGGCTCAGCAGGGTGGCGGCGTGGGTCACCTGTAATGCTCAGGCCACCAAGGGTCGAGCCATGATAGGAGCGGTAACGGGCCAGAATTTTATGGCGTCCGGTTACCTGGCGAACGAGGTTAATGGCTGTATCATTGGATTCACCACCCCCAACTGTAAAAAAGACCTTGGTAAGATCGCCCGGAGAGTGTTCGATGATTAAACGAGCCAGTTCACCTCTAAGTTCATGACCAAAACTGGGGGCAATATAACAAAGCTTGCCTGCCTGTTCACTAATAGCTTTCACGATCTTGGGGTGTTGATGGCCAATGTTCGTATTGATCCACTGAGAGGAGAAGTCGAGATATTTCTTCCCTTCCCTGTTCCAGAACCAGCACCCTTCGGCACCGGTAATCTCTTCATAGGGCATGTTTTTTTGCATAGACCATGAGCGAAGTACGTATTCTCTTTCCAGTTCTTCTGCGCCGGCCAATAGTGCCACCTCCACCTGGTTTTTAATTGCGCTATCTGTTTAATTTTAGCACATATAAATAACGAACCCCTTACTCCCAGGCAGCGTTTTGATAAGACAACGTAAAATACAACTGTGTGAGCAGCTAATCTGGTGTTTACGCTACCCCCATAAAGTCCAAAAGCTGAAGTATGATACCAAGGAGTCCAAAAGTACAACATTGGCTGCAGCAGATCACTATCGAATAAACCTTGTGCAAAAACTTAAGCCATCAAAATAATAGTGGTAAAAAAATTCGATCAATTGGATCATTCAGGCGAAGACAGAATTTTAGCGAATCCGGCTTTGAGTATAATTCCAAATGTTATGATGTACTGATTAAAAAGATGTTCCTGGTCAACCCGCTACCCTCTTGAATGAGATTTTAAGATAAGGAATCTCAAATCTTTGGGTATGAATAGAAATGTACAGAGGGCTAATGGTTAAGTTTAATACTATATTTTTTCATCTTTCGTACGATCGTTGGTTGACTGGTATTTAGCTCTTTAGCTATTTCATAAGTACTATTACAGAGTGATGCAGCTTTCTGTAGTATAGTTTTTTCTAAAAGCTGTTTGGCTTGCTCAAGTGGTTGCAACTCTATTGTGGAGAACTTATTTTCTGTCTTAATAGCCTTGTTGTCGCAATCATCGCCAATTATATGACGTGGCAGATGGGAAGCCCTGATTAAATTTTCATCAACAATGATTACCAGCCTTTCTACGAGGTTTTCAAGTTCTCTTACATTTCCTGGCCAGTTATATTTCTTTAAATAATTTATTGCTTCTGCATCAAGACCTTTTTGACAGCGATACTTTTTATTTAATTTATCCAAGAAAAAGTTTGTCAACGGCTCAATATCTTCAACTCTTTCCCTTAAAGGAGGTATTTCGATTGGTATAACGTTAAGTCGGAAAAATAAGTCTTCTCTGAACTGTTTTTTCGAAACCATTTCATTAATGTCTCGATTTGTCGCAGCTATGATTCGAATGTCGAGGTTTGTTTTTTTATCATCCCCGATTCTGGAAATAGCTTTCTCTTGCACAAAGTGCAGCAGTTTTACCTGCAGGTTAAAAGGTAATTCAGTAATTTCATCCAAAAAAAGCGTACCATGATTAGCCAGTTCAATTTTACCAATTTTACCTTTTTTGTCTGCTCCCGTGAAAGCCCCACCCGTATAGCCAAAAAGCTCGCTTTCAAGCAAATTTTCCGGAATGGCACCACAGTTGACATTAATAAATGGCTTATCCTTTCGTGTGCTAAGCTTGTGAATTAAGTGAGCAATTAACCCTTTTCCGACGCCTGATTCTCCTGATATTAAAACTGTTGAATCTGAAGAGGCAAACTTATGGATATATTTTACAAGGTTTACCATTTGGTCGCTATTAATGAAAAGCTCTTCAGTGTAATTTCTGTAATTCCCTGATTCGATTAACTCGTAGTAATACCCATTTTTTAAAATTTCTGTTTCTCGAAGTTTTTGTTTGAGCTCGAATAATTGTGATACGTCTCGAATGTTTACAATTACCCTAAAAATACTGCCATCATCATTAAAAACGGGACAGCCTGTTGTAAGCAGTTCTTTACCTTTCAATGTGTCTTGAACTATGGTATGCGACTTATGATTTTCTAAAACCATTTTGGTAACCGAAGGATGAAATACACCTTC